>CAYYWP010000111.1:0-15375 GCA_964475125.1 uncultured Binatia bacterium (SeqCode) | reverse complement strand
GGCGGCGCTCGGCGCCGCGGTGCTGTTGGTCGTGGGATCCGGGCGCTGGCCGCTGCCCGAGGTGACCGTGCCCGCCGGGGCATTCGTCGGCGCGCTGTTGACGATGCTCCTCGTCTACCGACTCGGGACGGTACACGGCCGCCTGCAGCCGTACACCTTTCTGCTCGCCGGCGTGGTGTGCAACGCCTTCTCCGGCGCTCTGATCATGGCCCTCAACGCCGTGGCCGACTTTCTGCAAGCGCACGGCATCATCTTCTGGTTGATGGGCAACCTGCAGGCGAGTGGCTATCTGCTCGTGCTCGGCGGCGCGCTCTACCTCGGCGCCGGCGTCATCTGGCTGCAGCGCCACGCGCGCGCCTTCAACCTGCTGAGCCTCGGCGACGAGGGGGCGGCGCAGCTCGGCGTCGAGGTCGCGCGGGTCCGGCGTACCGCGTTCGTCGTCTCCTCGCTCCTGGTCGGTGCGGCGGTATCGGTCAGCGGCATGATCGGCTTCGTCGGTCTGATCGTCCCGCACGTGACGCGGATGTTGATCGGGCCCGACTACCGCTTGCTGCTGCCGGCGTCGGTGCTGACCGGGGCGACGTTTCTGTTGCTCGCCGACACCGTCGCGCGCAGCGCCTTCGGCGCCAGCGAGATTCCGGTTGGCGTGGTGACGGCGCTGTGCGGCGGACCGTTCTTCATCTATCTCTTGCGGCGCGAAGGGGGGCGCAGTGTCGACTGACATCGCGCTGGAGGTGCGCGGCGTCGGCTTTGCCTATCGCGCCGTACCGGCCATCGACGCGGTATCCCTGGCGGTGGCGCGCGGCGAGTACGTCGGCATCATCGGACCGAACGGCTCGGGCAAGTCGACGCTGCTCAAGCTGATGAGCGGCTACTTATCGCCGCGCGCCGGCGAGGTGCTGCTCAACGGTCGGCCGTTGCCGGCGTATTCGCGCGCCGCGCTGGGTCGCGAGATCGCGGTGGTCCGGCAGGCCGAGGCGGTGACCTTTCCCTTCAGCGTCATGGAGTTGGTCTTGTTCGGCCGCTCACCGTACCTGAGCGGCTTCGGCTTCGAGGGCGATCGCGACCTCGAGGCCGCGCGCCGGGCGCTGGCGCGCACGGAGACCTCGGCGCTGGCGCGCCGGCCGGTGACCGAGCTGAGCGGCGGCGAGCGTCAGCGCGTCATGCTGGCGCGCGCCTTGGCGCAGGAGCCGCGTATTCTGCTGCTCGACGAGCCGGCGGCGTTTCTCGACATCCGGCACGCGGTCGAGATGTACGACTTGTTGGGCGACCTGCGCGGCGAGGGGATGACGATCGTCATCGTGCTGCACGACCTCAACATCGCGGCGCTCTACTGCGACCGCCTGCTCCTGCTCAGCGGCGGCCGCGTCGCCCGTCTCGGCACGCCGGCCGAGGTGCTCACCTACGCGACACTGACGGAGGTTTACGGCACCGAGGTGTACGTGGCGCAGAACGACATCACCGGCGCGCTCAACGTCCTCCCACTCAGCCGCCCGCACCGCAGGGCGTGTTGACGTGCTGACGTGTTGACGTGCTGACGTGTGGGAGTGCCGAGCCCGGGTGAGAGCTACGGCTTCGCGTATGCAAACCGGACGCTGATGCTGCCGTTCGTACTGCCGCTCGACGCCAGCCCAGCACGTCCACACGTCAGCACGTCAACACGTCAGCACGTCAGCACGCCCTCACTCATCGCTCATGACTGGCGCGGCGAGCGCCGGGCTGGGCTGCGCGCCGAGCTCGGTCATCTGGCCGTCGCGTTGCACGGCGAAGCGGCCCTCGCCCCACACCACGGTGTTGCCGGCGAAGGCGACGAACCAGATGGCGGTGAGAAACAGATCCTTGGGCGCGACGAGGAGCAGCTCGGCCCAAGTCAGTTCGGTGCGCAGGTGAGTCCACGCCATGCGCGCGGCGACCAGATAGCGCAAAGCGATCAACGCCGCGCTGGTGACACAACTGAACGGGCTCAGGCCGTTGGCGACGGCGTTGAGGAGAGCGAGGAAGGTGCCGTGCGTGAGGATGCTGCCGAAGTAGCCGAGCGGCCGGTTGACGCGATAGGTGCGCGCCCAGCGCAGCTGGTGATCCCAGAGTCGTCGCCAGTTCCCGACGGCCAGGACGGTATCGACGATCTCCCGGTTGAGACGGTTGACGTAGCCGCGTGCCGCGAGGCGCCGGCCGATCTCGCAATCGTCGCCGAGGTAGTTGGCGATGGGCAGAAAACCGCCGATCTCGTCGAGCGCACTGCGCCGCAGGGCGATGGTGGCGCCGAAGGCGTAGGTCGTGCGTTCGACCAAGCGGGCCAGCAAGACCAGCGGGGCGAAATCGGTATTGACGAACAACGCCTCGATCAGCGACGGACCGCCGCCGGTGCTCGTGGCTCGATACAGGCACGTCGACACGCCCGTGCGCGGGTTGCGCAGCGGGGCGACGACGTTGGCCAGGTACCGGGGGCCCACCCGCACGTCGCTGTCCGCCAGCACGATCACCTCGTGCTTGGCGCGCTGGTACATGTTGTGCAGGTTGCTGACCTTGTGGTTGGTGCCGTAGCGCCGCCCGTCGATCACCAGCTCGATGTCGAGCTGCGGAAACTCTCCTCGTAGCCGCTGTACGATGCCGACGGCGGGGTCGTCCGGCTGTGCGACGCCGCACACGATCTGGAAGCTCGGATATTCCTGCACGCAGAGCGAGCGCAGGTTCTCGTACAGCTCAGCGCCCGCGCCCTTGAGCGGCTTGAGCGCGGTCACCGTGGGGTGAAAGGTTTCGCCCGCCGGTTGCGGACGGAAGAAGCGTCGCGCCGCGACCAGTTGCAGGGCGTAGCACGCGGCCGCCACCAGCATGCCGAGATAGATCGGCAGCTGCAGGAGGGTTCGGCCGTCGAAGTCCAGTGCCATGCTCGATGCTCTTTGACCGCCCGGTCAGCTCCAGGCGCAAAAAGAATCCGCCGCAGCGGATTTCGTTACACCATGTGAACCTGCCGAGTCCTACGCCGCGCCGCCCGGGCAAGTCAATCGGTGCCCGCGAGCATTCCGGTACCCAGTCGGCGTTCGGCGGCTCCGGGTGCGACGAGGTTGGCGGCGGCGCGCAGCGCCAGGGCAATCAACGTCAGGGTTGGGTTGTAGCCCGATCCCGTCGGCATGACGCCGCCATCCATACAGTAGAGGTTGTCGAAGCCGTGCACGCGGCCGAAGGCGTCGCACACCGAGTCGTCGACCGCGTGGCCCATGCGCAGGCCGCCGAGCACGTGACGGGTGCGTGGAATGCCGCCGGAGGTGGGATCGACGAAACCGAACTGGGCGCCGGATTGGCGCAGGATCTCGAGCAGCCGTGGCCGGTAGTAGGTCGCGGCATCGAGCTCGAAGGCGTGGTTGCGGTGCGTCAGGCGGACCACTGGCAGCCCGAACGCGTCGCGGACGGACGGGTCGAGGTCGACCCGATTGCCGGCTTGCGGCGCGTCCTCTGCCTGCATGATCAACACCGCGAGATGGGCGTGGAAGGGGCTCTCGACCAGCAGTCGCTTCAAAGTGACGCCGCGCAGGTTGGGAAAGTTGGCGGCGATGTCGAGCGTCTGCCGCACCGCCTTGGCGCTGCCGATCGGTTCGGAGGAGGTGCCGAACTCGATCACCCCGCCGAGCGGCCGGCCGTCCGGATGCAGGGCCGTGCCGCCCTCGTTGACGCCGCGGAAATCCGCCAGGCCGTGCGTCACCGACTGCCCGCGTTCGCCGTGCAGGCGCTGGGCGAAAATGCCGACGCCGATGGTCTGCAGGTGAAACAGCATGTGCCGGCCGAGGTGAAAGGCCGGGCCGTCCGGCAGGGCGAGATCGGAGAGCAGGATCTGGCGCACGCTTTCCATCGCGCTCGCCGCCAGGATGACGCAGTCGGCGCTGGCGCGCTGGCGCACGCCGTCCGGATCGAAGTAGTCGACGGCGGCGATGCACCGCCCGTCCGCAGCGGCGACCAAGCCGCAGGCGAAGCAATTGTAGCGCAGCTGGCAGTTGCCGCTCAGCAGCGCGGCGCGCAGGGTAGTGACGGCGGCGGAGCTCTTGGCATTGTTCGGGCAGCCGAAACCGCTGCAGAAGCCGCAGTTCACGCAGGCCGGCCGCTGCAGCGGCGGCGGGCCCGGGTAGGGGCGTGAATTGATCGCGGCGGGATAGCGAAACGGCGTCCAGCCGGCGCGCCGCGCCCCTTCCGACAAGAGGCGCCCGACGTACATCTCGGCGGAGGGAGGCATGGGATAGGGTCGCGAGCGGTACGAGGCGAAAGGGTCGGCGCCCGCCCCCTCCGACTGACCCGCGACGCCGGTGATGATCTCGGCTTCGCCGTACCAGGGCTCGAGCTCGTCGTAGTCGAGTGGCCAGTCGAGAAAACTGGTGCCGTCGAAGGTCCTCCCCGCGTCGCGCAGCGCCGAGGCGAGGTGAAAGTCGACGGCGTTGAAACGCGGATACTTCATGTCGGCGTGCACCGTGGTCCCGCCGACGGTGCGGTTGAGGACGTTGACGTCGGCATCCGCTTGTGCCGCGACGCTGGCGTTGGGCCGGTAGGTGCGCGGCTCGACCAGCGGATCCTGTCGATCGAACAAGCGGATCGCCGCCTTCAGCTCGTCGTTGCCGTAGCGCGGCACCGGCTGCCCGGGGCGCGGGTCGTCGAGGCCCGGGAAGTTGTTGTCGCCGGCCTCGAGCATCAACACTTTCTTCCCCGCGCTGCACAGCACGTAGGCGGCGGCAGACCCGCCGGCCCCGCTGCCGACGATCAGGGCGTCGAAGCGCGACAGGCTGGTGTTGCCGAGGAGGTTGGCGACTGAGGATGGGAGGCTCATATCAGGAGTTGGAGAAGGCAAAGGGCAAAAAGCAAAAGGCAAAAGGCAAAAGGTTCGGAAAGGGGATGGCGAACGCTTGCCTGCTGCTTGCCGTCGGTTGCCCGAGCATGTCGCTATGAGCGCGAGGTCAGCCGGGGTAGCAGAACGGGGCGGGAAATTCGGTGCCGCCGGTCAGCCGCATGACCAAGCGCAGGAACGCGAGCATGTCGCCGCCGAAGGCGAGGCAGGGGTCGTCGGGATCGATACGCGAGTTGGGCTTGTCGGCGCGTTCGCGGTAATCGTCGATGCCGGCGTCGTAGATGGTGTAGCCGAGGGGTTGGCTGTCGCCGTCGAAGCCGATCAGCGACCATCCGATCAGATCGCGATTGCCGCCGTATTCGGGCGCCGCCAGCAGTCCCTCGATGGTGTGGTCGACGAGCAGGTCGTAGAACGCTCGCTGCTCGCGGCGCACGGCTGCCAGCGCCTGGTCCTGCTGCTCGGTGGCCAAGGCCGCGAACGGCGCGCCGAGGTCGCGCTGGGAGATCGCCTCGACGTGCGCCAGGCCGTCGCGGTAGCGGCGGCGCAAGTCGACGTCGGGCAGCGTGTGTGCCAGCGGATTGTCGCGCAGCTCGGGGACGGCCCCGGCGCCGTGCAGCCGCGCCGTCCAGGCCATCCGTTGCAGCCGCGAGAGGGGCAGGGCTTGACGGAAGGCGTTGGGTGGGAAGTCGTTCGAGGGGGTGCCGTCGGTCGGATCCGGGTACGGCTGGCGGCCGCTGAAGGGCCCGCCGGCGTACAGCGGTCGGCCAGCGAATGCGGGCGGACCGGCCAAGACTGGAGCGGCGAAGATCGAGGCCGCGGTGACGGCGCGATCGCGATCGTCGAGGCGTCCGTTGCCGTCGACGTCGGCAGCCGCGTCGGAGCCGCCGACGGCCGTGGCGATGGCGACCAAATCAGCGGCGCTGACGCGCTCGTCGCGATTGGCGTCCGCCCCGGGAAAGGTCGAGAGCAATGCCTGAATGTAATCGACGACGCGCGCCTCGCGCGCCCCTGGGGTGCCGTCATCGCCGGAGATGATGCGGGCGCTCAGGGCCTCGACCAACTGCAGCTCATCGGGGTCGAGAAAACCGTCGGCGACAGTGTGATCGGCGACCGCGCCGCGCTGGGTCCAACCCGGCAACAGCAGTCCGGATGCGGCGGCGGCCGCGCCCTGCAGGAAGCGACGGCGACTCAGGTGCGATGACAGCGCAGTCGCCGCACGGGACATCGAGATCGACAGCTAGTGTCCGCGTCTCGGTTATGCAAGGCGGAAACGGTGTTCCTCTCAATTGACGAAAGATTCGCCGTTCGGATAGACGACGCGCTCGAGACAAGCCGGCGCGTCGCGCGCTGTGCCGCCGCGCGGGGGGATAGGGTAATGACCGACGAGGAGCTCGAGGCCAAGGTCAGGGCGCTGACCTTCTGGAGCGGCAAGAACCGCATGACGCTCGACGACATCGCCACCATTCAACCCGGGCTGGCGCGATTGATGCCGGAGGTGGGGGCGCGCACCTGGAAGTTGTACTACGCCGCCAAGGAACGGAACTGGCCGATGGCGAGCTTCCAATACAAGGAGATCTGCGGCCTGATGGAATTGGGCGCCTTCATGCGCCCGAAGCACGAAGAGGCGCTCAATCAGTTCCTCGCAGAGAACTGGAAGCCGCTCGAGGCGACGATCCAGCAGCAGGACTTCGCCGCCTTCGAGCGCGCCTTTCACGCCGCCATCGACATGGCCAACGCCTACCACGAGCTGAAGGAAAAGCCCTACATCCGCTGGAAGCTGCCGGACCATCCGCCGCCGGACATGGACCTGGCGCCGCGCGGGGCGGCCAAGAAATAGCTCAGTCGACCGAGGAGCGCGTCAACGCGCGCGCGCGCGGGCGTTCGGGCGGCGGCTCCCGTTCGGCCGCGGGTGAACCGGTATCGGCGCGCGGGCCCTCCTCCCAGATGATCCGCCGGTAGTCGAGGGTCGACTCGCCCAGGTGGTTGAACTTGATCACCTCGAAGTAGGGGGAGAGGTCGAAATCGCGCGGCGTGATCAACGCCGTATTGGGGCGCCGAAAGCGGAACACCGGACGGGTACGGCCGCCGAGCCAGCGCGACCAGCGCCGCCCGGTCGCCGGTGCATCCTCGGGCACGGCCTCGGGGAGAATCGGGTAGCCGATGTTGGTAAAGGCATCGGCGATCAGGGTGGAGCAGATGACCGCCCCGCCGGCCGGGGTCGTGCCGAAGGTGAGCGCGGCGCGCCGCCAGCGCCGCGGCACCAGGCTGACCGGGAAGAAGAAGCGCAGCAAGGCCAGGATGTGGCGCACGTCGTACTCGCGTCCGAGCTGCGCCACGCCGTGATCGATCAGGGCTCCGACGTCCTCGCGGCGCAGACCCTGGGGCCGACAAATGCGGATGTTGTAGCGCACGTACTTGCCGAGCGGGCTGGCGACGACCCCCGGGCCGGCTTCGGCTTCGATCAACAGGTGCTCGGCGTCGTCGCCGAACTGTTGGCGCAGCGCGGCGGCTTGCTGTGGGTCGCGGCGCAGCAACGCGCTGCCGACGTAGAGCGCGCAGTGCGACCAGGAGCTCTGCGTGAGGTAGCGAATCACTTGGCTGATGCGCTGGTCACCCTCCACCAGCAGCACGTCGCCCGGGCGCAGCGTCTTGCGTAGCCGGGCGGCGTTGTTGGGTACGCGCTGCGTGTAGACCGCCAGCGGCTTGGTCAACAGCCGCGTGCATTCGGCGATGATCCAGCGCCGCAGGCGGTGGAGGGGATGCCACTGCGCCATTGCGCCCGACATGGTACACGCTTTCCGGGCCGCGCGCCCGCCCGAAATGCCCTGCCATCCGTCCTCGGCCACGGTTCGCGCCTTTCAGAAACTCCTGTTGCGCTGGTACCGCGCGCACGGGCGCCGCCTGCCCTGGCGGCGTACGCGGGATCCCTACCGCATCCTGGTCTCCGAGGTGATGTTGCAGCAGACTCAGGTCGAGCGGGTGAAGGGTTTCTACCGTCGCTTCCTGAGGCGCTACGCCAGCTTCGCCGAGCTGGCCGCCGCCTCCGAGCCACAGGTGCGGGAGGCGTGGGATGGGCTCGGCTACTACGCGCGGGCCCGCAACCTGCGGCGCACGGCGCGCATCGTGGTCGATCGGCACGATGGTCGGCTGCCCGATGACGCCCAGGCCCTGCGCGCCCTGCCGGGCATCGGTCGCTATACCGCTGGGGCGGTGTTGAGCATCGCCTACGGCCGCGACGAGGCGATTCTCGACACCAATGCGGCGCGCGTCCTGCGGCGCTGGTTCGGCGTGCGCCCCGGGGGCGGGGCGGCGGCGCTGCCGCGCCGCCGGTGGCAGTTGGCGGTGCGGGGCACGCCGGCCGGATCGGCGGGCGGTTTCAACCAGGCAATCATGGATCTCGGCGCCACGGTGTGCGTGGCGCGCCAGCCGCGCTGCGCCATCTGCCCGGTGCGCCGGCGCTGTGCCGCGCGCCCGGATCTCGACTCGCTCAGCCGGTCAGGCGCGCGACGAGTTGCGCCGACGCCGCGACGGCAAAGGCGACGTACACGGCGCTGAGCGTACTGAGCATGACGATGCTCGGGACGCCGGGTCGTGCGTTCGGCGGCAGGTGGCGCAGGTTGATGAGCAGGGTCAACGGCGTATAGATCGCCATGGCGATGCCGCCGGCAAATCCGGCGCCGAGGAGAAAGACGATCGGCGGAATCGCTTCGTACAGATAGGTGAGCAGCAGACCGGCAATCATCCACGCCGCGGCGATGCGCGCGTACCACTCGTTGCGCGAGGCGCGGCGGGCCCAGGCGAAGTGGCCGTGCAAGATGTCGGCACAACTGCGCGCCACGCCGTCGATCAAGGTCAGCTGCGTCGAGAACAGCGTCGCCACGCCGACCACCAGGAAGACGTACTTGCCGCTCGTGCCCCAGCTCGCTTCCAGGATCGCGGCCTCCTGCCACACCAAGAGCTCCTGGTCGGGGACCAGGCCGCGCGGATGGAGAACGGCCAGCGCCCCGACGATGAAGAGCAGCAGCGTGGCGGTGTTGAGCAGCCAGAAGAAAGCCACCTGGTCGAACACCAGCTGGTGCATCCACTGCCGCCAGCGCCGCCGGTTCTGGGCCGAGTCGCGGATGCGAAAGCCGCCGTCGCCCGAGCGTTCGGTGCGACCGCGCAACGGATTCAAGACCGCCGGCAGGTGTGCGCCCATGCCCCAGCCCTTGTCGCGCACGTAGAAGCCGTAGAAGAGGTTCGAGGTGCCGCCGGCGCCGGCGAAGACGAGGGCGGAGAAGAGCTCGTACCCGGGGACGTCCGCGGGCTTGTACCCGAGGTTGGCGATGCCGCGGGCGAGCTCGAGCCAGGTCGCACCGGTGGTGACCGAGACGGCGACGCCGATCAAACCGAGGACGATGACGACTACCAGCGCCTCGACCGTGTGCTCCACCGAGCGGTAGATCGCCCGCGGTCCGAAGAGCACGGCGGCGACGGCCAGGAACGTGATCGCCGTCCACACCGTCGGTCCGCCCCAGCCGTCGGGGCCGACGACCAGCACCTTGAGCGCGCCGCCGCAGGCGCGCGCCCAGCCGGGCACGATCCAGCCGACGACGTTGAGCGCCAGGAACAGCCACGGGAAGACGGATGACAAGCGGGCGTAGCCTGCGTACGCGCTCTCACCGGTGGCCAGCGTGTAACGCCCGATCTCGACGTTCAGCCACATCTGCAGGAAGATCCCCAGGACCGCCACCCAGGTCATCGAGGCGCCGTAGGCGGCGGTCAGGCGCGGCCAGACGATGAGCTCGCCGGCGCCGATCGAGAGGCCGACCAGGATCGCGCCGGGGCCGACCAGTTGCCAGAAGCCACCGGGCAGAGGCGGCAAGTCGCCGGCGCGAAAGCCGCTCATGGGCGATCCGGATCGGCGCCGCAGCCAGGTGCGGCGTCACTCGAGGTTATCGCGCTTGAGAACTTCGACGAACTTCTCGGCGGCAGGGGAGAGATGGCGGCCACGCTTGTAAATGATGCCGAGCGGTCGCATCAGCGTGTCGTCGCTCAGGCGCACGACCTTGAGCGAGCCCTGCGCGATCTCGTGCTGGATCGCCGGTAGCGGGACCACGGCTATGCCTAGGCCGATCTCGACAGCACGCTTGATGGTTTCGATGTTGTCGTACTCGCCGGCGTAGTGCACGCTGACGTGGTGGCTGCGTAACACCTGGTCGGTGGCCTTGCGGGTTGCCATGTCGCGCTCGTAGCCGATCATCGTTTCGCCATCGAGCCGCGAGATGGGTACCTTCTTCGCGTTCGCCAGCGGATGTTCGGGTGGGCAGGCGAGCACCAGATGGTCCTCGCGGATGGAAATGACGACGATTTGCGGGTGTTTCTGCGGATAGGCGACGATGCCGAGGTCGATCTGCTGGGCGATGACGGTTTCGTAGATCCGGTTGGAGCGCGCGTACTCGACGTGGACGTTCACCTCCGGGTAGTTGCGCAGGTATTCCTTGAGGTAGGGCGGCAGCTCGTGCAGCCCGACGCTGTAGACGATGGCCAGCCGCAACTGCCCGCCGACCACGGCGCAACTATGCTGCAGCTCGGCCTCGACGTCCTGGAAACGGTCGATGATCTCGCGGCTGGTGCGGTAGAGGATGGCTCCCTGCGGTGTGGGCTTGGCCCCACCGCGATTGCGCTCCAGCAATTTACACCGGTACTTGGCCTCGAGGGCGCGCAGCTGCTGGCTGACCGCCGACTGGGTGATGAAGTTCTGCGACGCGGCGATCGAGAAACTGCCCGTCTCGACGACGTCGCAGAAGACCTTGAGCGTCTCGATATGCATCAGGACTCCTAATCGTAGAAGGCCGAGATCGAGAGTCAAGCCAACGTGTCGGACGGTCGGTGGCTGATGGCCCGACGAGGCTTTCGGCGGTCCGTGCCGTCGGTTGCCCGCCGGCGGGACCCTCAGTAGGGTGCGCGGCATATGTGGCGGGCGCTGTTGGTGGGAGTGGGAGGCTTGACCGGTTCGCTGGCTCGCTACTGGCTGACCGGCTTGCTGGCGCCGTGGACGTTGCAGACCGGTTTTCCGCTCGGCACCTTGCTGGTCAATACGTCCGGCAGCTTCGCGATCGGCGTCATCCTGGCGGCCGTGATGGGCCGCGGCTGGCTGAGCCCGGATCTGGCGGCGGCTCTCGGCACCGGGTTCTGCGGCGGCTTCACGACGATGTCGAGCTTCAGCTACGAGGTCGTGACGCTCTTCGAGGCCGGCGCGCACGGGTTGGCGCTGATCTACGTCGTCGTGATGGTGGTGACCAGCGTGCTGGCGGCCTGGGCCGGCATGGCCTTGATCCGCTCCATCTAGTCGCGATCGGAATTCAAACCACGAAGGACACGAAGAGCACGAAGGGCATGAAACTCAAGGCGTAAAGTCGTGCCGAATGGATTGCGCTCAGCTCTCCGCACGGGGAGCCGCTCTACCTGCCTCGCATGCCGTGAAGCCCGTGCCCTTCGTGCTCTTCGTGTCCTTCGTGGTGATGGATTTGTTTCGCATCCCGGCCAGTCGTGCGTCTTGTGGTCGGCGTGGGCGGAACACGTTGCGGCACAAGCACTTCCCGCTCATCCTGAGCCCGTCGAAGGATGAGCGCGGCCTTTTTCAACGGACCGTTAGCCGGCGCCCAGGGCGCGCTCGAGCTGGCCGAGGTTCCACAGCAGCTGTGAGCCCGTGAGGGCGATCGGGCCCTGCGTACCGAGGCGGACGTAGAGGGCCGTGCCGGCCGGGTTGCGCGTGCCGATCAGAACGACCATCGGGGCTCGATCGCGGCGCTGCAGCTCGAGGGTGGCCTGCGGTGGATCGAGGCCGTGGGCGGCCAATCCGTCCGGCTCCGGCTGGTCGATGCGCATGATCTCCGCCTGTTCGCCGAGCTGGCGCAGAAAGTCATCGACAGCCGCGGTGTGCGCCACGCCGCTCCACCCGCTGGCGGTGCGGGCGGTGCGCCGCGTCTGTCCATTGCGCTCGAGCCCGATGCCGACCACGGCGGCGGGATCGACGCTGAGCAGCGGTATCGCCGCCCCTCCTGGCCGTGGCGTCGGTCGGCCGTCGAGAATCGCCCGCCAGACGGCGTCGGGGCGATCTCGCTTGGCGTCGCGGTAGAGCGCGGCGCTGGCGAGCAGCAGGGCGACGACCAGGGCGAGCGTACCGCGCCACGCCATTTCAGCGCCCCCCGCGCAGGCGCCGCCGCCGCCAGCCGATGGCGCCGCCGATCGCCAGGCAGACGGCTGGAGGGACGATCACCGCGGCCCAAAAAATGGTACGACTCTGCGCCTCGGTCAGCGCGATCGGTGGCGATCCCCCGCTCGGCTGCGTCGTTTCCCGCACCGCGACGAGCGCAGGTTCCTCGGCTAACACGGCGACGGTGCTGAGGAGGAAATCGCGGTTGCCGAGCAGGTTGAGGAAGAAGTTGGTGCCCAGGTCGGAGTCGCCGATCGCGATCAGCACGCCCCGCGGCTGATCTGCGGCGGCGGAGAAGACCGCCATGGCGGCGATCGGGATCGGCCCGAGGCGATCGACCTCGGGCCGGAAGCGAATCGCGGCGTCGGGAGGAGTGGAGACGCCGACCGCTGCCCAGCTCTCCGGGCTGGTGACGGCGAGCGTGGTCACTTCGATGTCGTCCGCTGCGGGGTCGACCGCCAACAACGGCCGCGCCACCACCAGCACCGCCGGTACGGTCAGCTTGTCGGCGAACAGCTGATCGCGAAAGCGCCTGACCTGGGGCATGAAGCTGTCTGCGCCGACGAAGCGGTTCTGCTCGTCGACGACCAGCGCCGGGGGGGCGTCGATCCCAATCTGGCGCAGAAAGGTCAGCACCGAGGGCGGAGCATCCGCGTCGACCATCACTAGGACGCGCCCGCCGCGGCGCAGGGCGGCGAGCAGGGCGTCGGCTTCGCCCGGCAGCAGGTCCTTCGAAGGCCCGGCCAGGACGACGACGGTACAGTCGTCTGGCACGCCGGCTTCGCTCAGGGTGCTCAGGGTGCGCACGGCGAAGCGCTCGCGCCGCAGGGCCTCGGCGATGTCGCTGTAGCCGAAACGCTCTCGAGCCTCGGTCTGGCGCTCGCCGTGGCCGCTGAGGAAGCAGACGGCGCGAGGCGTCGTTCGCGACAGCCGCAGGAGCGCGGCGGTGATCTCGGCCTGGGTGATCTCGCGCAGCCGGACCACCTCCTGCCCGACCTCGAGGATGCCGGTGTTGTAGCTGCTGACGCCGGCGCGCTGCGCCTGTGCCGGCGAGCGGTCGAGGTCGAGCAGGGCGTAGGTCAAGTCGGGAGCGGCGGTGGCGAACTGCTCGAGCACATCGGCCATGTCGCGTCGCTGTTGGGGGTGCTGTCCGTCGAAGAAGGCGGTGATGCGCACCGGCCGCGCGAATCCCTCGGCGACCTGGCGGGAAACGGCGGCCAGTGCGAAGCGTTTGGCGGGCGTGAGATCGACGCGCACGTTGTGGCGCGCGGCGAGCAGCTGCAAGACGACGAAGAGCGCCCAGGCGAGCAGGACCTGCGCGCCCATCAGCAGCCCGCCGCGCACGGCCGGCGAGAAGCGCAGCGCCGTCACGTGTCAGCGCACGCCGCGCCACGCGCGCGTGGCCAGCGCCTGCCAGGTGAGGAAGAGCGCGAAGCTGGTGAAGAGGGCGAAGAACACCACGTCCTGGCTGTCGATCACGCCGTTGGCGAAGTTCACGAAGCGGTCGAACAGCGACAGGGCGGACAGCCAGCGCATGACGCCGCCGCTCGCGGCCGCTTCGTTCCAGGTCAAGAACCAGAACAACACCAGCGCGCCGTAGCTCACCATCGCGGCGATGACCGGATGCTCGCTGAGCGAGGAGATGAATAGCCCGCAGGCGATGAAGGCCGCGCCGAGTAGCAACATGCCGAGGTATCCCGCCAGCACGGGGGCGACGTCGAAGGGGTAGTAATGATGGAAGACGGCCGGCCCGATCGCCGTCGGCACCAGCATGGCGAGGTACAGGAGGATGGCCGCGAGGAACTTGCCGAGCACGATCTCGCTATCGCGGACCGGGTAGGTCCACAGCAGCTCCAGGGTGCCGAGCTTCTTCTCCTCGGCGAGCAGCCGCATCGTCACCAGCGGCAGGACGAGCAGGGCCACCAGCCGCAGATCGAGAAAAAAGAGCTGCCAGAGCCCCGAGGCGCGGGTGAAGGAGCCGAACAAGACGAAGAAGAGGAGGTCGGTGTAGAAGAAGTAGCCGCTCAGGAGCAGGAACACCGCGAGCAGAACGTAAGCGACGGGCGAGCCGAAAAAGGCGTACAGCTCACGCCGGCAGATGACGAGCAGTCGCATCGTCTCCCGTTCCGCGGGCGGCATCCTCCGACACCAGAGCGAGAAAGATCTCTTCCAGGGTCACGGGGTGGGCCCGCAGCTCGCGCAGGCCCCAGCCATGCCGTGCCACGGCCGCGGCCAGCGCCTCGCGCCGATCGTGATCGAGCGGGCAGGTGATGAGGGCCCGCACGGCCGCGTCGGCGTGGTCCATCTCCTGGACGTCGAGCACGCCCGGCTCGGCGCGCAGGGCCGCCAGGACCTCGGCGCGCGGGCCGTTCACGCCGATGACGATCTGCGCCCGGCGGCGCACGCGGCGGTGCAGATTGCCCGGCGTATCGACGGCCAGGACGCGGCCGCGGTGGATGATGATGACGCGGTCGCAGGTCGCCTCGACCTCCGATAGGATGTGAGTCGACAGCATGACGGTCCGCTCGCCGCGCCAGGAGCGAATGAGAGTGCGCACGCCTTGCACCTGTTCCGGGTCGAGCCCGGCAGCGGGCTCGTCGAGAATGAGCACGCGCGGCGAGCCGACCAGCGCCTGGGCGATGCCGGCGCGCTGGCGGAAGCCCTTGGATAGGCTGCCGATCAGTCGCCCGGCGACCTCGGCGAGGTCGCAGGTGGAGATCGCCATCGCCGCCTCGCGGCGCGCGCCGCGCCGCGCCAGCCCCTTCATCTCGCCGACGTAGGTCAGGTAGTGCTCGACCGTCATCTCCGTGTACAGCGTGGCGCGTTCGGGAACATAGCCGAGCAGTGCGCGCGCCCGCAGGCCGTCGCTCGCCACGTCATGGCCGTCGATCCGCGCCCGCCCCTGGGTGGGCGGAAACACGCCGGCGAGGATGCGCATGGTCGTGCTCTTGCCGGCGCCGTTCGGGCCGAGGAACCCGACGATCTCGCCGCGCCGCACCTCGAACGAGACGTCCGCGATGGCCGTGAAAGCGCCAAACCGCTTGGTGACCCGTTCGGCCGAGATCATGGCCGCGGCAGACTAGTCGACCGCGACCGCTTCGCTCAACGGTCGAGCGCGACTTTCCCGCCCGCGGACCGTGGTCTTATAGCCTTGATCGGAAAAAAAACTCAACGCAGAGCCGCGGAGGCCACAGAGAACGCGGAGCACGAGGGGCTACAGCCCGTTGTTGCGGCACAAGCACCTCCCGCTCATCCTGAGCCCGTCGAAGGATGAGCGCGGCCTATTGCAACGGACTGTTAGTACTACTGTGTCATAAAACGCTTGCCTCCATCTGCCCGCTCGTGCCAT
>CAYYWP010000110.1:0-15558 GCA_964475125.1 uncultured Binatia bacterium (SeqCode) | reverse complement strand
AGCTTGTGCGCCACCTTCGAGGCCTCGTCGTAAATCAGTGTCACCTCGTAGTGGCAGGCCCGGGCGGGAAAGCGGAAGTCGTCGGGATCGTGCTCGATGCGCACCGTCGTCGTCATCACCAACGACAGCGTGTTGGTGAACAGGGCGGGGCTGATCAACACCTCCGTGACCGTCTGGACGATTTCGGCCAACAGAGCACCACCGCTCAGGATGCGCGTGACGATGCCGACCATGGGCAGGGTGTTGACGAGCGTACCGATCGCAACCCCAGCGAAAACTCCTTTCGCCACCAGCGTCGGTAGGAGGGCCAGAAAGAGCTGAATGACGAAGTTCACCGCCCCGATCAGGAACGGCACCAGGTTTCCCGATTCGGCGCTGCCGAAGATCCCCCGCGCCAGGTCGGGAACACCGTGGATGCCACCCTCCTTGACGCCTTCTTTGGCCGTGAATCTGAGAATCTCGCGGAAGAACGAAGCTTCGAACTTTGCGCCCCTCTCGAAATACTCGGCCGCGAGAATCTCCAGCGAGGATGCCAGGTTCGCTCGTCCATTTCCTGTCGCGAAGCCGAGCACCAAACAGATGACTGGAACCCCGAGATTGAAGATCAGCGTGAAAATCGAGCCCGCCAATGCCTCGGGGCAGAATGCCTCTCCACCGAGCCCGAGACTGCCAAAGTACAGTTTGGCGCTGGAGGCCTCGGCCGGTACGTCGAACTGCACCGTCTGCGTACGCGTGAGATCGCCCACGAGCGGCACGCCCATCACGGTGTCGTTGGTGAAAACCAGCCCGACCGCTTTGGCGCGTTGCGTGTCGCGGTCCGCATTGGGGTTGGAGACCGGTAGTGGCCCGGCGTTATTCGCGAACTGCACGAACGCCGTGAGGCAACGCAAGAAGTGGTTTTTGACGCCCACCTCGATGGTTCGCTTGGACGCGTCGGCAACCTGCAGTCCGACGAATTGCACGCCGTGCACCGTGGTCCCTACGCCGAACTCCGCCATCAACTCGAAGCCGCTCTCCGGCGGCGAGCCGACGCTGACACCGCGACTCACCGTACGCCCTTGCAGCGCGTGCCAGTTGCTGCCGGCGAAGCGCGCGTCATTGAAGACGCTGCTCAGGACGGCACGGACGGTTTGCTGTGCGGCAGCCACCGTTTCCTCGGCCAGTTCGTAGCGATAGACCGGCTTGCCTTGTTCATCGAGCACCGGCGACCCATCCAGGTTCGTCATCGGTAGCAGCGTCGCCCAGCCGCCGGGCGTGGTGGTGGTCGGCCAGTGCCGCGCGATGTGAAAGGCCAGCGTGCCGAGGAGCGGCTGGCACTGCGGATCGTCCGGCGTGCAGGGCAGCGTCTGAATCAGATCGAGGATCGCCGGCCCCTGCTCCAGGTTGAGGTTCATGATCTCCGGATGATGGAAGACCAGCGCTGCCGCCGCATCCCACGGCGTGACGAACTCATCGAGCGCCGGCGCCAGATCCTCCAATGTCAGCTCATCCGCCACCCCCTGCAGCCCGTAGGCGCGCACCTTGGCGCCGTACACGCGCGGCTGCCCGCTGACCCTCTGGTAGGCCGCCAACGTACGGCGCACCGCCTGGGGACGGTGAATCTGCAGCCCTAACAGCGCCTCCTCTCCCGTAGGCTCGCAGCGGCCCGTCACCCAGAAGTGCTGCAGCGAGTCGGCGGGCAGATCGACGGCCTCGGCAAAGTGGGTGAGCCGGGCATCGGCCACGCCGCGCAACAGCGGATTTTGCTGGCGATAGAAGGCCCGCGTCTCGGCCGTGTGGGGGGTGAGCGCCAACCCGTCGTGCGCGCTCAGCAGCACGCGCAGGCGCGGCTCGCTCACATCGCCAAAGGAGAAATCGAAGTGCAGCGTGCGCTGCTCGCGCGGCCGCGGCACGGGAGTCGGCGTCGCCGTGGCTTGCGGGGTGGCGGTGGCCGTCGGCGTTGCCGTGCGCGCCGGCGGCGGCTGGTTATCCGAGCCGCAGCCGGCCAGCAGCCCCGGCAGGCCCAGGGCGGCGCCGGTGGCGGCACTGCCGACGAGAAATTCTCGTCGCGAGATCGTCCGTCGTCGATGCCTGCGTTGCCGGCTCATTGCCGCCCCCTTCGCCGAGAGAATCACGCTCCCGCGCAGTGCACCCATTGAGCGGAATTTTGTTGGCCGCTGCCGAATTTCTCACTAAGGGGACCCCTCTTGCAAGATTGAACTTGCGACGCGCTGCGTCGCCGGCGGCCAGTTTGGCGCATCGGGCCACCGAGGGGCCGCCACGAGCCGTAGCCGCGGGACCTGTGCCCGCCGGCAGCGCAACGCGCTGCCCGGTGGCGGGGGGCCCGGCAACGATGCTCCGACGGAGATTGCCGAGCTGCCGCGGTGGCTACTCACCGCACCCCACCCCACCCGGCCGACGCGCGGCGTCGCCGGCGGCCACAGGTGCCGCGGCTATGGCTCGTGAGGGGATTCCCTGGCCCAAAGACGCAACAGCACGGGATCGGCACCTCCAGGTCTCTTGATGCAGCCGCGGGCCGTTTACATTGAACGCAAGCCACGATTCGCCAGGCAAGGGTGGGCAGACCCGTTTTTCGACGGACTGCTAGCGCCGCGGCGTCGGCGTTGGGGCGGGCGTCACGGTCGGACGCGGGGTGATGCAGTTGTCGTACTTCGGCGGCTTGGGCACGCACTCCGGCACCGGCGGAAACGGCCCCTGACGTGCCGGCTTGAGCTTGGCGTTCAGGCAGGCCGCCACGTCGCCGCTCGGACAGCAGGGCCCCCCTGCTCCGTTCGGGCAGGTCACCGAGTCGTCGGTGGCCAGGGCGCCGAGCTTGGTGGCCTCGTAGCGGAAGATGAACGGCGTGCCGTCCTGCTCCCTGAACTGCCACGTCCCCGGCACCGCCGACACCGCGGCATTGCTGAGCACGACGCCGTTGACGCTGGTCGCGTTGGAGAAATCCGCCCCCTCCAGGTAGGCATCGTCGAACTTCGCCTTATCCAGCGTGGCGCCGTTGAAGACGGTGTTGACGAGCTGGGCGCCGACGAACACCGTATTGCTCATCGTGCCGCTGAAGTGCGCCCCCGAGCAGATCGCGTTGACGAAGCTCGCCGAGTCCAACCGCGTGCGCACCAGCAGCGTCTGCTGCTGATCGCCGTACAGATGCGCCCCGGTGAGGTCCGCCGAGCGCAGGTCGGCATCCGACAGATCGATGTCGGGCATGAAGGCGCCGCGCAGCGTCGCGGCCTTGCCCCCGCTGCCCGGCTGCACCCCCAACGTGGCACCGCGCAGCTTCGCCCCGCGCAGGTTGGCGAAGTTCAGGTTGGCGCCGACCAGCTTGGCGTTGTTGAGCGTCGTGCCCTCGAGCACCGCCTCCAGCAGCTCGGTGCGGCTGAAGTCCACGCCGCTCAGGTTGGCGCCCTTGAACAACTCGTAGCGCGGCGGAAACTTGTGGCCGGCGATGTTGACCCCGCGCGTCCCGTCGCTGAGCTTGGCGCTGCCGAAGCTCGGCGGTATCGAGAGCACGGCTGGCGAGAAGTCGGTGTGCGTCAGGTCGAAGCCGGCGAAGTCCACGCCGGTGAAGTCGGTGCCGGTGAGATCCAGATCGTTGAAGGTCGCCGGTATCATGCCGGCGATGACCGCCTCGGTGAGAATGGTGCCGCGCCAGTGCACCCCCGGCACCTTGGCGCCCGGCAGCTTGGCGCGCGTCAGGTCGGCGCGGTCGAACACCACGCGATCGAGCGTGGCGCCGGACAGATCGGCGCCGACCAGCGAGGCGCCCGCGAAGTTGGAACCGGTGAGATGGGCGCCGCCGAGCTTGGCGCCCGCCAGGTTCGCCCTTTGCTTCCCGCAGCCGGGGAACTGATCGTCGAAATGAATCTGCTCGAAGAAGGCGTCGGTCAGGTCCGCGCCGGAGAAATCGCTGCCGTCCAGCCGTCGCGTCGGTTGCCGTCCGGTCTCCATCGTCACGTGATGCAGGACCGTGGCCCGCTTCGACCCCGGCTCGACGCCGAAGCTGCAGTGCGCGAGGTTGTTCCCGACCGTGCCAAACTCCGGCACGACCGTGCCGTGCATGTTCCAGAAGACGTCGTCGAACACGGCGGCGGTCAGGTCGGCCCCCTGGAATGAGCAGGCGTCGTCCCGCGCGCGCGAATCGGCGGGGCACTTGGCCGGCGTGGTGAGGACGATGAAGCTGAAGTGGGCGCCGCGCAGGCTGGCGTTGCGGAAGTCGGGGCGCAGCTGCGAGGGCGGGCTACTCGGATTCGTGTCCTGGTCCCAGAGCGTGTCGTCGAGCGTGGCGCCGCGAAAGATGGCGAAGAACGGGAGCGCCTGCTCCTGGTTGAAGACCCGCTCGATGAAGAAGGAGAAGTGCACGCCGGGCGCCTTGACACCGCTGAAATCCGCGTCGAAGCGGTCGGTGAGGTTGCCGCCCCCTTGGTAGGTATCACCCGTGCGCGGGTACAGATCGGTCATCGTGCAGCCGATGAGCGTGGCGCCGCGCAGCGTGGTGCGCAGAAACTTCGCGGCTCTGAACGTCGAGCCGGTGAGGTTGGCGCCGTCGAAGTGCTGGTCGGTCAGGTCCGAGTTGGCGAAGCTGCAGCGCACGCAATCGCGACCGGCCGTGAGGCTCATGGAGCGCGGCGGGGTGGTGGCGGGAACACCGCCCGCTTGCACCGCTGCCTCGACCGACTGCGCTGCGGCCGGGTTGGTCTCCGCCTCCGCCGCCTCACCGGGGCGCAGAAAGATCGTCGGCGTCTCCGCCTCCGCATCGCCGGCGAAGGCGTGCGTGAACTCCAAGACGTACTCGCCCGGCGCGATCACCGCCGTGACCGGTTCTCCACCGGCCGCAAGCGACAGCACCGCCGGCCCGCCTCGATCGCGCAGCACCAGGCGCTCGAGCTCGATCGCCGATTCGTCGATGGCCAGTGTCAGCAGCGTCGGCTCGTCGACGACGTACGGAATGCAGTCGACGCCAGCGCGCTCCGCGCAGGTGTCGTTCTTTTCGTCCCCCTCGGCTGTCGGCTCGAGCTCGATCATCACCAGGTGCTCGAACCGGGCCAGCGCGCGGGGATTGCGCGCTACGAAGTCCTCACTGTAGGCGCGCGCGTCGTCGGGGCCGGTGGGCAGCGGGCCGACGATGGGCGGCTCCCGAGTGTCGCCGTCGTCGCTGTCGCCGCACCCGGCGAGCAGCGCGAATATCGCCAGGGCACAGACTGCCCGCCAGCTCACTCGGCCCTCCGGATCACATTCGAAAACTTGGCATGGTCGGCCCGGATTGTCACGAGCGATGTCGCCCATCCAAAAGATGATCGTAAGGCGCTCAGCGGCGCGGCGTCGGGGTCGGTGCGGGCGTCGTGGTCGGCCGTGGGGTGATGCAGTTGTCGTACCGCGGCGGCTTCGGCACGCACTCCGGCACCGGCGGGAAGGGTCCGTTGCGCACCGGCTTGAGTTTGCCGTTCAGGCAGGCCGCTAGATCGCCGCTCGGACAGCAGGGGCCATCCGCTCCGTTGGGGCAGCGCACCGAGCGGTCGCTGGCAAGGGCACCGAGCTTGGTGGCCTCGTAACGGAAGACGAACGGCGTGCCGTCCCCCTCCCGGAACTGCCACGTTCCCGGCGCTGCCGACACCGCGGCATTGCTCAGCGACGCTCCGGTCACGCTGATCGCGTTGGCGAAGTCCGCCCCCTGCAGATAGGCGTCGTCGAACTTCGCCCCGGTCAAGGTGGCGCCGTTGAAGACGGCGTTGACCAGCTGGGCGCCGACGAACACGGTGTTGTTCATCGTGCCGCTGAAGTGCGCCCCCGAGCAGACGGCGTTGACGAGGCTCGCCGAGTCCAGCCGCGTGCGCACCAGCAGCGTCTGCTGCTGATCGCCGTACAGATGCGCGCCGGTCAGATCCACCGTGCGCAGGTCGGCATCCGACAGATCGATGTCGGGCATGAAGGCGCCGCGCAGCGTCGCGGCGTGGATCTCGCTGCCCGGCTGCACCCCTAGGGTCGCGCCGCGCAGCTTCGCGCCGCGCAGATTGGCGAAGTTCAAGTTGGCGCCGACCAGCTTGGCTTTGTTGAGGGTCGTCCGTTCGAGGTTGGCCTCGAACAGCTCGGCGCGGCTGAAGTCCACGCCGGTCAGGTCGGCGCCCTTGAAGAGCTCGTAGCGCGGCGGGAACTTGTGCCCCGCGATGTTCACGCCGCGCGTCCCGTCGGTGAGCTTGGCGCTGCCGAAGCGCGGCGGTATCGAGAGCACGGCTTTCGACAGGTCGGTGCGGGTCAGGTCGAAGCCGGCGAAGTCCACGCCGGTGAAGTCGGTGCCGGTGAGGTCCAGGTCATTGAAGGTCGCCGGCACCATGCCGGCCAGCACCGCGTCCGTGAGGTTGGCGCCGCGCCAGCGCACCTCCGCGACCGTGGCGCCCGACAAATCGGCGCCGGCCAGCGTTGCGCCCGCCAGATTCGCGCCACCGAGGCTAGCGCCGCGCAGGATCGTCCTGCGGCCGGACTGCGGCTCCTTGTCGAAGCGGCAGTGCGTCAGGTGGTCCTTGATCATGCCCGTAAACTTCGCCCGCGTCAGATCCGCTCCTTGGAAGGTGCATTGCGGTTGATGCCCCTCCTCGTGTCGCAGAACCGTCAATTCCTCTTCCCAGCGGCTGTCGGTCAGGTCGGCGTTGCGGAAGTCCGCGTTGAACAGCAGGTTCAGGTCGTTGGCGCTCAGGCGCTTGCCCTTCCACACGCTGGCGTCGAGCTGCGCGCCGCGGAACACGCCGGCGAAATGCCAGCGCCGTGCATTCAGGGCGCGCAACGACCACTGTGTACGCGACAGCACCGCGCCGCTGAAGTCGGCGTCGACGGTGCTCATTTCCCACCTCGTACCCCGCGTGACACCCGCAGAGGCACTGACAAAGCCGACGAACTGGCCATCGGCGATCTTGGCGCGCACGAAGGTGGTGTCGCTCACCCTGGCGCGATTGAAGATGGCACCGGTCAGATCGCGATCGTCGAAGTGCTCGCCGGTCAGCAGGGCGCCGGAGAAGTCGCATCGCTGGCAGTTCTCCTGCGCCGTCAGCTGCACCATGCGAGGCGCCGAAGCCGGCGTCATCGGTGCGCCGGCCGTCGCGGCTGGCGCACCGCTCGACGCGGGGGAACCGCTGCCATCCAGCACATCCGAACGCAGAAAGACCGCCTGTTCCGGTGCGACCGCGTCGCCGGCAAACCGGTGATGCAGCTCGAGGCGGTAGGAGCCGGGGCCGAGAAGAGCGATGCCCGCGTCCTCACCCGACACGTGGCGGAGCACGACCTCGCCGGCCGCGTCGACGATGACGAGCTCGGCGAGGTCCTCCGCGTCATCGGCGATCGACACTGCGATCTCTGTCGCCTCCTCGACCGCGTACGGGAGGCAGTCGACGCCCTCGCGCTCGGCGCAGGTGTCGCCGTCTTCCTCCCCCACAGAGGTCGACTCGAGCGCAACCATCACGAGGTGGTCGAGCTGAGCCAGCGCGAGCGGGTTGCGGGCCATGAAGCGCTCGGTATAGGCGCGCGGGTCGTCGGGTCCCGTCGGCAGGGGACCGACGCTGGGCTCCGCATCGTCGCCGCCGTCGCCGCACCCGGCGAGCAGCGCGAATATCGCCAGGGCACAGACTGCCCGCCAGCTCACGTAGACCTCCGGATCACATTCGAAAAACTGGCATGGTCGGCGCGAATTGTCACGAGCGATGTCGCCCATCCAAGAAAATGACCCCGCGCTGGGGTGCTGTTGCTCACGCCGAATAGGCGAGCATCGTCGGTCCGCTCAATTCGCAGCTTCGACCGGCCATGGGATCCAGGGGCTGCCTGGCGGACGTCAACGCAGCAGGTCGCCCTGCCACAAACGTTCGGCGAAGACGGCGTAGGGGAGAATCTCGATGCCGTCATCGGTGCGGCGCGGTTGCGGATCCAGGGAGACCACGAGGCGCCGCTTGACCGTTGGATAATCGCACCCGAGCTCGCGCAGGCACGGCCAAGTGATCCCCATGCGCCACCCGCGTCGCTTTCGCTTCGATCGCCCATTCCATCTCGTCGACCACGAAGTCCACCTCCACGCCCGTGGTCAGACGCCAGTAGCTCAGTTCGTGTCCGCCCTGGCGATAGTGCGCGTAGGCGGTCAGCTCGTGGCACACCCAATTCTCGAAGGCTTTACCGAACAGCTCGCCGCCCGGCTCGAGCTGTCCGCGCCGGGCGAGGGTGTTCACCACCGCGACGTCGGCGAAGTAGAGACGTGGGGCTTGGATCACGCGCCGCTTCGGGCGGCGGACGTAGGCCGGCACCAGGCGCGCCAGCAGGGTATCGACGAGGATTTCGAAGTAGGCGCGCACCGTGTGGGCCGAAATGGCGCAGTCGCGCGCGATGGTGGCGTAGTTAAGGGTGCCGGTGTCGGAGAGTGCCGCGGCGGCCAGGAAGCTGGAGAAGACCGGCAGGTTGCGCGTCAAGCCCTCGGCGAGGATCTCCTCCTTGAGGTAGTCGTGCACGTAGGCGCGGAGGAGCGGCAGCGGGGCGTCGTCCAGGTAGTGTCGCGGCAGATACCCGTGGTTGAGCATGCGCACCAGGTCGAACCGGCTTCCGAGCTCGGCCGACACCAAACCGAAGAGCTCGTAGCGCAGTGCTCGCCCCCCCAGCAGGTTTGCCTGCGAGCAGCGGACGCGACGCGCGCTGGAGCCGCACAGGGCGAAGACCTGGTGCCGGCTCTCGATGAGGGCATGCACCTCGTCGAGCAAACCAGGGATTTTCTGCACCTCGTCGATCACCACCAGGCGCGAGCGCGGCAGCGCCGCGACCTCTTCGCGCAGCGTCGCGGGCCGCTGCGCGAACCGCATCAGGGCGTCAGTGTCGAGCAGGTGGATCCAGTGCGGGCGCCGGCGTACCGCGAGCGCAGGAGCGTGCTCTTGCCCGTCTGGCGCGGCCCCCAGAGGAAGAAGGAATGGGCGGGTTTCGCCGCCAGGGCCAACAGGCGCGGAAGCACCGCTTCCGATTAGCATGAAAATCAGAAGTGCGCCTACCGGCCTCTCTTCCGCCACTCATCCATAGCCGTGTAGGTCTCCCCACGGTTGGCATCTGGCGCGGTCAGCGATTCATACGCTGCAAAACTGCCGATTTTGGGTTGGACGCGTCATCGGGTTGAGCTAAGACAGCAGCTGGCGTTTGGAACCATACGCCTGTTGGGAGGAAGCGATGAGACTCCGCCGGCGGAACCCGCGGCAGCAGCGACGATGGCCTTCCATGACGTTTCTGGTGTCGATGGTTTTTCTGTGGCTCGGACTTCCCACCGATGCGTGGGCGCAGACGACCGGCGCCTGTTGCGGTCCCTCGGGCACGTGTGTGGAGAACGTCACGCAGACCGACTGTCAGGACGCCGGGGGGACGTATCGCGGCGATGGCTCGAATTGCGACGTCCCGTGCACGGGCGGGTGCTGCGGTTCCAACGGGCAATGTGTGCTAGCGACCAGCGCGGATTGCCAGACCAACGAGGGAACCTATCGCGGCGATGGCTCGCCCTGCGACGTCCCGTGTACCGGAGCCTGCTGCAGCAGCAGTAGTCCAAGCAGCGATTGCATCGCTGCCGTGACCGAGGCGGCATGCTCGGCCTCGGGCGGGGTATATCAAGGCGGCGGATCGACTTGCCCGGCCCCAGGATGCCCGAACACACCGACCAATACGCCGACCAACACGCCGACTGTGACCCCGACCAACACGCCAACTGCGACACCGACCAACACGCCGACTGCAACGCCGACCGATACGCCGACTTCGACCCCGACCGACACCCCGACCGCAACACCGACCGCAACCCCAACGTCGACAAACACCCCGACTCAGACACCGACATCCACGCCGACGGCGACCCCGACGAACACCCCCGTACCGCTCGGCGGCGGCTGCGTGGATGTCGCTCAGTGCATCACCGGCCTGTATTGCGCCGACGGCGTCTGTTGCGAGAGTGCTTGCGACGGCCCACTGGAAGCCTGCGATGTCCCAGGCAACCTCGGCCGCTGCACGTCGCTCGCGGCGCCCGCCCCGGCGGTTTCCAGACCCGCGATCGCATTCGCCGTGGCGCTGCTGATCCTGGTCGCTGCCAAAGCGCTGCTGCGCAGGCGACGCAGAACGTAGCATTCGGGGACGTAGGGCCTGGTGGGCCGGGTAAGGCGTAGGAGCGGCCCGGGGAGAAGAGGGGACAGTCCCGCCCCGCCGCGCCGCCATCTCCGCCGGGACAGTCCCCTTCTTCCCTTACGGCGTCGACGGCACCCACTGGGAGAGCGAGGGCTCGACGCGCGGCGCGCCGGCGAGGCTGGCGAAGTTGAGCGTGTAGACGTTGCGGAAGGTGTCCACCGCCATGCGCGCCGCCGCCACTCCGGTGGTGCGGGCCAGGAAGTTGCCCTGCGGGTTGATTATGTCGAGACGGTAGTCGCTCACCGTCAGGCCGCCGTTGGCCGCCGAGAGGACATAGATGTAGCCCAGGGCCTCGACCGCGATGTCCAGGTACTCCAGGCCGCCCGCCTTCTCCAGCTCCACCGTGGCGCTGGTGCCGCTCTTGAACCGGCGCACCGGATTGCCGGCGATGTCGAAGGCCTGGATGCGGGCGTTGCCGGTCTCCAACACCAGGATGGTGGCATCGATCACCGCCACCGCCACCGGCGCGCTCAGCAGGCCCTCGCGCGTCCCCTCGCCGCCCTTCTGTACCGCGAACGGCAGCGCCTCGGGTGCGTCGACGCGGTTCACGGGCGCCTCCGGCAACTGCAAGATCTCCATCTTGTGGGTGAGCCGGCTCACCCCGACCACGTAGCCGGTCGGCACCACGGCCAGCGACTCCAACGCCTGCGTGAACCGGCCCCACGCCAGGGGGTTGTTGAGGGCAAAGGGCGTGGTGGTATCCAAGACCACCGACTCGAGAAAGTAGCTCTTCCCGTCGGACGTCGGTTCGAGGAAGAAATGCCGCCCAGCCTGTGGAGCCAGGCGCTCGTAGACGATGCCCGCCGGGGTGCGAAAGCCACACGGCAGGGTCTTCAAGCCGCGTTCCGGGTTCTCGCCCAGGAACACGTTCTGGAACAGATGCATTACCCCGCCGCCGGTCTCGCCGCAGTACGTGCGGTCTCCCTGCCCGCCGGCCTGGAAGCTGTAGCCGGCCATGCCGGTGCGCTGGTTCATGGTGATGCCGCCGAGATTGCACAGCCGATCGTCCTGGCCCTGGCAGAGCGCGGCGCGGGTCGCGATCGGCGCCGGCCCTTCCATCCACACGCGTTTGCCGTTCTCGTACTTGAGCTCCAGGTCGTGCTGGTAGCGCGTCGCCTGGGTGAGCGGGATCAGCCGCTCCTTGATCGGCACCACGATCGTGCCCGCCATCTCGGGGGTGTTGGGGATGGGACCGATGGGGCCTTCGGTGCCCGTCGCATCGACGCCGCGGCCGATCATGTAGTCCTCGGCGGTGGTCAGCACCACGTCCACCGTCACCTTGCCGCCCGACGGGACTTTGTCGAACACCACCAGGATGGGATCGACGCGCCCGGGGCTGATGTCCCCCGACATCTTGTGCGCCACGGCGGAAGCCTCGTCGTAGATCAGCGTCACCATGTAATGGCGGGCGCGAGCCGGGAACTGGAAGTTCTCCGGATCGTGTTCGATGCGCACCGTGGTGCTCATCGTGAACGTGAGCTGGTTGGTGAACAGCGGCGGGCTCGTCAGCACCTCCGCCACCGTCTGCACCAGCTCGGCCAACGTGGCCGCGTTGCCGAGAAGCTGTGGACCGATAAACAGGACGTTGGCCGCGCTGCTGGCGACGTTCAGCAACGCGTTGGCGACGATGGCGAGAATCGGCAGCACGAGCTGGGTCACCAGGTTCGCCGCCAGATTGAGCAGGCCGCGCAGGAAATCCACCGCGCTGCCGGACTGGCCGGAGCCGAAGATGCCGCGCGCGAAGGCCGGAGTGGACTGGATGAGGACGCTGGAGACGAAGCGGCCGATCAAGGCGGCAACCGACAGAGTTATCTCCTTGCTGAGAGTCGAAATGATCGACGCGCCGATCGCGATGCCGGCGGCCAGCGCGATGACCGGGATGGCCAGATTGAAGACGATGGTGAAGATCGAGCCGGTCAGCGCCTCCGGGCAGAAGGGATCGCCGCCGAGCCCCAGGCTGCCGAACTGGAGCGTGGCCTTCGAGGCCTCGGCCGGCATGTCGAAGTTGTAGGTCTGGACGCCGAACGGCGCCGGAATGCCCATGATGGTGTTGGCCGTGATCACCAGGCCGAGGTGCTTGGAGCGCTCGGTGTCGGCGTCGCCGCGATCCTTGACCGGCAGCGGTCCCGCTTCGTTGGCGAACTGCACATGCAAGGCGTGCGTGCGCAGGTGCCAGTTGCGCACCTGCAGCTCGAGCGTGCGCTTGACCGCGTCGACCACCTTGAGGCCGACGAAATCGAGCCCGTGCGCGCTGGTCCCCGGCGGATGCTCCGCCACCAGCTCGAAGCCCGCCGCCTGCGCCGGCTGGCCGGCGAAACTGAATGACGTCGTCGTCCGCCCGGTCACGTCGTGCCAGTTGTTGCCCTCGAAGCGGCGATCATTGAAGATTGCCTTCAAGACCTCGCGGATCGTCTGCTGCGCCGCCGCCACCGTCTCGTCGGCGAGGTCGGTGCGATAGACGGGCGCGCCCTGGTTGTCGCGCAGCGGCTCGCCGGTGTCGGGGTCGAAGAGCGGCACCAGCGTCGCCCAGCCGCCGGGAGTGGTGGTCGCCGGCCAGCGCTGTGAAATGCGGAAGGCCAGCGTGCTGAGAAACGGCAGGCAGTCGGGATCGTCCTTGGGACACGGCAGGGTCTGGATCAGGTCGCGAATCGCCGGCCCCTGCTCGAGGTTCAGATTCATGATCTCCGGATGGTGGAAGACCAGCGCCGCGGCGGTGTCCCACGGCGTGACGAACTGATCGAGGGCCGGCTCGAGGTCCTCCAGGGCGATTCCATCCGCCACCCGCTGCAGGCCGTACGCCCGCACCTTGGCCGAGTAGACGCGGCGCTGGCCGCTGGCGCGCTTGTACGCCGCCAGCGTGCGCTGCACCTCCTCGGGTACGTGGAGCTGCAGGCCGAGGAGGGCGGGCTCGCCGTCGCGGCCGCTGCCCATGAGCCAGATGTGCTGCAGCGCGTCGGCGGGCAGGTCGACGTCGACCGCGTAGTGCGTCAGGCGTTGATCGGGCACGCCGCGCAGGAGCGGATCCTGGTCACGGAAATGCGCCCGCGACTCGGTAGTATGCGGCTCCAGCAGCATACCGTCGTCGCTGCTGTTGAGTGCGCACAAGCGCGCCTCACTCACATTGGCAAAGGAGAGATCGAACTGCAGCGTGCGGCATTCGCGTGCCCCGATCGGCGTCGGCGTCACCGTCGGCTGTGGGGTGGCAGTGCCTGTCGGGGTGGCGGTGCCGGTCGGTGTCGCCGTGCTCGCCGGCGGCCGCTTGTCGTCCGAGCCACAGCCCGCCAGCAACGTCGGCAATCCCAACGCCACCCCGGCGGCGGCGCTGCCGGCCAGAAACTCCCGCCGCGTCAGCCGGCGCTTGCGACTTCTTTGGCTCATCTGACTCCTCCGCTTCATCTGGAACCCCTTGGTTCAAGCAACTGCCGATGAACACGGATACACGCCGTGTTCATCGGTGTTCATCCGTGGCGGCAGATTTTCTTCCCTACTCCAACGCCCGAGCCGGCAGCGTAGCGACGAACGCCTGCTGGTTCTCGTCGGGATCCGTGCCGAAGCCGGCAATGACCCGGCCGTCAGCCGAGATCGCGTTGGCGGCGGTGAGGGACCAGCCGTCGAGCGCCGCTTCGAGACCGAGGCCGACGAGCACCTCGCGCAGATCCCGCATTCCCTGGCTTTCCGTCCAGATGACGGCGCGGCCAAAGCCGTCCGCATCGCCCGCCTGGCCGACACCGACGGCGCCGTCGGCGGAGACTGCGCGCAAGAGGCTGCCGATGCCACCGGGCAGAAAGCCGAGCGGCACGGCGCCGCGCTCGTCCCACAGCACGGCCTGGGTTGGGGCACCGTTGGGATCGCAGGCGCCGACGATCGTGCCGCCGTCGGCGGAGATGCCGAGGCCGGAGCAGTCGTCCGCACCCGGCACCAGGGGCAGCACGACGAGACCGTCCTGCATCGTGTGGCGAAAGGCGAGCTGGTCACCGTCGCCGGCGGTGCCGAAGCCGCAGATGATGGTGCCGTCGGCGGAGATACCCGTGGCGACGGTCGGCTGGTCCTCCGCGATCTGCCCGACCAACTGACTGCCGCCGCTCGGCGTCCAGACGAAACCCTCCTGTAGAATGCCGCCGAAAAACTGTGCCGCCCCGACCACGGTGTTGCCGTCGGCGCTGATGCCGCGCGATTGGATGGTAAGGAAGGTCTCGCCGTCGGGGATAAACCGCCAGCCGCCGTTCTCTATCCACCGCGCCGCTTGCGGTCCCGTGCCCGCGAAGCCCTTGCCCGTGCCGGCGATCACCGAGCCATCTTCGTTCGCCGCGATCGCCTCACTCTGTTCCTTGCCGCCGGGGAAGCCGAGTCCCTGGAGGCCGCCGGTCTTCGTCCAGCGAAACGCTTCCAAGGAGATCACCGAGCTGGCGGCGCCGACCACCGTCGAACCGTCGGCCGAGATGCCGAAGGCCCGGGTCGAGCTGCCGGGCTCATCGAAGAGGAGGCCGAGGCCCTGAAACGTGGCGCGCTGCCCGCCGGAGCCGCCGCCGCAGCCGGTCGACACCACGCAGGCGATGAGGATCGGAGCCAACCATCGCACCGCCGACCGGCGTTCACCGCCCCTCGGCCTCTCCCCTTCAGTCATAGCGAGATCCTTTCCTGAGCGCCCCAGGACACGAATTGTGGCGCATCGCCCTCCCGCGACACCATTCATGCACCTCATGCACCGACGGAACTTCTCACCTGTGGCACGGTCACTGTTTATTGTCACGTGCAGTTTTTCGGCTGGCGCGCCGCTCCATCGGGGCGGCGCAGAGTCCGTCCGCCGGGTCCCTCGAGCCGGGAGGAACGCTCAACTCCACCCGGCGGCGAGGATGTCGCCGATCGACACCTGCAGGCACTAAATACCGGCCACGATTCGCCAGGCTGACGTCTCGGGCCACCGAGGGTCCCTCACGAGCCGTAGCCGCGGGACCTGTGCCCGCCGGCAGCGCAACGCGCTGCCCGGTGGCGGAGGGCCCGGCAACGATGCTCCGACGGCAGTTGCCGAGCTGCCGCGGTGGCGACTCGCCACGCCCCACCCGGCGACGGCTCGTGAGGAAACGCCCTGGTCCAAAGACGCGACGGCACGGATCGGCACCTCCAGCTCTCTTGCCGCAGCCGCGGGCCAGTTGCATTGCCACGATTCGCCAGGCTGGCGTCTCGGGCCACCGAGGGTCCCTCACGAGCCGTAGCCGCGGGACCTGTGCCCGCCGGCAGCGCCACGCGCTGCCCGGTGGCGGGGGGCCCGGCAACGATGCTCCGACGGCAGTTGCCGAGCTGCCGCGGTGGCTACTCACCGAACCCCACCCCACCCGGCGACGGCACGGATCGGCACCTCCAGCTCTCTTGCCGCAGCCGCGGGCCAGTTGC
>CAYYWP010000109.1:0-15674 GCA_964475125.1 uncultured Binatia bacterium (SeqCode) | reverse complement strand
CGATCAAGGTCGTCCGCCGCATCGTGCGCGACGCCCAGCACTCCCTCGTCCGCGCCGCCATTCTGGCCTCGGGTCCCCTGCTCATGCCACGCGATCTGGCCCTCGCCGTGCAGGAAACGTCGGCCGCGCGCTACGCGGATTTGTCGCTCGAAGAGGTCGTGCGCCTGAAGCTGCGCGAGTACTTCCGCCAGGCCGGCGAGGTGGCCCCCGCCGATCTGCACGCCCTGATCGTCGAGCGCGTCGAACGCCCGCTGATCGAGCTGACCCTGGAACGCACCCGCGGCAACCAGCTGCAGGCCGCTGCCATCCTCGGCATCAATCGCAACACCCTGCGCAAGAAGATCACGGCGCTGAAGATCGCCCCCTGGCGCCCGCCGACAGGTTGAGTCTGAAAAACCACCGCTGCACACCGAGCCCCACCGACCGCCCTACCGATCGACACGGATCCCAATCCGCCTAGGGGCGGCAAGGCGTCAGCAGCCGGCTTCCCAACGAGGATGGTTCCCTCAGTGTTCATCGGTAGGGTGGTGGGTGGGGCTCCGTGTGCAGCCGTGGTTCTCTCATACAGGTGATGTTCCTGTTCCCGGAACCGCTCTACCCGATTGCCGACGCCGATAGTTGTGCCGACGTCGTCGCCTTGGCCGAGGCGATCCTGGCCGGCGGCGCACGCTTCCTGCAGCTGCGCGCGAAACGCGCGGCGACTCGCGAGCTGGTGGATCTCGCCCGCACGGTGCAGGCGCGCGCCGCCGACGCAGGGGCGCAGCTGATCGCCAACGACCGCGCCGACGTCGCCCGGCTGGACGGCGCCGCCGGCGTACCCCTCGGCCAAGACGACCTACCGCCCGCCGCGGCGCGCGCCATTCTCGGCCCCGCCGCGCTGATCGGGCACTCGACCCACACCCTCGCGCAAGCCGAGGCGGCGCTGCGCGCCGGCGGCATCGACTATCTCGCCTTCGGGCCCATCTTCGCGACCCGCAGCAAGGCCAATCCCGACCCGGCGCAGGGCCTCGCGGCGCTGGCCGCCGTGCGCCGCATCTGCCCGCTGCCGCTGGTCGCCATCGGTGGCATCACCAGCGCGAACGCCGGCGATGTGCGCGCCGCCGGCGCCGATGCCGTGGCGGTGATCAGCGCCATCGCCCTGACGGATGACGCCGCCGCGGCCGTGTGCGCCCTGCGCGCCACACTCGGTTGCCCCGGCGCTCGTTGAGGCGCGCTCCGACCTCGTGGTGGCGAACCGCCGAGCGCGCGACGCGTGCCACGCCCTCATCTTCGCCGCGGCTCGCTCGCCCTTGTGTCGAGGACAGGGGCTGAACTACACTTCTGCCATATGAGTCATACAATCAGTGTGCGCCTCAGCAAGGAGTTGGCAGAGTGGCTGGCAGACGCCGCGGCGCGCAGCGGCGCCTCACAGGGTAGGATCGTGCGCGATCAACTCGAGAAGGCCAAGGCGAGCAGTGCGCGGCAGCCGTTCTTACGCCTGGCGGGTGCGGTCCGGGGGCCCGCTGACCTCTCGACGCGGAAGGGCTTCTCGCGCTCGTGAAGGGCATTGCCGACACGGGGTTCCTGGTTGCCTTCGCCAACCGTCGCGATCGGCACCACGCGTGGGCGGTTAGCCTCGCCCAGCGGGTGAGCGAGCCGTTGCTCACCTGTGAGGCAGTGCTCGCCGAGGCGACCTTTCACCTCCAAGATGCTGCGCTGGTGCTGGCAATGCTGCGGGACGGACTCGTCGCTTTGGCCTTCGAATGCCGCGACCATCTGGTGCCGCTCGCGGCGTTGGCGACGCGTTTCGGCGATCGGCATCCAGATCTTGCCGACCTGTGCTTGATCCGGATGAGCGAGCTCTACCCTCGCCACAGCATCATTACGGTGGATCGGAAGGATTTTCGCGTCTATCGGCGCAACAAGCGAGAGGTGATCCCGCTCATCTGTCCTCCCGGCACCTGAAACCGAACCGGCCGCGACGTCACCGAGCGACGCGCTTCCGTGTCAGCGCAGCCTGTGCCACGCTTGGCGCCGCCGCAATTCAGCGGGGAGGGCGCCATGAAGGTCGAGGACTACGCCGGCTACGACGGCATCGGATTGGCGGAGCTGATTCGCGCCGGCGAGGTGAGCGCCGCCGAGGTCGCCGAAACGGCCCTGACGGCCATCGCGGCGCTGAACCCGCGGCTCAACGCCGTGATCGAGAGCTACCGCGATCGCCCGCAACGCCTGCGGACTGCGCAGCTACCCGCGGGCCCGCTCGCCGGGGTGCCGATGGTGCTGAAGGACCTGCTGGGCCACGACGCCGGCCAGACCATCGAGATGGGCAGCCGCCTGGCACGAGGAATGACCCGGTCGTACGCCACCGAACTGATCCGCCGCTACCTCGCCGCGGGCCTGGTCCCGCTCGGCCGCACGACGACACCGGAGTTCGGCTACTGCACCACCACCGAGGCGGTGCTGTACGGGCCGACGCGCAATCCCTGGAATACCGAGCTCAGCCCGGGTGGATCGAGCGGCGGTTCGGCCGCCGCCGTGGCCGCGCGCATGGTGCCGATCGGACACGCCAGCGACGGCGGTGGATCGATTCGCATCCCCTCTGCCTGTTGCGGGCTGGTCGGCATGAAGCCAACGCGCGGCCGCAACCCGCTCGGCCCGGACCTCGGCGAGGCCCTCGCCGGCTTCGCCGCCGAGCACGTCGTGACCCGGACAGTGCGCGACAGCGCGGCCGCGCTCGATGCGACGCAGGGCGCCGCGCCGGGCGATCCCTACATCATCCCGCCGCCGGCGCGCCCCTACCTGCAGGAAGCGACTCAGCCTCCCGGCCGGCTGCGTGTCGCATTCACGACCTCACCCTGGGGTGGCGAGCCGGTGGCGGCGGAAAACCGCGCCGCCGTCGAGGCGACGGCCAAGCTGCTCGCATCGCTCGGGCACGCGGTCTTCGAGGCCTCGCCGCGTTACGACCACGAACCGTTCCTGGTTGCCGCGATGACGATCTGGGCCACCGGCACAGGGTCGTGGGTGGAGAGCGTCGCCGCCGCAACTGGCCGTACGCCGGGCCCGGACACGCTGGAGGCTTCGATCCTGGCCGTGTACGAGGCGGGCAAACGCATCACCGGCTGCGAGTACCAGGTGGCCCTGATCATGGTGAACGCGGCGTGCCGGCAGGTGGCGCCGTTCTTCGCCACCTGCGACGTGCTGCTGACTCCGACTTGCGCGCAGCCCGCCTGGCGGCTGGGCGAGCTCAATGCGAACGCGCCCGGCTGGAGCCTAAGGAGCTGGACCGAGGAAGCGTTCCGGCGCACGCCATTCACCATGCTGTTCAACGCCACCGGACAGCCGGCGATCTCACTGCCGCTGGCCATGAGCCCCGGCGGTCTTCCCATCGGCATCCAGTTCGTCGGCCAGTGGGGCGACGAAGCCACGCTCTACCGGCTGGCGGGCCAGTTAGAGCTTGCGCAGCCCTGGTCCGCCCGCCGTCCGGCGGTCTGCGCCTGACAGCCCGTTGAAAAGCGCGTCGCGGCACAGGAACGTGTCGCTCTCCTGAGCCTGGCGAAGGATGAGCCCGTCGAAGGCTGAGCGCGCGGCCTTTCTTCTCGATGGCTGCACGGACACCACGAACCCCTTACAATAACGGGGCGAGTCGCATAGCGTTGGAATGAGTGACCGCGCCCGTGCTCCACCTCGTCGGACGGTCGTTTTACTTGGCGGCGTTCATGCTGCTGACCGCAGTGTGCTGCAGCGTCGCGGCCGGTGCGACATGTACGGGGGATTGCAACGGCGACTCCCGAGTCTCGATCGAGGAGTCGATTGGGGGCGTAAACATCGCGCTTGGGAACGCGTCGCTCGGCACCTGCCCAGGGTTCGACGCCAACGGCGACACCGTGGTGCGCATCGATGAGCTCATCGCGGCGGTGCGCAACGCACTCGACGGCTGCCCGCCAGAACCAACGCCCACGTCCTCACCCAGCGCGACCCCGTCGCCGACCGCGACGGTCAACCATCCACCGGTCCTGGCAGCGGCGTGGATCTATCGCACGTATCCCGGTTTCGAGATCCGCCTGCCCATCGAGGCCAGCGATCCTGACGGCGACACCGTGCAGTGCGCGATCGCCGACCTGCCGGCTGGTGCGTCGTTCGAAGAGACAAGCGGCGTGTTGCGTTGGACGCCGGCCGGCGACCAGCTCGGGCCGACTTACGTGCCGGTGTCGTGTCGCGACGACGGCACGCCGCCGGCCGCCGCGTCGAGCCAGCTCACCTTCAAGGTTGCGCCGCTCGACACGTGCGCCATGCCCTCGTGCGAACCCGCGATCGGTTGCACGGCGGTGCTCCCGCCGGTCAGCCAAACCTGCTGCGCCGCTGGGCCAGCGGAACGCGTCGCCGAGCCGACCGCCGGCTGTCCCGCGGGGCGTGTGCTCTTCGCCGGCCAGAACAGCAGCCCGGACAGTTTCGGCCGCCTGCAGAACTGCGACACCATCCGGGTGCGGAACTTCCAGCAGTCGGGCGCCGAGGTGCAGCTGCACATCGAGGCGCGTTGCGTGAATACGAACAACCGCGTGCGGCTGCACGCCCGCCTGGAGAGCAACGCGGCGTTCCATCCGCTGCTGTTCGACGTCGAGACGCGGGAATTCTCCCTCGCTCAAGATACCGACGGCTTCGCGCGTCAACGCGGACTGCGCTTCGCCGTCGGCGGCGGCGGGCCGTTCTTCGATCTCGAAGGAGCCGAGGCCAACCTCTCACTCACGCTCACCGATAGCGACGGCGTGGCGGTCACCGAACAGCTGCGCTTGCGCTTGAGCTTCACGCCGCAGCCGGATCGGCCGGATGTGGATCGGACACCGATTGAGAACTGACTTTCGCGGTTCGCCAGGACAAGGGAGCTGTTACGCGTCTCCTCCGCCTCCTCCCATTCGTCACCATCGACGCCCGTTCACGGCGGTATCGTACACCCACAGGATGCCTCTCACGCTCTGCGTCGCAATGACGACCGCCAAGCCCCCGCCAACCGCTACTCCACCAACCGCCAGGCCGGCTTGCGCCGGCGGCAAAGTAGCCAGCCACGGAACAAAGCCGGCCACCGCCTCCGACAAGCCTGCCGTGCCCCGGCTGAGACCAGCCCCAAAACCCGCGCGGCCCGCATCAATCGCAGCTCGGAAAGGCCCTATCCCCGAGGCCCCGAATGAGGTCTGGCCGAGCGTGCCCGCGATGGTGCCGCCGACGAACCCTCCTTTCGCCCCCGCCTTTGCAGCCCCGAAAAAATCTCGGTCACACCGATTGCCGGCGACGAGCTCGATGCCGACTCCCGTGGCGGCGCCCGCCGCCGTGCCGGCCACGGCAGCTGTTGCGGCAGTTGCCACGGCCACCGCGCCGCTGCCGGCCGCGGCAATCGCCCCGCCCGCCAGCCACCCGGGCAGCGTGGCGACCACCACCGCTCCGGTGCCGAGGCCGACGGCGATCCCACCAAGCACCTGCAGTGTGCGCCGAGCGCTGATCTCCATCAACCCCGTGGGATCGACCGCGTTGACCGGGTTGTTGCCGACGTACGCGTAGCCGCTCATGCCAATGGCCGTGAACGGATCGCGGCTAATGAAACGCCCGAGCGCTGGATCGTAGTAGCGCAGCCGATAGTAGTAGAGGCCACTCTCCGCATCCCACTCCCGCCCGGTGAAGCGGAAGGGGTTCTCGAGCCCCGGATTGCTGCCCCCGGTGGCGAGTAGGTTGCCCCATGGATCATAGCGATAGCGCACCACCAGCGCGCCGGCGCCGTCGGTGAGCCCGATGACGCTGCCAAGTCGGTCATAGAGGTAATAGTAGGTCACCCCGCCGCGCCTCATGCTGAGCGGATGGTCGACCGCGTCGTACACGTAGCTAGCGATCACCGCGCCGGTGGCATCGAGCTCCTGAACCAGATCGGCGCCGTCGTACACGTAGTAGCGCACCGCCCCGGCGCGGTCGCGCTTGCTCAGCCGCCGCCCCATCGCGTCGTACGTGTAGGCGGCAAAGCTCGCATCGGGGAAGTCGATGCGGGTGAGCTGCTGGCGCGCGTTCCAGTGATACGTCGTGGTCGCACCGCCCACTGTCTTGGTGCGCAGCTTGCCGTTCGCATCGTAGGTGTAGGCCGCCCCGTTGCTCGATGAGAGCAGGCGACTGCCAGGGTCGTAGGTGTACGTCGTCCCGTTCTTGCTCAGCCGGTTGCCGAGCCCGTCGTAGGTGTAGGTCTCGGCAATCCCCGGGCCGCCGACTTCGGTGAGGCGGTACATGCCGTCGTAGGTGTAGCTCGTCTGCCCGGCCCCGTCCGTCGCGCTCAGCGCGTTGCCGACCGCGTCGTAGGTGTACGCGACATCGTCGAACACGGCGTTGCCGTCGGGGCTCTGGTTGCGCAGCCGCGTCAGCCGCGCGCCGGCATCGAAGGTGAAGCTCGTCGCGACTCCCGCTTGGCCGGCCAGCGGCTGGCGGCTGGTAGGTCGCCCGGCCGCGTCGTAGGCGTATTCGTAGCCGAACGCCACAGGACCCTGCGCGGTCAGCGTGCGCAGGCGATTCACGCCATCGTAGGTGTACGCGACTCCTTGTGCGGGGTTGGTCCCGGTGGTGACGGACAGCGTGGCGGGTTGCCCGCTCTTGGTGCGCGTGTAGGACAGATTGCTCTGCGGCAAACCGGAGGTACCGGCCAGCGTCGCCGCCGTCCAATCGTCGGCGTGGTCGAACGCCATGGTCAACGCCGCGGCCGGATCCATCACCGCAGTGAGGTTCCCCACCATATCGAAGGTCGAGGTGGTCACCTCGGCATCGGGTCCCGGGCGGACGGTCTCCGTCACGCGTCGGTTGACGGCATCATAGTCGTAGTGGCTCATCTGCCCGTTCGCGTCCGTCACGGAGGCCGCGTTGCCGTTGGCGTCGTAGGCGACCACGTCGACGTGCCCGAGCGGATCGGTGTGGAAGAGCAGGCGCTCCACGGCGTCGTATTCGAAGTACGTCACGCCGCCCCGGCCGTCCGTTACGCTGGTCAGGTTCCCCTGCGGGTCGTAGGTCGAGCAGGTCACGCCGGGGGCGCCACAGGACGGCGAGGCCTCGGCGTTGGTCGGATCGATGACGCGCGCGATGCGGTTCAGCATATCGAGGTGGAAGCGCGTTCTGTTCCCCGTGCCGTCGACCACCTCGACCACGTTGCCCGCCGCATCGCGCTGAAAGGTGCTCACGCCGGTGGCGGGGTCGGTGAGCCGCACGAGGTTGCAGGTGGCGGGATCGTAGGCGAAGGTCGCGGTGGTCTCCTCGGGCCGGCCAGGGGCCGTGGTGGTACTGGTTGCCAAACCCGGGCAGTGCGGATCCTCGTAGCGCAGCACCGCCTCCATGCCCACGGCGTCGGTGATGCGCGTGGGGTTGCCGGCGCCGTCGTACTCGAGGGTCGAGCGGTTGCCGTTCACATCGGTGATGGATGTGGGCTGGCTGAAGGCATCCTCGTACGTCGTGATGACCTGTCGCTCCTCGGGCAGCCCGACGGCCTCGCGCGCGATGAGCCGATTGCCGCGCCCGTCGTAGGTGGCGGTGGTGCGCACGCCGTCGGGGCGGGTCACCTCGGCGGGGAGGCCGTCGCCGTCGCGGACGGTGCGGGTGGTTCGACCGAGGGCGTCGATGCGCACCGCCCCGTTGCCGAACCCGTCGGTGGTGAAGCGGGTGGTGTTGCCGTTGCCGTCGGTGAAGGCGGATTCGAGTTGCGCGGGGCGCACCACCGGCAACGGCTGCGCCTCGCTGCCGAGACCGGTGGCGGGATTGGCCAGGCCGGTCGTCTCCGACGGATCGACCGCCCGGGTCGAGCCGTCGGGATGCGAGGCGAGCACGTTGCGGCCGGCGAAGTCGTACGCGTAGGTGGTTTCGAAGCCGCGCTTGGAGGTCTGCGAGATCAGGCGATGGCGGCTGTCGTATCGGAACTGGCGGCTCGAGCCGTCCGGATCGGTGATGCGCGCCAGGTTGCCCGCCGCGTCGTGCTCGAAGCTGGTGTGCCGCCCCGCCGGGTCGACGACTTCGAAGAGGCGGTCACCGGCGTAGTTGAGCGTGGTCGCCAGCCCGGCTGGGTCGGTGATGCGGATCAGATGATCGCTGCCATCGTATTCGAAGCGGGTGGTCCGGCCCGTGCGCTCGACGACGGAGGTCTGGCGCCCGGCGGCGTCGAAGTGGACACGCGTGCCGTCTGGAAGCTCGCGCGTGAAGGTGCCGTCTGCGTTCAGCACGAGGCGGGAGAAATCTCCCGGCGGGCCCGGGTACACCGGGGGGCCGTCGAAGGCGAGGGTCAGCTCTTCGTTGGCCGACGTTGAAGTCCTGGCGGCATCAAAGCCGCCGAACACGTAGAGCTTCCCGTCGAAGACCCCCGCCCCGGCCCAACCGCGGCTGGTCGGCATCGGCGGGCCGGTCGTCCAGGTGTCGGTCGAGGGGTCGTAGATCTGCACCGTCGTGAGATCCCAACCAGAGAAGTTCGGTTCTATCGAGGCCCCACCGACGACGTAGAGCTTGCCGTTGAATACGGCGACGTTCGGCACCCAGGTCGCCGTCGGCACATCGGCACCGCGGCGCCAGGTGTTGGTGGCCGGCTTGTAGATCTGCAGCTCGACACCGGTGCCGACGACGTAGATTTCGTCGCCGATCACGGCTCCGGACTGACTGAAACGGCCGATCGGAATAGAGCCGAGCGGCGCCGACCACGTATCGCTCGCCGGGTCGTAACTGCGTATCGGGTAACCGGGATAGTATTCGGGGTTGGCGCCGCCGATGACGTAGATCTTGCCCTCCACGGCCCCAGCGACGTGGCCTCCGCCGTAACCGTCGCCGGGGGTTCTGGCCAGATACGCCCACGCGTCCTGCGCCGGGTCATAGACGCGATTGGGGGCGCCGAATGACCCACCGATCATGTAGATCTTGCCGTCGAGGACCACCAGCTGCGCACTGGCCGTCAGAGTGTCGGGCACGGGCGCCCGCAATGACCACGAGTTCGACTCCGGGTCATAGACGTCGTGCGCAACGGAGGTGGGGTTGCCGAACCCCGAGATGAAGACCGCGCCGCCGATGACGTGTATGCCGTCGTCGAGCGCGACTGCGCTCACGTAACCGCGCGTGCCGGGTATCGGCGGGTGATCCGGCAACGCCGGCCGCTTGCGCCACGTGCCGAGCGGCGATTGAAAGCGCGTGGTGGTTCCGTCGCCGCTCACCAGCAGGAACTCGTCCTCACTCAGCCGATGGAGCCGCTGCAGGTCGCTCAGCGTCCAGCCCGCTCCGAAGACGCTGTCGCGCTCATTGTGGACGACGACCTCATCGGCGACCGTGGTGTCGACTCCCGACATCGCGTAGTGGCTGGTCAGCGCGAGCGTGTACGGATAGAGTCCGGTCGGCAGGGCGCTGGCGTCGAACTGCACGGCCTGCCGGATGGTCTCGTTCCTGTCCTCGTTGAGGCTTCTGGTGTCCGTGTACGCCGGTTGCCCCTGATCGATGCCGCCGACGCTGAGCCGCGCCGAGATCTTCGGCGGCACGGCGGCCCGCACCGGCACCGTCATGGTCGTGCCGATGATCGGTTGCGGATCGGCGCGCAGGCTGCCGTAAACGAAGCGCAGCGAGCGCGGCGTGTCGAAGGAGCGATAGCTCGCCAGGACGTGCTCCTCGCTGAGCTCGCCTGACGAGACGGACGTCTCCGATCCGACTGGACAGCTCATCCCCGGCGGGTTGAACAGGTTGGTGATGGCCTCGATCACCCCCTGCAGCGGGAGGAAGAAGTGCCAGTCGGCGGCGCGCACGCCGCCGGAGATGGTCTCGATGACGGCGCCGTCACCCCGGACCCGGCCGGTGCCGACGACGAGGAACTGCCCGGTCTCCGGATCGAGCGACCAGAGGTCGACCTCCGTGCCCGGCCGCAAGCCGTCGGTGTTGGGGAAGGTGATCGGCACCGGCGTGTCGAACGTCACCCCGAGCGGCTGAATGGTGATCAGCATGCCGGGATCCACCCCCTCCGGGAGCGCCTCCGGCGCCAACCCCTCCGGCACCCCCGAGATCGACAGCGAGCCGTCGAAGGGCAGCCCGTCCTCGGCCCGCGCCGTGTTCGCCGGGATCGTCAGCGTGACGCCCAGTGTCGGGTTTCTGACCGTCGTGGTGGTGCCGGGATCGACTTCGGTGATGCTCTCCAGCGCGATGCGCGGCAGGAAAAACGGCCGCTCGACGACGTTGACCACGCCCTCGATCAGCTCGATGCCTTGGTGGAAGCCGGCGTACGGCGATCCGTCCGGCGCGGGGTTCGCTGTCGAGGTGTCGATGTCGAAGACTTGCGCCCCTGCCCGCATGCCGCGCAGCGTGAAACGCCCGCTCGCGTCGCTGACGCCCGTAAGGCCGGTGCCGCGGATCGACACCGTGGCCCCGACCACCGGCGTGGTGATGTCCTGGACGAAATCATTGGTGTCGAGGATGCGCCCGGTGAGCGCCGTCTCGCCGCCGGGCAGCGCCCCGGTGACGGTAATGGTGACGGTCTCGGAGACCGAGGCCTCGCCGGCCCGCACCGAGAAGGTCAGCGTCAGCGCTCCAACCTGCTCAAGGTGAGGGGCAAAGGTGAAGCGCCCGGTCAAGCCGTCGAGACGGGCGTTGGCGGGTAACGGCACCGGCGCGGCGGAGAAGGCCAGCGTGCGGCCCTGTGGATCGAAGGCCGACAGATCCAGGCTCAACGTCGACCCCAGCGCTACTGTGCGGTCCCCGATCGGCGCCAGCGTGAGCCGGTTCGGGGTCACCGTCGGCGTCGGCCCGCTCGGCGTCGCCGTCGGCGTCGGCTCCGGGCAGCCGGTGAGCGCGTTGTTGACGGCGGCGATCAGCTCATCGATCGTCACCCCGCCGCTGTCGTCGGTGTCGAAGGCCGGGCAGTCTTCGGGGGCCGCCGTACCGAGAGCGATGTTGACGCCGCGGATCAGCTCGTTGATCGTCACGCTGCCGCCGCCGTCGCAGTCGCCCGGACAGACGTACTGCCCCACCGCGCGCGCGGGCAGGATTGAGAGCACGGCGAGTGACAGCCAGGCGATGACGTGGAGGCGGCACCCCGCCACTGCAACCCTCCTTGCGGTCAACGTCGAATCAGGAAAAGTGTTCGACCTCGAGACGTCCGGCCACAACTCTCGCTGAAAGCAGCGCTTCAATGCAAGCACTTTTTTGGCCTGCACACGGGTCGCCACGGGCGCGCGCGCGGGGGCGCGCGTGATCCTAGACCATATGGAACGACCGGCTCACGATCGCCACGTCGTGGGCATGGCCAGCGGCAAGCCGCTGGCGCAGAATCCACGCAACTCGCGGATTAGCGCCGAAGGCGCCAGAGCCGCATGCGAAAGGAGCCGGTCGATGGGAATCATATGGGTGGGAATGGGCCGTCCGAGCTCCTGGAAAAACTCGCGGTCATCATTCCGCGCCCGCGCATCAACCGGCTCCTCTGCCACGGCGCGTTCGCCCCGTGCGGGCGCTGCCACAGCGGCCCGGTCGTCGTCGAGGACACGCCGCACCGGGTGTCGACGCCGGCGAGCGGTGCGGCGGGCGCCGCATCCGGCGCCGACGCACCGCCGGGCGCCTACGTGCAGCCCGCGTATGTCGTCTGGGCTGACGTGGCGGGACTCGCGAGGCGCCGGCGGACATGGCATCGTGGTCACATGCCTGACTACAGTGTGTTTGGAAACGAGCACGTCCGCCAGTACGAAGCCACCGGCGGCAAGGTGGGGCACGATTGGAACGGCACGAGTTGCCTGGTGCTGCACACCATTGGCCGCAAGTCCGGTGAGACGCGCAAGCTCCCACTGATCTACGGACGCGACGGCGACGACTACGTCCTGATTGCGTCGAAGGGCGGCGCGCCGGATCATCCCGGCTGGTACCTGAACCTGGCGGCGCATCCTGATGTGCAAATCCAGGTGTGGGATCGGGTCATTCCGGTCACGGCACGCACCGGTACCGCCGCGGATAAGGCGCGTGTCTGGCCGATCATGACCGCACAATGGCCGGGGTACGACGACTACCAGAAGAACACCAAGCGAGACATTCCTGTGGTCTTGCTGCGCCCGCGTTGAGCCGACGGCACGACCTGTTTGGACGCGGCGGACGGATGACCATTGCTGCTGCGATCAGCGCGTAGCCGAGGCGCTTGCAGCCCCGGTCACCTGCACGTATGACAGTGGCAGCCCACTGTCATACGAGGAAGATGCCCCCATGGCGAACAGCCGCGCGATAACGGTCCGGATTGCCGAGGCGCAATTGCGCAAACTGATGCGCGCTCGCAAGGTCGCGACGCAGTCCGAGCTCATCAACACGTTGTTGGCCGAGGAAGAAGAACGCCTCCGGTCGCACGCGCTGCTGCGCGACACCGCACGGACCCTGCGTGCCGGCGACATCGATGCTCGTCTTCTTTGACACCAACATCCACATTGACGTCTTACGGGGAACGCGCCCGCTCGCTCAGGTTCTCGACGCGGTCGGCAACCCACCGGTCCGGCTGTCGCCCGTGGTGGCGAGCGAACTCCTCCGCGGCGTTTCGGGACGGGGGACCCGCAGCGTGATGCGTCTGGTGCGCGGATTGGTTCCCCTGGAGCCCCCCTCGTGGCGGGCCTGCTGGCTCGAGACCGGTCGGCTGCTCCCGCGGGTGTTCCCCGATCACCAGGCAGTCGGTCTGGCCCGTCTGCAGAACGACCTGCTGCTCGCACTGACGGCTCGCCACACGGGAAGCCTGTTCGTAACGAGCGATGCGCACTTCGCCGCCCTGCGGCGACATGTGCCGTGCACGGTGAAGGTCTTGCCATCGACCTAGGTCGGGGTGAACGGATTTCAGAAGATCGGCCAACAGGATTGCCCGTTCACCCCGAGAACCCTATCGGCTCGGCGCCAGCCGGTTGGGCCGATGAACGACAGGGTCTCTGCTTGTAGTGCGCCTTCGAGACGCCGCCACAAAGACGGCGGCTCAGGGCAAGATGTGGGCCGTGCGGGCCCGACGTCACTTGCCTTCTCCAAGCGCGTTGTGGTTTCGTTGCACGAGCCGGGAGGCGCCTTTGGACCCTTCGAAACCCGCGTCTGGGGGGCGGTCATGAAGTTCGGAGTCTTCCTGCCCAACGGCAGCAACGGCTATATCCCGTCAACTGCCGCGCCGCGCTACCTGCCGAGTTGGCAGCATAATCTCGACATCACGCTCGAGTCGGAACGGCAAGGACTCGACTTCGTTCTGTCGATGATGAAGTACCGCGGCTTCGGCGGCGAGAGCGGCTATTGGGACGCGTGCCTGGAAACGTTCACCTTGATGGCGGGCCTGGCGGCGGCGACGTCGCGCATTGGCCTGTTCCCCAGCGTGACGCTGCTGGCACACCACCCTGCCCTGTGTGCGCGCATGGTGGCGACCATCGACAACATCAGCGGCGGGCGCTGCGGGCTGAACATCGTCACGGGCTGGAACAAGCCCGAATACGCTCAGATGGGCCTGTGGCGCGGCGACGACTATTACGACCGCCGGTATGACTACGCCGCCGAGTACCTGTCGATCGTGAAAGCCTTGTGGCGCAACGGCCGCGTGACTCACCACAGCGCGTTCTTCGACCTCGAGGACTGCACGGTCACGCCACACCCGGGACGCGAGCTGCCCATCGTCTGCGCCGGACAGTCGCCCAAGGGCGTGGCGTTCACCGCCGCGCATGGAGACCACAACTTCGTGATGGCGCATCCCAGGCAACTCAAGACCATCGTCGAGAACGTGAAGGCGAAGTCCGCCGCCCACGGCCGGCGCGTGGGAACCTATGCGCTGCTGGGCTTGATCACCGCGCCGACCGACGCCGCAGCGCGCCGTATCGGTGAAAACATCATCGCCGGCGCGGACACGGGCGCGATCGAAAACATCATGAAAAGCGCCGCGCTCGACGGCAACGTCGGCGGGACCGCTGATCGGCTGAAGGCCGCGCTGTCGCTGCCGCTCGAGGACGGCAACATCGCTTTCATGAGCTTCCCGGTGATCCACGGCAGCCCGACGACCGTGGCGGCGAAGCTCGATGACATCGCCGCCGAAACCGGCATCGACGGCATGCTGTTCAGTTGGCCCGACTTCGTACCGGGAATCCGTGAGTTCGGCGAGAAGGTGCTGCCCAAGTTGAAATGCACGCGGGCGGGGGCCGCAGCCGCGTAACACGACGACACCTGAGGAGTGGGGACCGGGGGCGGCACGCGCGGCCCCTGGCCCCCGACGCCTAGCTCCCCGCTTCTCCTGAGCCCGTCGAAGGATGAGCAGCCGTTTCCAACCTGCGGTGAGCCGAGCGCCCGGTCGTTTGACGGCGCCGCGCTACAGCTCGTCGATCTCGGCCGGGTAGTTGATCTCGTCCTCGGCGCGGTTGTCGAAGCGCGTGTATTCGGCGAAGAAGGCGAGTGGCACGGTACCGGTGGGGCCGTTGCGCTGCTTGGCGACGATCACCTCGGCCTCGCGCTCGTCGGCGTTCTTCGAGTCGTAGACCCAGGCGCGGTAGAGAAAGAGGATCACATCGGCGTCCTGCTCGATCGCCCCCGACTCGCGCAGGTCGGCCATGATCGGCCGCTTGTCGGCGCGCGACTCGACGGCGCGGTTGAGCTGCGAGAGCGCCACCACCGGCAGCCCGAGCTCCTTGGCCAGCGCCTTGAGCGAGCGCGAGATGCTCGAGATCTCCTGCTCGCGGCTGTCGCTGGTCAGACCGCGCATGAGCTGCAGGTAGTCGACGATGATCAACCCCAGGTTGGCATCGCGCTCGCGCTTCAGGCGACGCGCCTTGGCGCGCAGCTCGAGAACGCTGAGCGCCGGCGTGTCATCGATGTAGATCGGCACCTCCGACAGGCGCTCGGCGGCGATCGCCAGCTTCGGATAGTCGCGCTGGGCGGCAAACCCGGCGCGCACCTTGGACTGGTCGACGCGCGCTTCCGAGCACAGCATGCGCAGCACCAGCTGCTCCTTCGACATCTCCAGCGAGAACACCGCCACGCCCACCTTGGCCTCGAGAGCCGCGTACTGCGCGATATTGAGCGCCAGGGCGGTCTTGCCCATGCTCGGCCGCCCGGCGACGATCACCAGGTCGCCCTTCTGAAAACCGGCCGTCTTCTTGTCGAGGTCGAGGAAGCCGGTCGGCACGCCGGTGACCAGCTCGCGGCGTTCGTAGAGCTGCTCCACCGCCTTCATCGATTCGACCACGATGTCGCGCAGGTGGAAGAACGACGGGCGCGTCTTGCGCTCGCTGAGCTGGAAGATCAGGTGCTCGGCCTCGTCGAGGAAGTGCTCGACGTCGGTCGGCGTTTCGTAGCCGCGCAGCGCGATCTCGCCGCTGGTGCTGATCAAGGCGCGCAGGATCGCTTTGTCTTTGACGATCTTGGCGTAGTAGGCGACGTTGGCCGCGGTCGGTACGCGCTCGGTGAGCTCGGCCAGGTACGAGGCGCCGCCGACCTCCTGCAGCTCGTTGCGCGAGCGCAGGGCGTCGGCGAGCGTCACCAGGTCCACCGGCTCATGGCGCTCGCTCAACGCCAGAATGGCGCGCATGATCTTGCGGTGGGCCTCGCGGTAGAAATCCTCCGGAATGACCAGCTCGACGGTGCGGTCGAGCGCGGCATTGTCGAGCAGGATGCCGCCGATGACCGACTCCTCAGCCTCGATGCTGTGTGGCGGTACTCGGCGCGGTGTCTCGGTGGCGGCGACCATCGGGTGCAGG
>CAYYWP010000108.1:0-15684 GCA_964475125.1 uncultured Binatia bacterium (SeqCode) | reverse complement strand
TGGTGTTCATCGGCTTCAACCTGACCTTCTTTCCGCAATTCATCCTCGGCTACCTCGGCATGCCGCGCCGCTACCACGCCTATCCGCCCGAGTTTCAGGTGCTGAACGTCCTGTCGACGGCCGGGGCATCGATTCTCGCCGTCGGGTATCTCCTGCCGCTCTGCTACCTGCTCTGGTCGCTCAAGTTCGGCGCCCGCGCCACGGCGAATCCGTGGCAGGCCACCGGTCTGGAATGGCGTACGCCGTCGCCCCCGCCGACGGAGAACTTCTCGGTCACGCCCGTGGTCACCGAGGAGGCGTACAGCTACGCGTCACACGACGCGCCGGCAGAGGAGGCTCACGTTGCTTGAGCAGACGGCTCCCTACGTCGCCCACCAATTCGACGACGCGGCGCAACAGCGCGAGGCGTCGTCGCTCGGGATGTGGGTGTTCCTGGTCAACGAGGTCATGTTCTTCGGCGGCCTGTTCACCGCCTACGTCGTCTATCGCACGGCGTATCCGGCGGCTTTCCACGGCGCCAGCCATCACCTCGACGTCGCCCTCGGCGCCTTCAACACCGTCGTCCTGCTGACCAGCAGCCTGACCATGGCGCTGTCCGTGCACGCCGCGCAGGTGAGCAAGCGGCTGATGCTGATCATCAATCTGATCCTCACCATGATCCTGGGCACGGTGTTCCTCGGCGTGAAAGCGTACGAATACGCCCACAAGTGGCACGAGCACCTCGTTCCGGGCCCGCACTTCGCCTACTCGGGACCGGACCCGACCAACGCGCAGCTCTTCTTCTCGCTGTACTTCGCCATGACCGGGCTGCACGCCTTGCACATGGTGGTCGGCATCGCCCTGCTGGCCGTGCTGCTGGTGCGCTCGGGGCAAGGAATGTTCCACAAGCACTACTACACGCCGGTCGAGGTGTGCGGGCTGTACTGGCACTTCGTCGATCTGGTCTGGATCTTCCTCTTCCCGCTGCTCTACCTGCTGGGACGGCACTGAGGGGTACCATGTCGGACGAAGCGCGCGCGCTGCCCGTCGGCCTCTGTTTCCTGGTCTATTTCGCCCTGTTGGGCTTCACGGCCGTCACCGTCGGGGCGGCGTTCCTGGACATGAAGTTCCTCAACACGCCGGTGGCCTTGGGCATCGCCTCGATCAAGTCGCTGCTGGTGATGTACTTCTTCATGGAGCTGCGCCACAGCCCCCGCCTGACCTGGGCAGTGATGGGCTCGAGCATCGTCTTTCTGGCGATCATGATCGCGCTGACGATGTCGGACATGGTCAGCCGCGCCTGGCTGGGCGTGCCGGGCGTCTAGCTTTCAACGCGACACCAGGCCCCCCCACGTCGCACACCTCGCACCCGCCCGATGGCGTGGCGGTCCACCAGCGCGGCGCCGGCGGGCTTGCGCCGCGACGGCTCGGGGTGCGAAGGGTAGCCGAGAGGGATCCATGAGCACAGCCGACCCCCGCACGCCGATTCTCGACGCGCTCGCCTCGGCGGACGACGTCAAGGACATGGACACCGATGGGCTGCGCTCCCTGGCGGCGGAGCTGCGCGGCTTCATCATCGAATCGGTGACGGCGACCGGCGGTCACCTCGGGGCCGGTCTCGGCGTCGTCGAGCTGACCCTGGCCCTCTACGCCGAGTATCACTTCAACCAGCGCGATAAACTGGTCTGGGACGTCGGCCATCAGTGCTACCCGCACAAGCTGCTGACCGGTCGGCGGGCCGGCTTCAGTCGCCTGCGTCAGTGGCAGGGATTATCCGGCTTTCCCGACCCCGCCGAATCGCCCTACGATACCGTCAAGACCGGTCACGGCGGCACCAGCATCTCGACCGCGATGGGCTTCGCGCTCGCCTGGCGCGAGGACCCCGATGCGGCCGGGCGCAAAGCCGTGGCTGTGATCGGCGACGGCTCGCTGCAGGAAGGCAACGCCTTCGAGGCGCTGAATCACGGCGGCTCGTTTCGCGACCTGGAGCTGGTGGTGGTGCTCAACGACAACAACATGAGCATCAGCCCGAGCGTCGGCGCCCTCAGCGCCTACCTGTCGCGGGCGCGCAGCTCGACCTGGCTCAATCAGCGCCTGCGCACCATCCAGGGCGCCATCCGGCGCATCCCGCGCATCGGCGACGACGTCGACGACGTGCTGCAGCGCTGGTACCACTCGCTGCAGGGCATCATCCCGCATCACGGGCTCGGCATCATCTTCGAGGAGCTCGGCTTCTTCTATTACGGGCCGATCGACGGACATGACATCGACGCGCTGCGCACCGCCTTTCGCGCCACGCGTTGGATGCGCCGCCCGGTGCTGATCCACATCGTCACCAAGAAGGGCCGCGGCTACCAGGACGACATTCCGGAGGCGACCTGCTACCACGCGGCGAGCGGCAAGCTGCCACCGGGGTCGGTGATCAGCGAATATCCCGAGCAGGGCGGGCCCACCTTCACGGCGGTGTTCGCCGAGCAGGCCGCGACGATGCTCGAGCGCGATCGACGCGTCGTGGTGTTGACCGCGGCGATGCTCGACGGCACGGGGCTCACCAAGGTGCAGGCGCGCTTCCCCGACCGCTGCCTCGACGTCGGCATGGCCGAGCAACACGCCGTCAGCCTCGGTGCCGGGCTGGCGCTGGCCGGGCACAAACCAATCTGCGCCATCTACTCGACTTTTTTGCAGCGCGCCTACGATCAACTCTTCCAGGAAGTCGCGCTGCAGAACGCGCCGGTCATGTTCTGCCTCGACCGCGGCGGCTTGGTGGGCGCCGACGGCGCGACCCACAACGGCCTTTTCGACATCGCCTACCTGCGCTGCCTGCCTAACTTCGTGCTCATGGCGCCGCGCGATACCGGCGAGCTGGTGCAGATGATGGAGCTGGCGGCCACCGTCAACGGTCCGACGGCGATCCGCTTTCCGCGCGGCAGCGGGGCCAAGCCGGAGGCGCAGTTCGCGCACGCGCCGTTCGCGGTCGGCGAGGCCGAAACGCTCGCCGACGGCGACGATGGCTGTCTGCTGGTCTACGGTCCGCTGGTGTACGCGGCGCTCGAGTGCCGCCGCCGCGTCGCCGAGACGTGTGGACGCCATCTCGCGGTGATCAACGCGCGCTTCGCCAAACCGCTCGACGAACGGCTCATCGGCGCGGCGCTGCGGCGCCAGCTGGTGACCTTCACCCTCGAGGATCACGTCTTGGCGGGCGGCTTCGGCTCGGCGGTGCTCGAGTTTGCCCGCACCGACGCGGCGATCGATTGTAACCGGGTCGTGCCGCTGGCGCTGCCGGACCGCTTCATCGATCACGGCCAGCGCAGCGAACAGCTGGCGTCCGCCGACCTCGCTCTCGAGCAACTCATCGCCCGCGTCACGGAACACCTGGCTGGCCTTCGCCCCGCCAGTCCCGTGCGATTGGCCACCGGCGGCGCCGCGCTCTGAGCGCAGGGGCGGTTGACGCAGCCGCCGCCGGCGCGACGCCGTGCGCGGATTCCGCGACGTCGGCCCGTTCGCGTAGGTCGATCTCCTGGGGTGACTGCGCCGCGATGCCCGTCAGCGTTGCGCCGGCGTCAGGTGCGGTGTAGCCAGGGCGGCGGAGGGACGTCGATGCGGAGCATCATGCTGCGAGTTCTGCTCAGTGCTGCCGTGGCCTTCGTGCCGGCTCTGCTGTGTGCCGAGGAGGCGTCGATCAAGGAAGGATTCAAGGAAGTCGGCGAGGGGATCGCCGACGGCGCCAAGCGCGGCTACGAGGCGAGCAAGGACGCGGCGAAGCGCGGCTACGAGGCGACCAAGCGCGGCGTCGGCACGGCGCTCGAAAAGACCGGCGAAGGCTTCGACAAGGCCGGTGAAGGGCTCGACCACGCCGGCGACGCGGTGAAGGAGTAGCGCCGGCGCGGGGAGGCGAGGCGTCCGTTGCGCGCGGGGCTCACGCCAAGTGGATGATCTCGCCCTGCACGCGGCCGGCGGCGACGTGCAGCCTCGCCAGCGCGACCGGTAGCGCGAAGCGCCGCGGCCCGGCGCTGCCCGGGTTGAGGTAGAGCGTGCCGCGGCGTTCCTCGAGGCGTGGCCGATGCGAGTGCCCGGCGATGACGGCGGCGAAGCCGGCCGCGGCGGGGTCGAGGTCGAGCCCGTGCAGATCGTGCAGGACATAGAGCCAGGCGCCGCCGATTTCGAGCCCCGCCGTCTCCGGCAGGTCGCGTGCCCATGCCCCGCGGTCGTTGTTGCCGCGCACCGCCGTGAGCGGGGCCAGCGCCGCCAGTGTCGCGAGCACCTCGGGAGAGCCGACGTCGCCGGCGTGGACGATCGCATCGCAGCCGCGTAACGCCGCCAGCGCCTCGGGTCGGATGAGGCCGTGGGTGTCGGCGATCACGCCGACCACCGCCGATCGGAGTGGGCGGGGGCGGCGCCCTCCGGCGGATGGGCGGACCGTACCGGCGGGGTGTTCATCCGTCCGCGGCTGTGGTTTGCTTGCCACCCGAGGCAAGGAGCGAGGCATGGCGAAGTTCCCTACCGAGGTCGAAAGCACGATTACCGTCAACGCGCCAACCGAGGCGGTGTACGCCTACCTCTGGGACGTGGTGGGCTCGTCCTCCTGCATACCCGGCCTGGCGAGCTGCCAGCGCGTCGGCGACGAGACCTATCGCTTCGTCTTTCAGGAAGTCTCGACCGCCGGCGTCGGGATGAGCGTGCAGTACACCGCGCGCTACCAGGGCGACGGCCGCGCCAGCATCCGCTTCAAGAGCACCGCCGCCGCCGCCGACAACACCGAGATCGACGGCGAGCTGCGCCTGCGCGAGAGCGGTGCCGGGACGGCGGTCACGTTGCACCAGTTGATCGCCCCCGACACCCCGGTGCCGACGCTGCTGCAACGCCTGGTGAAGTCCTTCGCCGAGCGCGCGGCGCGCGACGCCGTGGAAGGATATCTCGCCAACCTCAAGCAGGCGCTCGAGAGCGGCGCGGCGGCGAAGACGGCCAAACGGAAGAAGACGTGAGCGGCGCCGGCCCGCTGCGAGCGCTCAGCGGCGAGCGTCAGGCGACGCCAGCAGTGCGCTGATCGCTCGGTCGTGGGGGCGGGCGAGGAGCAGCTGGGCGAGCACGGCGCCGCAGAGCGCCAGGAACATGTCCCATTGCGTGTCCCACTGGTCGCCCTGGGTGCCGAGGAAGGCCGCCGCCGATTCGCCGCCGAGCAGCGCCGCCCACCACTCGATCAGTTCGTAGACGGCGCTCATCGCCAGGCACACGCAGCAGACCAGAAAGAACAGCCAGCGACCGGCGCGCAGCGGGGACGTCCGCAGGAGGATCTCGCGCGCCGCGATGGCGGGAACGAACCCCTGGGCGAAGTGGCCGAGGCGATCGTAGTGGTTGCGCGCCAGGTCGAAGGCGTCCCGCACCCAGTCGCCGAACGGCACCCGGGCGTAGGTGTAGTGGGCGCCGAGACAGAGGATGAGGGCGTGCAGGCAGAGCAGGCGGTACAACAACGGCGTGAGCGGAAAACGCCGGTGCGTGGCGATCAGGATCGGCGCGGCGATGAGCGCGGGCGCCACCTCCATCCACCAGGTCACCCGATCGTACGGACCGATGCCGGAGGCGACCACGCCCGCGGCGGCGATGCCGAGGAGCACGAACGGTTCACGCATGGTGGCGAGCCCCCTACCGCGTCCGGCGATGGCGGGCAAAACAGCCGCGACAACAGGCTGGCACGGGTGCAACCGCAGCGGAGTTCAACTCGCCACCGATCCGTGCTCTGTTACGCGCGCATGGTCGAGGCGCGCCTCGAGGTGGTTCGCGGTTGGGTGCAGGCGGCCGAGCGCATCGTGGTGCTCACCGGCGCCGGGATCTCGACCGACTCCGGCATCCCGGACTTTCGCGGCCCGCAGGGGCTGTGGACCAGGAATCCGGCGGCGGAAAAGATGGCGACCCTGCAGCACTACATCGCCGATCCAGAGGTGCGAAAGCGGTCGTGGCAGTACCGCCTGGAGACCTTGGCGCGCCGGTTGGAGCCGAACCCGGGGCATCGCGCCCTGGTCGAGCTCGAACGGCGGGGCACTTTGCACACGCTCATCACGCAGAACGTCGACGGCCTGCACCAGGCCGCGGGAAACTCGCCCGAGCTGGTCGTGGAGATCCACGGCACGATGCGCGAGGTCGTCTGTCTCGACTGCGGCGACCGCGCCCCTATGGAGCGCGCCCTGGCGCGGGTGCGCCACGGCGAGGACGACCCCGCCTGCCGCAGCTGTGGCGGCATCCTCAAGTCGGCGACCATCTCCTTCGGCCAGGCGCTCGTCGAACACGACTTGCGGCGCGCCGAGCGCGCCGCCTCCCGGTGCGACCTGCTGCTCGCCATCGGCACCACCCTGGCCGTCTATCCGATCGCCGGCGTCGTGCCGGTCGCCAAGCGAGCGGGGGCGCGAGTCGTCATCCTCAACGCCGAGCCGACCGAGATGGACGCGTTGGCCGATGCGGCGCTGCGCGGATCGATCAGCGCCATCCTGCCGCAGCTCGTCGCCGGTGATTGAGAGCGTACAGAGTGCTACTGAGCGTTCGGCGCAGGCCGTAGCCGCGGGACCTGTGCCCGCCGGCAGCGCCGCGCGCTGCCGGGTGGGGCGGGGCGCGGCAACGGTACCCCGAACCGCCGCCGCCAACCACCAGCGGCGGCTGCTAGCCTAGATCCTCGTGCTCCGCGTTCTCTGCCGGCTCTGCGTTGAGTTTCTTTTTTCCGATCCAGGTCCGTTTAGGCAGCGAGGGCGGAACCGAGCCCGCATGCCGGGGTGGGAGGTGCGGGTGTCATGAGTTCGCGCTTGGCTCAAGGCTCATGAGGCAGGCTGGCAACGGCTCGGGAGCGAAGCGGTGGACCTCGCCGCTGTCGTCGACCACTCGGTAGTCGTTGTCCTCGGTCGGGATCACACCGCCGACGGCGCCCACCCAACCGCCGGCGACCGACAGGCGAGCGAACAGGTTCACGCCCAACGTGCCGATGTAGCAGCGCTGGGGGTCGGCGGGCACGACGACTTGGGCCGGCGTGCCGAACAGCCAGATCTGGTAGCGCATACCGACGCTGTAGGTCCCCGGTGGGAGGGTGGCGGCGAACCAGCCCGTGCGGTCGGTGATGTCGATGTTGAAGCGTTCCTGTGTGGCACTGTTCAGCAGCGTCAGCTCGGTCTGCGCAGAGCCGGTGAGAGCGCTGCCGAACGCCGACTTGATGACCGCCAGCTGCTTGCCGTCGCGGAACATCTCCACCCGCCCGACGACATAGTGTTCCGCCGGCGCGGCACGTGGATCGACGCCGACGCGCTTCGATCCCGAACAGCCGCAGGTCAGGGCGAGCGCAATGAGCACCCAGGCGGGCAGACGGCGCCAGCGACGATGATCCATGACTCGCGCGTCGTATGCCCGCTCTCCGCTCGGCGATGCAATGACTGCACTGACTCGATGCGCGACACCGAAGCGGCCACTGCTACGGCTGCGCCGAGGTGCCGTGCGGCCTGACTCTCCCCCCCTCGCAAGCGCTGCGTTCCGGAGGCGCCCCTCACCGCGCATCGGGTTGGTTTAGCGGCTTGACCCCACCGGCGGGGAGCTTGTATGAACCGCCGACCGATCATTCGAATCAGGGCGGCGGCGGGGGGTTCTTAGGGTGCCTGTTCGCGAAAACGCCGAAGACAATGTCTCGTTTGAACCCGTGGTGGGGCGGGCGCCCCTGATTCTCGGGGGCCACGACTTTCACTCCATCACGGAGGCGGTAGCGGCGCCGATGGAGCGCCGGCCGGGCCTGGGTTGGTGGCTCGCACTCGCCTGCTCCGCGTCGCTCCTTGGCCTCCTCCTCCTCTCCATCGCCTGGCTGTTCTGGGAAGGGATCGGCGTCTGGGGGCTCAACGTCCCGGTCGGCTGGGCCTTCGACATCACCAACTTCGTCTTCTGGATCGGCATCGGCCACGCCGGAACACTGATCTCGGCCATCCTGTTCCTGTTTCGGCAGAAATGGCGCACCTCGATCAACCGCTCGGCCGAAGCGATGACGATCTTCGCGGTGATGTGCGCGCTGATTTTCCCGGGCATTCACGTCGGGCGGCCGTGGGTGATCTATTGGATGGCGCCGCTGCCCAACCAGATGGAGGTCTGGCCCGGCTTCCGCAGCCCGCTGTTGTGGGACTTCTTCGCCGTCTCGACCTACGGCACCGTGTCGCTCATGTTCTGGTACGTCGGGCTCATTCCGGACCTGGGCACCATGCGCGACCGCGCCAAGAGCCACATTCGCAAGCTCATCTACGGGTTCTTCGCCCTCGGCTGGAGGGGCTCGCAGCGCCACTGGCGCCACTACGAGATGGCGTACCTGATCCTCGCCGGCCTGGCGACGCCGCTGGTCCTGTCGGTGCACTCGATCGTGTCGATGGACTTCGCGGTCTCGCAGCTCCCCGGCTGGCACTCGACGATCTTCCCGCCGTACTTCGTCGCCGGGGCCATCTTCTCGGGCTTTGCCATGGTGGTCACCCTGATGGTGATCACGCGCAAGGCCTTCGGCCTCGAGAACATCGTCACCCTGCTGCACTTCGAGAACATGGCGAAGATCATGATCGTCACCGGCGGCATCGTCGGTTACGCCTACGCCATGGAGTTCTTCATCGCCTGGTGGAGCCAGAGTCCGTACGAGCAGTTCGCGTTCATCAACCGCGCGTTCGGGCCGTACGCCTGGGCCTACTGGACGATGGTGACCTGCAACGTGCTGTCGCCGCAGATCTTCTGGTTCAAAGCGGCGCGCACCAGCATGGTGGTGCAGTTCATCATCTCGATCTTCATCAACATCGGCATGTGGTTCGAGCGCTTCGTCATCATCGTCACCTCGCTGCACCGCGACTTCTTGCCCTCCTCCTGGGGCATGTACACGCCGACGTTCTGGGAGTTCGCCACCCTGGCCGGCAGCTTCGGACTCTTCTTCACCATGTTCTGCCTGTTCGCCCGCTTCTTGCCCGTGGTGGCGACGGCAGAGGTCAAGACCGTCCTGCCGCAGGCGAACCCGCACCCGGCGGCACACGAACCGGCCGCTGGGCGCGCCTGGGCGGGCGAGACCGCGGCGCAGGGAGCGGCGGGATGAAGTTGTTCACGCCGGCTTTGCCACCGGGCGAGACCTTTGGGCTGCTCGCGGCGTTCGACTCGGCGGCGGCTCTCTACCGCGCCTGCGAGCGCGTGCGCGACGCCGGGTACACGCGCTGGGATGCGCATTCGCCGTTTCCGGTCCACGGTCTCGACAAGGCCATGGGACTCGGCCGCTCGCGCTTGCCCTGGGTGACGCTCGTGTGCGGACTGAGCGGGGCGATCGGCGGCTTCGCGCTGCAGATCTGGGCCAACGGGATCTCCTATCCGCTGATGGTCAGCGGTAAGCCCTTGTTCAACTGGCAGCCCTATGTGCCGATCACTTTCGAGCTCGGCGTGCTGCTGGCCGCGCTCTCGACCGTGGCGGCGATGCTCGCCTTCAACCAGCTGCCGACGTTGTTTCATCCGTTGTTCAACTCGCGACGTTTCGAGCGCGTCACCGACGACGGCTTTTTCATTTCGATCGAAGCCTGGGACCCCAAGTTCGACGCCACCGCCACCGAGCGCTTCCTCACCCAGATCGGCGCCACGCACGTCGAGCTGGTGCGGCGCCACCCGGCGGGGCTGAGCCAGCAGGAGGTCGGGGTCCGGTGAGTCACGCTCCGGTCGTGAGCGCGGATCGGCTGGCGCAACAGGACGGCGCGCCACTGGCACGGTTGACCTGGATCGGCGCCGCCGTCGGCCTGGTCGGCCTGGTGGCCTCGCTGGTGCTGGCGTCGGCGCAGCCGCAGCATTTCTACGCCGCGTGGCTGGTCGCCTACCTCTACTTCCTCAGCATCGCGCTCGGCAGTTTGTTCTTCACCCTGGTGGTGTTCGTCTGCCGGGCCGGGTGGAGCGTGGTGCTGCGCCGCGTCGCCGAGAATGGCATGGCGACGCTGCCGCTGTTCGCCGTGCTGTTCATCCCGATCTGGATCGGCCGCCACGAGCTGTTCGTCTGGACGGACCCGGCCGCGGTGGCGGAAAGTCCCCTCCTGCAAGGCAAGAGCCCCTATCTCAACGAGGGCTTCTTTCTCCTGCGGGCGCTCTTCTACTTTGCCGCCTGGAGCGGGCTGGCGGTCTACTTCTCGCGCTCATCGCAGCGCCAGGATGCCAGCCGCGACGAGCGCATCACGCGCCGCTTGCAAGCCATTGCCGCTCCCGGGCTCGTGCTCTTCGCCCTCACCGTGACCTTCGCTGCCGTCGACTGGCTGATGTCGATTGAGCCCGAATGGTACTCGACGATGATCGGCGTCTACTATTTCACCGGCGCGGTGCTGGCGAACTTCGCCTTCCTGATCATCGCCATCACGGCCATCCAGGCGCGCGGGCCCTTGCGCGGGGTGGTGACCGTCGAGCACGTGCACGACCTCGGCAAGCTGCTCTTCGGCTTCACCGTGTTCTGGGCCTACATCGCCTTCTCGCAGTACTTCTTGATCTGGTATGCCAACATCCCCGAGGAGACGGTTTACTACATCCACCGCTCGCACGGCTCCTGGGCGACGATCGGCAAGGTTCTCATCTTCGGCCACTTCGTCGTGCCCTTCTTCTTCCTCATCTCGCGCACCATCAAGCGTGCGGTGCCGCTGTTGGTCGGCGCTGCGCTGTGGCTCTTGGCGATGCACTACATGGACCTGTACTGGTGCGTGATGCCCGTCTTCTCCGAACACGGGGCGCACTTCGGCGCCCTCGATGTGACGGCGATGCTGGCGGTCGGCGGTTTCTTTCTGGCGATGTTCGGGTGGACCGCGAGTCGGCGGGCGCTGGTGCCGCTCGGCGATCCGCGTCTGGCGGAATCATTGTCGTTCGAGAACGTGTAACCCTGAGCAGGAGGAACGATGCGTCGTTGCAAGTTGACCGATGTCGTGGTTGCGGCCGCTGCGGCCGTTTTCGTCTGGGGTTCGGCCGCCGCGGCTGGGACCGTCACTGGCACCGTCACCTACGACGGCAAGGTGCCGACCCTGAAGCCGTTAGCCATGGACGCCGATCCGGCGTGCGCGGGCAAACACAAAGCGCCGGTGCCGAACGAGATGCTCGTGCTCGGCTCGGGCAACACGATGGGCAATATCTTGGTGCGCGTGGTCGGCGGCTTGCCCGAGGGCAAGACGTACCCGCCGCCCAAAGATCCCGTCGTGATGGATCAGAACGGCTGCATGTACCAGCCGCGGGTCTTCGTCGTGCACGCGGGGCAGCCGCTCAAGGTGCTCAATTCCGACGGCATCCTGCACAACGTCCATGCGTTGCCCAAGGTCAACGCGCAGTTCAACATCGCCATGCCGCCGACCCGCAAGGAGGCCGAGCACGTCTTCGAGAAGCCCGAGGACACCTTCCAGATCAAGTGCGACGTCCACCCGTGGATGACGGCCTACACGATGGTGGTCACCAACCCCTTCTATGCGGTGACCGGCGCGGACGGGAAGTTCACCATCGCCGACTTGCCGGCCGGCACCTACGAGATCGAGGCCTGGCACGAGAAGTTGGGCAAGCAGACGGGCAAGGTTACCGTCGGCGAGGGCGATTCGAAGACGGTGGATTTCAAGTTCAGTCCGCCGGGCGGCGCCAAGTAAGAGTTCCCGGGGGGGAGGAACCATACTCATGGACGGACGACACGAGGGCGGCCAGGCCGCGAAAAAAGCCGAGCACCCGGCCCACGCGGAGCATCACGAGGAGCTCGGCTTCTGGCGCAAGTACGTCTTTGCCACCGATCACAAGGTGATCGGCATTCAGTACACGGTGACCGGCCTGCTCTTCCTGCTCTTCGGGTTCGGCCTCATGATGATCATGCGCTGGCAGCTCGCCTATCCGGGGCAGGCGATTCCGCTGATCGGCGCATTCCTCGGCGATGCGCGCGCGCCCGGCGGCGTGATGCTGCCGGAGTTCTACAACGAGCTCGGTGCCATGCACGGCACCATCATGGTGTTCCTCGGCGTCGTGCCGATCGGGGTCGGCGGCTTCGGCAACTTCGTCCTGCCGCTGCAGATCGGCGCCGCCGACATGGCCTTCCCGCGCATCAACATGGCCAGCTACCAGTTCTTCGTCCTCGGCGGCCTGGTCATGCTGATCAGCTTTTTCCTGCCCGGTGGGGCGGCGCAGTCGGGATGGACGTCGTACCCGCCACTGGCCGACATCAACCCGGGACAGACCGCCTGGGGCTTCGGCATGGTGCTGATCATCACCTCGTCGCTGCTCGGCGCCCTCAACTTCATCACCACGACGATTCAGCTGCGCGCCAAGGGCATGAGCTTCTGGCGCTTTCCCTTCTTCGTCTGGGCGCAGTTCGTCACCGCGTTCCTGCTGCTGCTGGCCTTCCCGCCGCTGGAGACTGCCACCGTCATGCAGATCATGGATCGCCTCGCCGGGACCAGCTTCTTCCTGCCCAGCGGCCTCGTCATCAGCGGCCAGCCGCGGGCCGACTCCGGCGGCGGCACCCCCCTCCTCTGGCAGCACCTGTTCTGGTTCCTGGCGCATCCCGAGGTCTACGTGCTGATCCTGCCGGCGCTGGGCATCGTGGCCGAAGTCATCGCCAACAACACCCGCAAGCCCCTGTGGGGCTACCGCGCCATGGTCTACTCGCTGCTCTTCCTCGGCTTCATGTCGTTCATCGTCTGGGCGCACCACATGTTCATCACCGGCATGGGTAGCGCGATGGCGACCTTCTTCCAGACCACCACGATGATCATCTCGATCCCCTCGGTGGTCATTCTCGCTTCGCTGTTGTTGTCGCTCTGGGGCGGCTCGATTCGCTTCAATACGCCGATGCTGTTCGCCCTGGCCTTCTTGCCGATGTTCGGCATCGGCGGGTTGACCGGGCTACCGCTCGGCCTCAGCGCCCCCGACATTCACCTGCACGACACCTACTACGTCATCGGCCATTTCCACTATGTGGTCGCGCCGGGGACGATCTTCGCCTTCTTCGCCGGCCTCTACTACTGGTACCCGAAGGCGACCGGGCGGAAGATGAACGAGACGCTCGGCAAGCTGCACTTCTGGCCTTCGCTGGTGTTCATGAACGGCGTCTTCCTGCCGATGTTGTGGATCGGGCTGGCGGGGGTGTCGCGCCGGCTTTACGACGCCGGGGCGACCTACGCGTTTAGCCCGGACGTGTTCTGGCTGACGACGCTGACCTCGTGGTCGGCCTGGCTCCTGGCTGTGGCGCAGATTCCTTTCATCATCAATTTCTTCTGGAGCCTGCGGCACGGCGAGGCCGTCGAGCGCAACCCATGGCAGTCGACCACGGTGGAATGGCAGGCGCCATCACCGCCGCCGCACGGCAACTTTGACCATCACCCAGTCGTCTACCGCGGACCCTACGACTACAGCCCGCCAGGCTACGCGGTGGATTTCGCGCCGCAGACGCAGGAGGCGTGAGCGATGGAAGGGCTCATCCCGTACATCACCGAGCCGCGCGAAGACACCGGGGTCACCAACAGCAAGATCGCCATCTGGCTGTTTCTGGCCTCCGAGGTGATGCTCTTCGGTGCTTTCTTCGCCTCGTACATCGTGCTGCGCCTGGGGGCCGACAGCTGGCCGCGTGGCTGGGAGATTCAGAACGTGCCGCTCGGTGCCGCCAACACCGTGGTCCTCATTACCTCCAGCGTGACCATGGTGATGGCCTGGGCCTCGCTCGAGCGCCACGACCTGGCGAAGTTCCACCGCTTCATCGGTACCACCGTCATCCTCGGCGGCGTCTTTCTGATCATCAAGTACTTCGAGTACTCCGCCAAGTTCGAGCATCATCTGCTGCCGAGCACGAGCACGTACCTGGCGATCTATTTCACCATGACGGCCCTGCACGGCCTGCACGTGGTGTTCGGTATGGCGGTCAATGCGTTCTTCTGGGTGACCGCCCGGAGCTACTGGCAGTCGGGTGAACAGGTGCTGCTCGCCAATCGGGTCGAGAACGGCGGCTTGTTCTGGCACTTCGTCGACATCGTGTGGATCTTCTTGTTCCCGATCATGTACCTGATGTGAGGCGCGGGGGAATCGAGATGGAAGGCAATCATGCAATCGACATCGATCGCACCGTACGCGGTTTCATGGTCGTGTTCATCAGCCTCTTGGCGCTCACCGTCGTTTCGGTGGGCGTGTCCTATCTGCATCTGAAAGAATGGGAGGCGGTGACCGTGGCATTGATCATCGCCAGCTTCAAAGCCAGCCTGGTGGGCCTCTTCTTCATGCGCCTGATATCCGAGACCAAAGTGATCTTCATCGTGCTCGCGTTCACGGCGGCGTTCTTCATCGTGTTGTTGTTGGTGCCGCTGCTGACGGACCTGGACAAGATCACTCTCTAAACGCAGCGAACGGGGCGCGATGGGTCTCAAGAACATCCACCTGTTCTTCATCGCCATGGCCGTGGCGCTGTCCGTGGCCTTCGGCGCGTGGTGCGTGTGGATGTACAGCACCCAGGGCGGCGGGGGCTACCTCGTGGTCGCCGGGGTGTCCTTCGCGAGCGCGCTGGCCCTAGTTGGCTACGCGAACTGGTTTCTCTACAAGATGAGAGGGATGCCCGACGCATGACGCCGCGCAAGCGCATCATCTCGACGCTGGTGATGACCCTGGGCGGGTTGTTTGCTGCGGTCGCGCCGGTAACCGCCTGCTCGGTCTGCTTCGGCGATCCGAACGCGCCGATGACGAAGAGCGCCGAGATGGGCGTGTGGTTCCTGCTCGCCGTCATTCTCCTGGTCGAGGCGGGGTTCGGCATCTTCTTTTTCGTCTATCTGCGCCGGCGCGCGCGCAACATCCGCGATCCGCTGCCGCGCCCGGCGCTGCGTTTGGTGAAGAAGGGGGCGTAGATGATCGAGACGGTACTCAACCTGCCCGCGCTGGCGTCGGCGCACGGCCGAGCGCTCGACGAGCTGACCTGGTATGTCCACATCCTCATGGCGGTGCTCTTCGTCGGCTGGGGGACCTACTTCGTCATTGCGCTGACCCGATTCCGAGCCTCGAAGAATCCGAAGGCCAATCCAGAAGGGGTGAAGAACCACTCCTCGACCTACGTGGAGGTTGGGGTCATCGTCGCCGAGGCGATTCTGCTGCTCGGCTTCTCGGTGCCGCTGTGGGCCGAGCGGGTCGACGACTTTCCGGACGAGGCGGATGCGACCGTCGTGCGCGTGATCGGCCAGCAGTTCGCCTGGAACATCCACTACCCCGGTCCAGACGGCAAGTTCGGCTCCAGTACGGCGGCGCTCGTCGATCCGCAGGCGAACCCGATCGGCCTCGATCGCAAGGACCCCACGGGGGCCGACGACGTCGTGACGGTCAATCAGCTCCATCTGCCGGTGAACAAACCGGCGATTGTTTTCGTGTCGAGCCTGGATGTGATTCACAGCTTCGGCCTCAAGGAGATGCGCGTAAAACAGGACGCGATCCCCGGCCTCTCCATCCCCCTCTGGTTCGTGCCCACGGTGACCACCGACCAGATGCGGGCCCGGATGGGCGACGCGCAATGGAACTACGAGATCTCCTGCGCCCAGCTCTGCGGCCTCGGCCACTACCGCATGCGCGGCTTCCTGACCGTCGACACGTCCGAGCAGTTCAAGACCTGGATGGACGCCGAGCAGGAGAAACTGAAGGGCGGTGGCGAGGGCGACGTCTGGGGCTGAGACGTACGTAAGGGGCCGCAAGGGGACGTAGTTTCAAGTGTTGCGGGTTGGA
>CAYYWP010000107.1:0-15797 GCA_964475125.1 uncultured Binatia bacterium (SeqCode) | reverse complement strand
CCAGGAGCGGGTGACGTCGGAGAACATCATGCGCCTGATCGCCGACTACGACGTGATCGTCGACGGCTGCGACAACTTCCCCACCCGCTACCTGGTCAACGACGCCTGCTTCATGGCGCACAAGCCCAACGTGCACGGCAGCATCTTTCAGTTCGAAGGGCAGGCGACGGTCTTCGCGCCCGGGCGCGGACCCTGTTACCGATGCCTGTTTCCCGAGCCGCCACCGCCGGGGGCCGCGCCGAGCTGCCAGGAAGCCGGCGTCCTGGGCGTTTTGCCCGGCCTGGTCGGCTGCGTGCAAGCGCTCGAGACGATCAAGCTCATCCTCGACGTCGGCCGGCCGCTCATCGGCCGCATGATCTACTTCGATACGCTGAGCATGGAGCTGCGCATCCACAAGCTGCGCAAGGATCCGAGCTGCCCGCTGTGCGGCGAACGGCCGACGCTGACCGAGCTGATCGACTACGAAGAGTTCTGCGGTCTGCGCTCGGGCGGTACGGCGGCGCACGCCTGACCATCGCTTCGGGACAGTGAGCGTGGAACGGGCGGTGAGCGCGTCGCTCGGTCGAGCCGGCTCGGCCGACCGAACGGACCAGTTGCGGGCGCGCGCCGCGCGTTTGCGCGAGCATTCGCTGCGCGCCACCTCTGAGGCCGGCTCGGGCCATCCGACCTCCTGCCTGTCGGCCGCCGACCTCGTCGCGGCGCTGTTCTTCGACGTCATGCGCTACGATCCCACCGATCCGGGCAATCCGGCCTGCGACCGTTTCGTGCTTTCGAAGGGGCACGCCGCGCCGCTGCTCTACGCCGCCTGGGCCGAGGCGGGCGCGTTCCCGAGCGACCGGCTGCTCACCCTGCGCCGGATCGACAGCGAGCTCGAAGGCCATCCGACGCCGCATTTCGCCGGCACGGTCGCCGCCACCGGTTCGCTCGGCCAGGGGTTGTCGGTGGGCGTCGGTCTGGCCTGGAGCGCCAAGCAGCTCGAGCACAGCGATCAGCGCATCTACGTCTTGTGCGGCGACGGCGAGCTGGCCGAAGGCTCGGTATGGGAAGCGGCCGCGCTGGCGGCGCACGCCAACCTGGACAATCTCGTCGCGATCATCGACGTCAACGCCCTCGGCCAGAGCCAACGCACGATGTACGGCTTCGATGTCGCTGGTTACGCCGCCCGCTTCAGTGCGTTCGGGTGGCATGCGTTGACGGTTGACGGGCACGACATGGCGGCGATCGTCGACGCCTTCGACCGCGCCGGCACGTTGCGCGGCAAGCCGGTGGCTATCGTCGCGCGCACGCGCAAGGGGCAGGGGGTCGCCGCCCTGGCGGATCGGGACAACTGGCACGGCAAGGCCCTCAAGAAGGGCGCCGAGCTGGAAGCCGCGGTGGCGGAGGTGCGCGCCGCGGCCCCGGCCATCGGCAGCCTGCGCGCCGTACCGCGCCGCGGCGGGACTCGTCCGGCGGCGCCGGCCAAGCGCTCGCCCATGGCGCCACCGGCGTATCAGCCCGGTGATCTGGTGGCGACGCGCGAGGCTTACGGCAGCGCCCTGGCCAAGCTCGGAACGGCCAATCCGGCGGTCGCCGTGATCGACGCCGACACCAAGAATTCGACCTTTGCCGAACGCTTTCTCGCCGCCCACCCGGAGCGCTACCTGGAGGCATTCATCGCCGAGCAGAACATGGTGGGCACGGCCGTCGGCCTGTCGGCGGCCGGCAAGGTGCCGTTCGTCTCCAGCTTCGCCTGTTTTCTCACCCGCGCCTTCGATCACATTCGGATGGCGGCGATCTCGCGTGCCAACCTCAAGCTGGCGGGCTCGCACTGCGGCGTCTCGATCGGCGAGGATGGCCCCTCGCAGATGGGACTCGAGGACCTCGCCATGATGCGAGCCGTGCCGCATGCGGCGGTCCTCTATCCGGCCGATGCGGTGGCGACCGAGCGCCTGGTCGAGGCGATGGCCGCGACACGCGGCATCCACTACCTGCGCTTGACGCGGCCCAAGACTCCGGTGCTGTACGCGAACGACGAGCCGTTTCCGATCGGCGGCTCGAAGGTGCTGCGGCAGAGTCCGGCTGATCGCGTGACGATCGTCTGCGCCGGCATCACGGTGTTCGAAGCGCTCCGGGCGCACGCCGACCTGGCCGGCGACGGCATCGCCGTGCGCGTGCTCGATGCCTACTCGATCAAACCGATCGATGCCGAGGGCGTACGCGCCGCAGCGCGCGCCACCGGCGGCCGCGTGGTGACCGTCGAGGACCACTACGCCGAGGGCGGCCTGGGCGACGCCGTGCTGAACGCCCTGGCCGGGGAACCCAACACCGTGACCAAGCTCGCCGTCGGCGACATCCCGCGCTCGGGGAAGCCGGAGGAGTTGGTGTGCCTGTTCGGGCTCGACGCCGCTTCGATCGCCGCGCGCGTGCGGGCCCTGTTACGCTAGCGTGCCGGCGCCGCGCTGCGCCGGTGACTTGAGGTGGCGAGCGTCCGCGGCTACGGCTCGTCGCGGACGCGCCAGCAATTCTTGTCAGCACCGCCGGTACTGCGCGTGATAGATGCTGCCGCCGCGGCGCACTGCCTTGCGTGCGAACGAGGTCTCGTGGCCGTCCAAACGGCCGACGGCCAGGCGCTCGAAGGCGCCATCGGCGTCGAGGCACGCCAGGCCGAGCGCGAACGTCGCTTCGACGTCGGTGAGGAATTCGACCGTCGCGCCGGGGGCCAGGATGTGCCGCGCGGTGGCGGCGAAGGCGGGGGTCCACAGCCGGCGCTTGTGGTGGCGGCGCTTCCACCACGGATCGGGAAACTGAACGAACAGCGCCGCCACGCAGCCGGCTGGAAACTGTGCCAGGAGGCAGGAGGCGTCGGCGCAGAGCACGCGGGCATTGGCGAGGGCGTCGCGCTCGAGCAGATGGCTTAGCGCGCGGCTCCGCGCCGCGGAGCGCTCGATGGCGAAGAAGTTCCAGTCCGGTCGGCGACGCGCCATGGCGCGCAGGAACTCGCCGCGCCCGGGTCCGATCTCGACCGCCACCGGGTGAGGGGTGCCGAAGACGGCCTGCCACAGCGGCGGTGCCGCCGCTGGCCGATCAGGTAAGGCGCCGACCGCCATCGACGGGCAGGATGACGCCGGTGATGTAATCGGCCCCGGCGAGAAAGCGCATCGCCTCGACGACGTCGGCGGCGTCGCCGGCGCGTTTGAGCAGGGTTCGCTGGATCTCGCGTCGTCGAGCCGCGGCGGGGAAGTCGGGCGGAAACAACACCGGCCCAGGGGCGATGACGTTCACGCGTACACTCGGTGCGAGGCGCCGCGCCAATGCCAGCGCCAAGGCCGCGACGCCGCGCTTGGCGATGCTGTAGGGCAGGTAGTCCGCCCATGCCTGCTCGGCGGCGACGTCGCCCATGGCGATGATGACGCCGCGCCCTTGGCGCTGCATGTACGGCCCGATGCGTTCCGCCGGGACCCGAAAGGTGTCGAAGTTGAGCCGCAGCATGGCGTCCCAATCGCCGGCGCGCATGGTGCGCAGCGGCGTACGGCGAAAGACGCCGGCGTTGGCGATCCAGAGGTCGAGACGGCCGAATCGGCGCTGCACGGCGGCGAGTACGTCGCGGATCTGACGGTCATCGGCCGCGTCGGCGCGCAGGGCCAGAGCCCGAACGCCGTGCGCTTCGATGGCCTTGCGCGTCACCCCCGCCGCGGCGCGCGAGGCGAAGTACGTGAACGCGACATCCGCGCCCGCCGCGGCGAGCCCGAGTGCCATGGCGCGACCCAGCCGGTGCGCGCCACCGGTGATCAGTGCCGTCGCGCCGCGCAGCTCCAAGTCGCCTCCCCGCTCGCCGAATGGGCTGCCCCGCCGCCGTGCACGGCTCAGGCCTCGGGGTCGAGCTGCGGCTCGAGCACGATCTCGCGCGGGCACGCGCGCGGCGCACAGGTCAAGACGTGATGAACGGTGTCGGCGACATCGCTGGGCTGCAGGAAGGCGCCGCGATCGACGCGGCGGTTGGCGGGGATGAACGCGGTATCGACCAGGCCAGGCAGAATCGCGGTGACCTTGATGCCGTGGCCGCGCACCTCGTCGAACAGGGCGTGCGTGAACCCCAGCAGGCCGAACTTGGCCGCCGCGTAGCTAGCCTCCCCGGCGCGACCGGTACGCGCCGCCACCGAGGCGATGTTGATGATCGCGCCGCGCCGCCGCGCCAGCATGTCGGGCAGAACTAGACGGGTGAGTACCATGGGCGCGCGCAGGCAGGTGGCCAGGGTGCGATCCCAGTCGGCGAGCGAGGTCTTCACCACGCTGCCGCGCGGCGGCGCGAAGCCGGCGTTGTTGATCAAGACGTCGATGGCGCCGACCTCCGCAGTCGCGCGGCGTACCGCCGCTTCGAGCTGCGCGTCGTCGGTCACGTCGGCCGGCAGGGTGAATACCGCCGCGGCCTGCACATGCGTCGCGACCTCCTCGGCGGCGGCCTGCAGCTCGGAGGCGTGCCGTGCCAGCGCCACGACGCGGCAGCCGGCGCGCGCCAGGCGCAACGCGATTGCGCGCCCGATGCCACGGCTGGCGCCGGTCACCAGGGCTACCCGATCGCCCAGCTCCGCTGTCACGGGGGCTCCCTAGCCCGGATCGTCCGCGACTTCCACGCCTGCCAGGCCGGCGCAGTCTTCCCATCCCACCCCTCTCCCGGGTGGAGTGCGGTCAGACGCCGTTGTCCAGGCCGCGCTCACCCTTCACCCTTCGACGGGCTCAGGGCATGTCCTGAGCTTGTCGAAGGGTGAGCGGGAAGTGCTTGTGCCGCAACGCGTTCGGCTCCTGCTTCGACGAGCTGAACGGGCCCTGAGCCTGTTGAAGGGTAAGCAGAACGCCTTCTTCAACGGGCGGTGCGAGAGGTGGCGCGCCGATCGGCTCACGGCGTTGCCGGTTCAGCGACCACTTCCTCGCCCTCGGGCTCGCCCACCGTCGCTGGCTGCTCGGTGACGGCGTCCTCAGGCGAGACCTCCGCGGCTGGCGGTAGCTGGTCGGGCGGCACATCGGCCTGGTCGGCGATGTGCGGCGCCGCCTCATCCGCGCCGGCGGCCGGCGGCGCGCCCTCGGCCTCGATCGCGGCGCTGTTGCCGCGCAGGCGGACCAGGCGGAGTTGTTCCTGCAGCGGGGCGAGCTCGCGCAGCGGCTGCGAGATGCGCGAGCCGAGAGCCCGATCGATGTCGTGTTTGACCGCCCCCGCCGAGGCTTCCGTCATGGAGCCACCCTGAGGCGCGCTGCGCGCCTGCGACATCGGCCCGCGCGACATCGACGACACCGGGCCGCTGTGCATGCTGCGCGTCGTGGCATCGCGCACCGGCCCCGAGTGCACCGGTTCGCTGTTCTCGCCGATCGTGCCGCTGCCGTACATCGAGCGACTGCCGGCGCCGACCGGTTGGCTGGGGTCGCCGATCGGCCCGACGTCTTCACTGACGGCCCCGGCGCCGGGGGTGCGCATCTGCGGCCAGGCGGGGACCAGCATCGACAGGCTCAGCCACACGCCCAGCCCGCCCGAGACCGCCCAGGTGTGCCCAACGCCCATCAATGCCAACCGTCGTCCCTACCGGCCGACAACGAAACACACGCTCGTCGTGCCGCTGCCGCCGATGTTCAGCGTCGCGACACGCGTCGCGTCGTCGACCTGATAGTCGCCGGCCTGCTTCGTGACCTGCTTGAAGGCGTCGAGCACCTGCCGGCAGCCGGTGGCGCCGACCGGGTGGCCGGCACCGATCAGTCCGCCGCTGGGGTTGATCGGCATTTTGCCGCCGAGCTCGATCGTGCCGTCTTCCACCGCCTTCCACGATTCGCCGGGCGCGGTGAGGCCGAAGTGATCGATCGCCATGTACTCCGAGGTGGTGAAGCAGTCGTGTGTCTCGATCGCCTGCACGCCCCAGCAGTCGCCCACCCTGGCGCGCCGGAAGGCATCGAGGATCGCCTGGCGCGTGTGGGGGAGGACGTAGGGCTGGCCCTGGCTCTCGGCGATCTTGGCGTCGAATTCGAGCGGCGCCGTGCGATGACCCCAGCCGAGCAGGCGCGGCAGCGCGTCGATGGCGGTGCCGCGCCGCTTGGCGTACGCCGTCGCCGCCTGCTCGGAGGCGAGAAACAGACAGACGGACCCGTCGGTCACCTGTGAGCAGTCGGAGACTTTGATGCGCCCCCCGATCACGGCGTTGAACTTGGGGTCGTTCTTGGCGTGCTCCTCGGTCATGTACCAGTTGCGCGTCTGCGCCAGCGGGTTGCGCTTGGCGTTGGAGTAGTTGACGGCGGAGATGTGCGCCAGGTGCTCGTCTTTGAGGCCGAAGCGCTTGTCGTATTCATCGCCGAGGCGGCCGAAGAGCTTCGGAAAGGGGAACTCGATACCCTTGGCTTCGCGCTCGTACCAGGCCGCGGTGCCGAGGAACTCGCCGCCGCGCTTGGCGTCGACCGTCTTCATCTGCTCGACGCCGAGCACCATGGCGAGATCGTATCGCCCGGCCTCGATCTCCGCCGAGGCGGCGAGAATGGCGATGCTGCCCGAGGCGCAGGCGGCCTCGTGACGGGAGGTCGGCAGACCGGAGAACGCCGGGTCGACATCGACCAGAAAGGCACCCAGGTGCCCCTGCATGGCGTACAGCTCGGCGGCGAAGTTGCCGACGTGGCCGACTTCGACATCACGGGGATCGATGCCGGTCGCTTCGAGGCCGCCTTCCACGCCCTCGCGAATCATCGCCGCGATGTGCTTGCTCTCCTTCGTCCAGTTGCGGGCGAAATCCGTCTGATATCCGCCCAGCACGTAGATCGGCACTGCCATGGGCATTCTCCTTCGGTCGATGAGCGGTCACCGGTTGGTGTCGGATGGCCGCCACCGCAAGTGGCGTGAGCGTAGCCCCGCCTCCGGGCCGAGGCAAGGTAACGTCGCCGTCAGGGACAGCGCGCTGCGGCGTGAGCGCCAGGCGCTTTCCGGAGCCAGTCACCGGCGGGCGCGGCCCGGTTCAACGCTCAGCCGCCGAAGAAGCGGCCGATGTTGACGGCGGGCAGGTCGAACAGGCGGCGGTCGCGCGGCGCCTTCGCCAGCACCGGCGGGACCGACAGACCCGCGGCCTCAATGGCGGCAATCGCCTCGTCGAGGCCCATGAGGTCGACCAGCGCGCTCGGCGGCGCCCAGTTGAAGCCGTAGCCCATGATCTTGTCGATTCCGCTCGCCTCGCTCACGACTTCGCCGTCGCCGACCCGGCTGAGCGCGTAACTGATGTACCCGAGGACGACCCGGCGGGCGAGCTCGGCCTCGCGGCCGGTCGCGGTGAGAAAGACCTCGAAGGCCTGGCGATAGCGCCCGACGCGGTTGAAGGCGCGCATCGACTCGACGAACGGGATCGGCTGTACGGCGCATTCGCCGCGCGGCCGATAGGCACCGCTGGGCGGATCGAGGACGAAATCGACGCCGTCCTCGGCGGAGCGCCGATAAAAGCCGCCGCGCTCGGGGGTCTTGTTTCCCAGATGACCCGCGGCTACCAACGAGGCGACGTAAGCGGGTAGCGCGAAGGCGTCATGCGCTTCGTCGTCGGTGTGGCGGTACACGTTGTCGACGATCGCCTGGTGCACGTCCAGGCCGACGAGGTCGACCGTGGCCAGCGGTGCCATCGCCCGACCGGTGTGCGGGCCGATCAGATAGTCGATGAACGCCACGCCGTGCTCGGCGGCCAGTTGGGCGCACTCGTTCATCACCTTGAAGCCGATGCGGTTGCCGGCGAAGGCGGACTGGTCGCGGCAGAGCGTGACCACGCGGCCGAATCGGTGTTCGAGCAGCGCCACCAGCGCCCCGACCAACTGCGGATCGGTCTCGGTGTGCGGGATGACCTCGCAGCCGACGATCAGGTTCGGCGGATTGAACAGGTGCAGGCCGAGAAAGTGCCGGCGGAAGCTCTCGGAGCGCCCCTTCGCCATGGCGCCGATCGAGAGGCCCGACGACACCGTCGCGACGATCGAGTGAGGGCGGCGGGCGCGATCGACGCGGGCGAAGAACTCGTGCTTGATCGCCAGGTCCTCGGCCAGGGCCTCGAAGATCAGGTCGGCCTGGCCGACCGCGCGGTCGAGATCGGCCTCGTAACTGCCCGCCGCCAACCGCGCCGCGATGGTCAGCGACTTGGCCATGTTCTGCGCCGCCACCACACCCTGGCCCGCCTTGTCGGCCGAGCGCGCCAGCAACATGACCTCGCAGCCGCCCGCCGCGAACACCTCGGCACTGCCGGCGCCCATCGTGCCGTTGGCCCCGAGGATCACGACGCGCTGAATGTTCGGCATGGGAGAGGGGTGAAGCTCGCCTTGGCAGGTTACCCGATTCCCGATCTCTGGTGAACCGCGCCGCGGAGGCGCAGTTCGGCATCAGCCCGTTCGACGGACGGACACGCCCCGCGGCGCCGCGGAAACTGCCGATCGGGGCCGGTGCCGCCTCGGGTGCGGTGCGGCAGCGTCCCAATACGGACGCCCAGCGAAACGAGCGCTAAGGAAATCGAGGAACGCACGGACCTTCGGCGTCAAGTGGCGCGTGCTCGGGTAGAGAGCCCACACGAAAGTACTGGTATCCTCGAAGTCTTCGAGCACGGCTTCGAGCGAGCCGCAGGCGAGATCGGGTCCGACGATGAAGGTCGGTAGCTGCACCAGGCCGACGCCATCGCGGGCGGCGATCTGCAGGGCGTCGCCGTTGTTGGTGCGAACGCTCCCCGCCACCTCGACCAACTCTTCGCCGCGCGGGCCGGCGAAGCGCCAGGCGTTGCGCGAGCTCAGTAGCGTATAGTGCAAACAGTTGTGCTGGGCGACGTCGCGCGGAGTGCGCGGCCGTCCGTGAGCGGCGAGATAGCTCGGCGCCGCGCAAACGACGACGCGATTGGGCGCCAGGCGGCGGGCGATGAGCGCGGAGTCGGCGAGGCGTGCGATGCGGATACTGACGTCGAAGCCGCCCTCGACCATGTTGACGACCTGGTCGTCGAGCGCCATTTCCATCTGCAGGTTCGGGTGCCGGCGCAGGAACTCCCCGATCGCCGGGGCGATGTGGCGATAGCCGAAGGTCAGCGGCGCATTCACCCTGAGCAACCCCCGCGGGGTGGGCTCGAGTCGGCTGACGCTGAGCTCGGCGTCTTCGACCTCGCACACGATGCGGGTGCAACGGGCGTAGAATTCGACGCCGACCTCGGTCGGGCTCAGCCGCCGCGTCGTCCGCTGCAGGAGGCGCGCCCCGAGTCGATTCTCCAACTGTGCGATTTGCTTGCTGATGGCCGAGCGCGACAGATTGAACCGTCGCGCGGCGGCCGAGAGGCTGCCGGCGTCGACGACGTAGGCAAAGATCGCCATTGCCGTGATGCGATCCATCGACTGATTGCGTGCTCCGGCTGTCGTGACCGACCGCCGTCGGAGGGCACCCCCCCGGCCCGGTTGACGGTCTGCGGTGATTTCACCCTGCCCCTTGCGGCCCGAGCAGCCGCAGCAGCGCTCGGCCTCTCGCCACGTGATCACGACGAAGGCCCGCGCGGTGCGCGCTGTCATGGGCACAGCCGCAGCAGCGCTCGGCCTCTCGCCACGTGATCACGGGGCGTGAATGAATCCGTAAAGCCCTCGGGTTTGGATGGGGGCCGACTGTTGACGGCGCGGCAACAGTCTTTTCGTTGGCGTCTGCATACCAGCAGGCCGAGCGCGCACCGATAATCCTACAAACCTCAGTGCCGTGCGCGGGAGCGCACGGAGAAAGGAACGGATCATGCGAACGAAGGCTGTAGGTCTCATGTCGGCGCTGTTGCTCATTACGGCAACGGCGCAAGCGACGGCGGCGGGCGGGATCTTTTATGCCAAGCTGCTCGGTAACCGTGCCAACCAGGTCATCGCGGGGTTTCCATCTTCGACGGTGGACTGGGAACTGCGCCGTGGCAGCGTCGCGTTGCTACCGCTGAAGTCGGGGCGCACCCGGCTCGTCCTGCACGTCAAGGGCCTGATCATCCCGGCGATCGGAATCAACCCGGCCCCGGATATCTTGGCGCGCGTCATTTGCCATGACGACTCCGGTACACCAGTGGAGGCGGCCCGCACCGCTGCGATACCGTTCGGCCCAGACGGCGACGCCGTGCTCACGACTGTGGTCGAGATCGCCGACCCGTGCTTCGCCCCGATCGTACTGGTGACAGCCTCCGCCGACCCCGCCGGCAACCGGCCCGGCAACTGGTTCGCCGTCTCGTCGTTCTGAGACACAGGCTGGCGCAGCGCGGCGCGCCCGGCCGCGCTGCGCCCGGCGAACGCTCACGCCACCGACGTGATTATCGCCACGCCCGCCCCGTCGAGTAGTAGGCGGACGGGGCGGTCCTCAGGGCGCAGAAGTCGTCGGGTCGGGCGGTCGGCGGCGCCCGCCGCCGAGCCAGGCCGGGGCCCACCAGTTGAGGTGGCCGAAGAGGCGCATGGTGGCGGGGACGACGAGCACGCGCACCAGCGTCGCGTCGAGGGTAATGGCCAGCGCGAGGGCGACGCCGAGGGCCTTGACGACCACGACGCGCGACAGGGCGAAGGCGCCGAAGACGGTGACCATGATGGCCGCGGCGCTGGTGATCAACCGGCCGCAGCGGGCGAGGCCCTCGGCGACCGCCCAGGTGTTGTCGCCGCTGCGCAGATATTCCTCGCGCATGCGCGCCAGCATGAGCACCTCGTAGTCCATCGAAAGGCCGAAGACGACACAGAAGAGCAACACCGGCACGGTCGGGTCGAGCGGGGCGGCCTCGAAGCGCAACAGCCCGGCCAGGTGCCCATCCTGGAAGATCCACACCAGGGCCCCGAAGGAGGCGGTGATGGAGAGCACGTTCATCACCACCGCCTTGAGCGGCAGGATGACGGAGCGCAGCAAGACGAATAGCACGAGGACGGTCGCCCCGATCATGAAGGCGATCGCGCGCGGGGCGCGCTGGAGGACGAAGTCCGTCACGTCGAGCCCCTGCGCGGTCGGGCCGGTGACCATGACCCGGCCGTCGGCGACGCGGGGGTCGGCGCGCACGGCGCGGACGACGGCCCGAGCCGGTTCGCTGGCCGGCGGTCCGTCGACGGCGACGCTGATCATCGCCAGATCGTTGCGGCTGACCAGCGCGCGCATCCGCCGCGCGTCGCTGGGCAACCAATCGTCCGACATCTCGGCCTCGCTGGCGAAATATTCGCGGCCCAGGCGCGGATCGCTGTTGACGACGCCCTCGAACTTCGTCACCTGCGGCATCGCCAACAAGCGCTGACCGAGATCGTAGAAGGCGCTGACCCGCTCCGGGGTCACCGCGGGCGAGCTGGGAAAGCGCGCCACCACCAGGACCTGCGTTCCGGTGTGCTCGGGAAAGTCGCGGCGCAGCTGTTCGTAGACGTCGCGCGCCGCGACGCCGCGCGGCAAGGTCTGCACGTCGGCGGCGGCCATCGTCAGACGGGTGAAGGGAGCGCCGAGCCCGATGAGGACGGCGAGCGTGGGCACGAGGACCAGAATCGGTCGCCGCATGACCCACGATGCCAGGGAGTGCCACGCCTCACCGGAGGCGAGTTGCGGCAGCGGCAGGCGGCCGCGGTCGATGCCCGGCCCGAGCGCGGCGAGCAGCGCCGGTAAGACGGTGAGCGCGAACAGCACGGCCAGGGCGACCACGATCGCTGCCGCGACTCCCATGCTGACCAGGAAGGAGCCGCGGAAGAAGAGCAGACTGCCGAGTCCGATGGCGACCGCCAGGCCGGAGAACACCACGGCGCGGCCGGCCGTGCCCAGCGCGGTGCGTAGGGCATCGGCATATCCGGCCCCCGCGTCGAGTTCATCGCGATAGCGGCTGACGATGAACAGCGAGTAGTCGATGGCGACGCCGAGGCCGATGAGCGAGGCGACGTTGATGGCGTAGCTGGCGATCTCGGTGACGCGTGACAGGGCGGTGACGATGGCGATGCCGATGAGCACGGCGAGGGCGCCCACGCCCACCGACACGGCGGCCGCGGCCGCGGTGCGAAACACCACCAACAGCACCAGCAGCGAGAGCGGCAAGCTGAGCAGCTCGGCGATGAGGAGGTCGTGCGCCAGGACCCGATCGAGGTCGTGCCGAAAGGCGAGGTTGCCGGTGAACCCGATCTCCAGCACCTCCGAGCGTACCGCCCGGCGTAGGGCCGGATAGGTGAACGAGGCGGCGACGAAGTCCTCATGCAGGGTCACGATCGCCAGGGCGCTGCGCTGGTGGCGCAGGCGCTCGGCGACCAGCGGCGGGGCGTCGTCGGGAGCCAGGACCGTGGCGACGCGCGCATCGCTTCGCAGCGGCGCCAGCGCCTCGCTCAGCGCGGCGAGAAAGCGCGGATCATCGGCCTCGAGCCGCGGGCTGCGAAACAGGATCAGAAACGACGACTCGCCCGGGTAGCCGAGCTCGCGCTCGATCAACCGGCGCGCGACGTCGGCCTCGATGCCGGTGGTGGCTCCCGTCGTCAGCGTGCCGCCGCGCCATAGCGCGGCAGCCGCCAGCGCCGCCAGCAGGCCCGCGCCCCACAAGATGCCGTGCCGGCGCCGCAACGCCAGGTCGGCCAGCCAAACCAGCGCGCCACTTGGCGCGGTGACGGCCGACTCGGAAGGACCTCGCACGACGGACATCGGGTGACATCGCGATTCCGTTGCCGCTGGACTGCGCCGGAATGCGCAGTCGCACATAGCGACCGGCGCCGATCGACACAACCAGCCGTTCCGCCGCTGCCTCTGTGCCCGTCCGCTCTCCGCCAGATGTCGCTACTGGGCCAGTCAGACACACGCGAAGCGACGCAGTAGCTTCGAGGCTGACGAGGTGGAGTTTCCGCCCGTGCGCTTGCGCCGATCGGTGTCCGCTGAGTATCAGGAAGGTATGAAGGCAAATGCCAAGTCGAGTGTGACGCTGCCGGCGGGAGAAGTGCGGTTGGTGCGGGTGCTGAAGGCCCGACTCAAACTCAAGAGCAACGTCGCGGTGATCCGGCGCGGGCTGTTGCTGCTACAGGAGACCACCGACCGAGAGGCCCTGAAAGATGCCTATCGGGCCGCGTCGCGAGCAATCCGGAGGTCGACGCTGGAGGAAGTACGGGAACTGGATCACCTCTCCGGCGAGGGGATCGAGTGAAGGCTGCGATTCGTCACGGCAAGCTGTACCTCGCTGACCTCAGACCGCAGCGCGGAACCGAGCCCGGCAAGCTGCGACCGGTGCTGGTGATGCAGACCGATCTCCTCAACGAGACGGGACATCCGTCCACGTGGGTCTTGCCGTGTACCACCCGCCTGTCGGGCGAGAACCTGTTGAGGGTGTCGCTGCCGCGCGCCATCGCAGGCAACGCCATGCAGTGCGAGGTGATGATCGACCAGAGCCGGACCATCGACAACCGGCGCTTTTGTCGTGCACTCGGTGACCTGCCGAGGCCGATACTCCGCGAGGTGAAGGAGAAACTGCGGCGGCTCGGCGACTTCTGAGCCCCGTGGCTGGAGGGCGGCCGCCCGGGCGGCGTCGCCGGGGGAGGCTCGTCGTGGCAAGAACGCTGGCGGCCCGGCGCCTTCCAGGCTGTTCGTCTCGTCGATTCCCCACGTGTGAGAACGCGCCCTGACGCTCAAACGGGGGGATGGCCGCGGTGCATACTCCCGGGCGGTTCAGACCTGTGTTGCTGGGCGCCGATTCGACCGGCTATGGTCGGGGCATGGCGGATCGCGAGCAGCCCTGGTTGATGCGGACGTACGCCGGGCATTCCAACCCGCGCGCCGCCAACGCGCTTTACCGCACCAACTTGGCCAAGGGGCAGACCGGGTTGAGCGTCGCCTTCGATCTGCCGACGCAGACCGGCTACGACTCCGACGATCCGATGGCGGCGGGCGAGGTGGGGAAGGTCGGCGTGCCGATCTGCCACATCGCCGACCTGGAGGCGCTCTTCGACCAGATCCCGCTGGCGAAGATGAACACCTCGATGACCATCAACGCCACCGCGCCGTGGCTGCTGGCGCTGTATATCGCCACCGCGGAGCGCCAGGGCGCCGAGCCGGAGCAGTTGCGCGGCACGACGCAGAACGACGTCATCAAGGAGTTCCTGTCGCGCGGCACGTACATCTTCCCGCCCGAGCCGTCGCTGCGCCTGACCGCCGACGTGATCGAGTACACCGTGCGCCACGTGCCGCATTGGAACCCGATGAACCTGTGCAGCTACCACTTGCAGGAGGCCGGGGCGACGCCGGTGCAAGAGATCGCTTTCACGCTCGCCAACGCCTGCGCCATCCTCGACCGCGTGCGCCAGCGCCCCGGCGTGGCGATCGCCGACGTCGTCGGCCAACTGTCCTTTTTCGTCAATGCCGGCATCCGCTTCATCGAAGAGATCTGCAAGCTCAAGGCGTTTGCTCGCCTGTGGGATCGCCTGACGCGCCAGCGCTACGGCGTCGAAGACGCGCGCCAGCGCCGTTTTCGCTACGGCGTGCAGGTGAACTCGCTCGGCCTCACCGCCCAGCAACCGGAGAACAACGTGCAGCGCATCGTGCTCGAGGCGTTGGCGGTGACGCTGTCGAAAGAGGCGCGGGCGCGCTCGATCCAACTGCCGGCCTGGAACGAGGCCCTGGGGCTCCCGCGGCCCTGGGATCAGCAGTGGTCGCTGCGGATTCAGCAGGTGATGGCGTTCGAGACCGACATGCTGGAGTACGAGCGCGACGTCTTCGACGGCTCGGTGGTGATCGAGGAGAAGGTCGCCGCTCTCATGGCCGGTGCCGAGGCCGAGCTGGCGCGCATCGAATCGCTGGGTGGCGCGGCGCGGGCCCTCGAGGCGATGAAGCAGGCGCTGGTCGCCTCACACGCCGAGCGCCAGCGCCGCATCGAGGCCAAAGAGCTGGTCGTCGTCGGCGTCAACAGCTACACCGAACACGAGCCGTCGCCGCTCACCGCCGGCGGGTTGGACAGCATCCTCACGGTCGATGCGGCCAACGAGCGCCAGCAGATCGAGCGCCTGCGCGCCTTCCGCGCCGCGCGCAATGCCGCCGAGGTCGCGGTGGCGCTGACCGGGGTTGAAGATGCGGCGCGCACCTGTGAGAACATCCTGCCGGCGTCGATCCGCGCCGCCCGCGTCGGGGTCACGACCGGCGAATGGGCGGCGGCGCTGCGACGCGTCTTCGGCGAGTTCCGCGCCCCCACCGGCCTGCAGGGCGTCGGTGCCGCGCCGAGCAGCGAGGCGTTGCGGGCGCTGCGCGCGCGCACCGCCGCGGTCGCCGCCCAGGTCGGTCATCCGCTGCGGTTACTGGTCGGCAAACCCGGCCTCGATGGCCACTCGAACGGCGCCGAGCAGGTGGCGGTGCGGGCCAAGGACGCCGGCTTCGAGGTGATCTATCAGGGGATCCGGCTGTCGCCCGAGCAGATCGTCGCCTCGGCGCTGGAGGAGGACGTCGACGCCATCGGCCTGTCGATTCACTCCGGCTCGCACCTCACCCTGGTGCCGCGCATCCTCGAGCTCTTGCGCCAGCGCGGCGGCGACATCCCGGTGGTGGTCGGCGGCATCATCCCCGATGCCGACCGGCTCGCGCTGCAGGCGGCCGGGGTGGCGCGCGTCTGGACCCCCGGCGAGGCGACGTTGACGGATATCATCGGCGAGCTCGTCGACCTGATCGCCAACGCCCGCACGCAAGCGGCGTAGGGCAAACATTGCGGGACGAGCCGGAGCCGCGGGACCTGTGCCCGCCGGCGACGCAGCGCGTCGCCGAGTGGCGGGGAGGTGTGGCGTGATGTGACCGCAGTGTCGGGCCGGGGGACGCCGCATCATCGCCGCACCGCGCCCCACCGGGCAGCGCGCTGCGCTGCCGGCGGGCACAGGTCCCGCGG
>CAYYWP010000106.1:0-15876 GCA_964475125.1 uncultured Binatia bacterium (SeqCode) | reverse complement strand
TCAGGGCTGCTGGAAGATCGCATCCGCCAACTCGACGTTGCGCTGCACGTCGCGCAGCTCGACCTCCAGGCGATCGCCGAGGGTCTCGTCGAGCCGCATGGAGGTGAGGCCCAGCTCGGGGCCGGCAAAGCGCAGCGTGGCGGCGCGCAGCAGGCGCTGCCAGTCGGGCGCCGTCGGGGTCAGGGTGACCTCAATGGCGTCGCCCTCGGCCTGCGCCACGACGCCGAAGTGCTCTGGGGCCTCCGAGAGCTGGCCGGCGAACAGGGCCCCCAGCTGGCGAAACAACGCCGCCGTCGCCGTCCCCGCCAGCGCCTGGCGGTCCGCTTCCGTCAGACCGGGGATCGCGACCTGGCCGCCGGTGATCAGGATGGTGGCCGGCTGCGGCGTCTCGACATCGAGGCGAACCTGGTCTGGGCGACGAAAGCGCAGGCGGCCGGTCGCGACCAGCGGCTCATCGAGCAGGGCGACGAATTTCGTCTGCACGAAACGGGCGTCGAGGGTGCGCGTCTGCGCCTGCGCGGCCGCGAGCGCGCCCAGACACGCCGCCGTCGTGTCGCACCGCGCCGTTGCGGACGCCGAGCCGGCGAGCCCCACCGAGAAAGAAGCAGCGATGAGCGATGAGCCGAGCGCGATGAGCGATGGGAGGATCACGTCTTCACCCCGGCGCGCCGCTCCGCGCCGTGGCGCTAGGCTGCGGAGAGAATGAAATCCGCCAGCGCCTCGACCGAGGCAAAGGCCCGCTTGCCGGCTTCTTCGTCGGTGATCGTGACGCGGAAGTTCTCCTCCACCAGTACGACCAGCTCGAGGGCGTCGATCGAGTCGAGCCCGAGGCCCTCGACGAAGATCGGGGCGCTGTCTTCGATGTCCTCCGGGCGCTTGTCCTCCAGCTTGAGTCCCTCGACGATCAGCACCTTCAGTCGCTGCTTCAGCGCATCGCGATCCATGGCCCGTCCCTTACGGGAGCCGCCGGGGGGTCGCAAGCCGCAGGTAGGTAGCCTCTGCGCACAAACGATCGCGCTTCGGCCCTAATCCGAGATGTTCTCAAAACCACGAAGACCACGAAGAGTACGACGGGCAAAGTTGTCCGGTCGAAAGATCTCGCCCTTCGTGGTCTTCGTGCCCTTCGTGGTGCAAACTCTCTCGGCTTTCTGCGTCGGCGATCTGAGCCAGCTTCAGAACGTCTGACCGGTGCCGAACAGGACCTGAATGTCGCCCTGGTCGTCGTCTAGCCGGGTGGCGATGTCGAGATACGCCGAGGCGACGAAGAAGCCGAAGAAGTCGTAGACGACGCCCGTGCCGACGCCGGCGCCCACCGCCCAGTTGCCGACGTCGTAGATGCGCCCGGCCGAGTTGCTCACCTGGCCGGCGTCGACGAGGGCCTTCAGGGTGACGCGACGCAAGACGACGACGTCGAACAGGTTGAGCTTGAGCTCCGGGTAGATCTCGCGGCGCAGTTCGGTGCGCAGGACCATGATGTTGCGCGCCAGATGGTCCTCGGCGCCGATGCCGCGTATCGACCGTTCCCCCCCCAGGCTGTAGAGCCCCTGGTTCGGCACCCGGCGGTAGAGCGGCTCGCTGAAGCCGTTGAACACTTCAGCGGCGGCGATGGTGCGCGGGTTGCCGAGCGGCGCCGTCCCCGAGGCCACGTAGCCCCAACCGAGATAGCCGAAATCGCCGCCCAGGCTCTTGTCGAACCAGTCGGCGAACAGCCGCAGCCGGCGTTGGTGGCTCGGCGCGTCGAGCCAGAAGACGTTGTTGTAGTCGTAGCGCAGGCCCAAACCGCCAAGCTGGCCGGTGGTGCGCACGCTCGGGTCGGCGTCGTTCTTGAACGATTTGTCGAGCGCTTCGAAGCGATAATAGGCGTACAGATTGTGGCGATATTTCGAGCGGTCGATCGGCGTGCCCCAGTGGAACCGCGGCCCGGCCGTGAAGCCGATGCTGCGGTTGGTGTAGAAGCCGGTGACGGCGAAGTCCTTGCGGTAATCGTAGCGCAGGCGGCCGACGAGCAGACCCGAGATGCCGAACTCGGTCGAGCTGACCTCGACGTCGGCGGAGTCGAACACCACCTGCAGGCGCGGCGGCGAGGCGTTGTTGGCCCGGTCGTCGTCGATCACCTGTCGCTCGGGGTCGATGACCGCCTGATAGACGCGCTCGTCAGTCGGGGCCGTGACCAAGGCGACGTCGCCGCCGCTCTTCCACTCCACGTCCACCGGCTGGCCGCCGAGGGTGTAGAGGCGGACGATCACCGGCTCGGAGAACGGGCGCGAGCTCACCCGCCTGACGCTGACCGTACTGCGCCGGCGGGCGCCGTCCGGCTGGTTGAACTGCCGCGCTTCGACCAGGTAGTCGATGGCCGGGTACGGGCCGGTCCATTCCGCCAGCCGCGCAGCGATCGGGTACGTCGGAGCGCCAGCGGCGGTGCACGCCGCGAACGTCAGCGGTTCCGTCAGGCACTGGTCGAGCAACGGATCGTAGGTGGCCGGTCCGAGCAAGGCCCGCAGCTTGCGCAATGTCACGCGGCCCGGCGGTCCGGTGTAGTTGAGACTCCAGACCTCGGCGTGCAGCGGATCGGCTTCCTTGGCGTTGTCGAAGAAGGCGCTGGTGAAGGAGATCTTCGGCGTGTTCTCGAAGCGGTCGACGACGGCGAAGACGTTGAAGAGGTCGATCCAGTCGTAGACCGAGCGGCGCTCTGGCGCGACCGCATCGAGGTAGCGCATGGCGAGCTGGCGCGAGACCCCCTCACTCACCCAGTAGTACTCGCGCGGCGGCTCGCGTGCGGCGAGCTGGGGGCGCAGCAATTCGGCGTACACCGCCTGGGCGAGCTGCAGCTCGTGAAACGGGCGCAACACCGGCCGCAGCTCGAGCAGCCGGTCGCTGACGATCACCGCCCCCTCGCCCGCGGCGGTGAGGTGGACGCGCAGCGGCGCGGCGACGACGACGAGATCGTCGCCGGCGGGTGGCGGCACCACCGCCGGGCGCTGCGTGACGATCGAGCTGAGCGTCGCCAGCACGATGTCGGGCAGACTCGGCCCCAGGGCCAGGCGCAGGCTGCGCGGCGCCGGCCGGTAGAGGTAGACGATGCGCACCGCGCCGGCGCGCGCGTCGGCGCGCTGGAAGCCCGCCGCCGCCACCAGCGTGAGGTAGTGCACGGCGGGGACGACAGCGTGGACCCGCGCCGCGCCGGCCGGCGCGTACCGTCCGTTCAGCACCATCTCCAATCCCGGCGCGGGATCGAGGGCGACCTCGAAGTCGGCGAGCTGCGGCGGCGCGTCGACCGCCCAGCGTCCGTCCGGGTCGAGCGGGACCAACATCGGATACCACCCGCCGAGCAAGGTCAGCTGCTGCTCGAATTCGCCGAAACTGCCCAAGCGGTATGGCACCAGGGTGCGAAATCGCACCGTGAGGGTGCGGCTGGCGCCGGGCGGCAGATCGGCGATCGGTACGCGCACGAAGGCGCTCGGCGGCAAGCCGGGCACGCTGATCGGGAAGGCCTGGGTGAGCGCAGCTCCATCGCGGATCTCGATGAGCTCCATCATGCCGGGGTGAAACTCTTGCTCCGGGTAGACGAGCTGGCGGTTGAAGTCGTCGAGATTCCGGTCGGGCTCCGAGAAGCGGTTGGCGAAGAGCAGGAACACGGCCTCCTGCAAGGTGCGCGGGGAAGAGTTGGTGAACGCCACCGTCGCTACCCCTTCGACCTGCGGTGCCTCGAGGCGCACGGCGGCATCGATCCGGTATTGCGGGCGCAGCAAGATCGGCGCGGCGCCGACGGCGGGGGGGTGTGCCGCCGCTGCCAGCAGCGCCGCGGCCAGCAGGAGGATCACGCCGCCACCGACCGCCATCGCGCGCCGCCGCTCCGTAGGCTCAGGTGGGTAGCGTTTCCCCCCGACCCCTCAGTGGCCGGAGGAGGCGGCGTCATTCAGTGCGCCGACGGTGCACCGACCAAGTCGCGCACGGCCGTATCGAAGCGTTGATCCAATAGCCCCACCGGCCCTTGGCGACTGATCGACCAGAGCGGGCTGACATTCTCGAACGTCGCCGTGCGCACCACGGCACCGTCGCTGACGTCGAGCAGCTCCAGGCGCACCTCGATTTGGTCGGCCGTGAACGGCGGCGCCGGGCCCACGACCCAGGTCGTCACCGCCGGTTGGATGAGTAGCTGCGCGTTCGCCTGGCCGGCACTGGCCAGCGCGGCGGCGCGGTCGGCAGTCGGCAACAACTGCACATCGGCATACGACTGCTGCAGCACGGCGATGATCCGCGCCGCGACTTCGCGCCCGGGCGTCTCGCCCTGCGCACCGGGCGCCGGCAGCATGACGCGCAGTCGCTCGCCCGGCTTCGTCGCCCCGCCCGCGCCGCTCGGCTCCACCTGGTAGCTTCCCTGCCCGCAGGCGAGGGAAAGGATCGCGAGGGTCAGAAGAGCCGCGCGCGCCATGCTATCGCTGCTAGGCGGCGGTGCGGTCTCTGTCAACTGCGCGGCGGCGGAATTCCGCCCTACCGCACCCATAGAACCCGGTCGCGGTCATGGCGTGGTCGCTGCCGGCGGCGTTCGTGCGGCCGAGGGAGTGCGATACCGCTTGCGCCACCGCGGCAGGCGCGCCAGGGTCGCCGGCGGGCGATGAATCTCATCCTGCTGCACGAGGAGGACTTCCTGACACCGCGGCGGGTGCGCCTCGTCGGCCGGCGGTGCGAATACGTCCGCCAGGTGCACCGGGCCCGCCCGGGCGATGCGCTGCGCGTCGGCCGGCTGAGCGGTCCGCTGGGTACCGGCATAGTGGTCGAGGTGGACGAACGGGCCCTGGTCCTCGACGTCGCGCTCGGCCAGCCGCCGCCGCCCCCCGCCCCGCTGCACCTCTTGCTCGCCCTGCCGCGCCCCAAGGTGCTGCGTCGCGTGCTGCAGTGCGCGGCGGCGATGGGGGTCAAGACCATCGTCCTGCTCAACACCTGGCGGGTCGAGAAGAGTTTCTGGCAGAGCCCGGCGCTGGCCCCGGCCGCGCTGCGCGAAGAGCTGCTGCTCGGCCTCGAACAGGGGGGAGACACGGTGCTGCCGGTGATCGAGCTGCAGCCGCGCTTCAAGCCCTTCGTCGAAGACGAGCTGCCCGCCCGGCTGAGCGGGCGGCGGGCGTTGCTCGCCCACCCGGGCGTGGCGGCGCCGTGCCCGCGCGGGCTGGCGGAGCCGGCGACCATCGCCGTCGGCCCGGAGGGCGGTTTCACCGCCTACGAGCTCGAGGCCCTGCAGGCGCTCGGGTTCACCCCGGTCAGTCTCGGCCCGCGCCGCCTGCGCGTCGAGCATGCCGTTCCGGCCCTGCTGGGTCGCCTGCTGTGACCGCTCCCGGCCTCCCGGGGGTGCTCGCCCGGCTGCGCCGCGTCGGCTAAGAGCCTGCCATGATCATCGTAATGAAATCCGACATCCTGCCGGAGTCGCCCGAAGTGCAGGAAGTCGTCCGCATGGCCGAGCGCTATCCCGACGTGCACGCGGAGGTGCGCACGATCCAGGGGGCGACGCGCCAGCTGACCGAGATCTACCTGCTCGGCTCGACGGCGCAGATCCCGCAGGAGCCGTTCGAAGAATTCCCCGCCGTCGAGAAAACCATTCGCATCCGCGAGCGCTATCGGTCGATCGGCCGCCACGACGGCGCCGAAGCCTTCGGCTTCGAGTACCGCGGCATCCGCTTCAGCCAGGACACCTTCCATGTCTTTCCGGGCCTGTGCGCGGTGGACACGCGCCAAAACGTCGAGGCGATGTTCAAGGCGTTGCAGGCCGCCGGGGTGCACACCACGCGCGCCGGAGCCTACAAGCCGCGCACCAGTCCCTACGACTTCCAGGGCCACGGCAAGGCGTGCCTGCCGTTCCTGTTCGAGCTGGCCGGAAAGTACGACCAGCGCGTGATCGCCATGGAGATCACGCACGAAGCGCAGCTCGAGGAGATCGGCCAGGCGCTGCGCGCCGCCGGCGACCCGACCGGGGTGCTGATCCAGATCGGCACCCGCAACGCGCAGAACTTCGAGTTGCTCAAGGTGGTCGGCTCGCAGCAGGACTTTCCGGTGCTCTTCAAGCGCGGCATGGGCATCACCCTCGACGAGTCGCTCAACGCCTGCGAGTACATCGCCTCGAGCGGCAACAGCCGCATCATCCTCTGTCTGCGCGGCATGAAGACCAACTTCGGCGACCCGCACCGCAACTTCGTCGACGTCGCGCACGTCCCGGTGGTGCGCCGCCTGACGCGCCTGCCGGTGTGCATCGACCCCTCGCACTCGGTCGGCAAGAAGGCGGCCGCGCCCGACGGCCTGCTCGATATCCTGCACGTCACCGCCCAGGGCATCATCGCCGGCGCCAACATGGTGCTGGTCGACTTCCACCCCAAGCCCGAGGAAGCGCTGTGCGACGGTCCGCAGGCGCTGCTGCTCAGCGAGCTGGAGCTCTTCCTGCGTGACGCGCAACTGGTGCGCGACACCTACCTGCAGCGCGTGCGCCTGCGCGAGGCGCTGGCCGGCACCGGCGCGCGGCCCAGTCGTTAGGCGGCGACTGCGCCCCGGCCGTCGCGCGCCGTGCGCCGCGTCCACCTGCCGTCATGCCCGACACCCGCATCCCGCGCCGCGAGCTCGAGGGACTGGCGCCGATGCCGGTGCTCTTCGACGCCCTGATCGCCGAGGATGGAGAGAGCTGCGTGTTCGAAAAGACCGTTTGCCGCGACGATCCCGGGGTCGCCGCGCAGCGCACGGCGCCGCGCTGGCCGCACCACCTGCCGGGCGAGCTGGTCATCGGCCTCACCGGCCAGGCCGGCTGCATCCTCCTGCACCGGCTGGGGCTGATCGACGCCAGTTGGCGCGGCCACGGCGTGCGCATCAAGGATGCGCGGTACTCGGCGCCGGTGCTGCTCGGCGAGCGCTTCTTCACTCGCGTCAGCCTGCTGCGCGCTCGCCGCCTGCTCGGCAGCCTGCACGTGCGCCTCGCCTACCGGATGTGGAAGCTCGGCCCCGACGGCGACGAGATCGAAACCTTCCGCAGCGAGCAGGACGCGATCTTCTTCCCCGCCGAGCACGAGGCGGAGAACGCGTGACCGGCTTGCCCGAGATAAGGTCGTTAGGTTGTTACGCGGTTAGGCGGTTAGGGATTCGGAGCTCGGACTCGCCTGCACGCCGCTAGTCCCTTAACCGCCTAACAGCGTAACAACCAACAACCTGCGAGGCGGCACCGGGTGACGCCCTTTCTTCGCGCTTGCACGCCTCGGCGAGGCCCGCTAGGCAGCCGGAGATGAGCACCGAGGACAACGGCTTCCTGCGCTTTCGCGGCACGCCGGGCTACATCGCCTCGGGTGCCTTGGTCGATGCGGTCAACTGCGCGATCGCGCTCGAGCGCCCGCTGTTGGTCAAAGGCGAGCCGGGTACCGGCAAGACGGTGCTGGCCCGTCACATCGCCGAGGGGCTGCGGATGCCGATGCTGTCCTGGCACATCAAGTCGACCGCCAAGGCCGCCGACGGGCTGTACGTGTACGACACCGTGCAACGCCTCAACGACAGCCGCTTCGGCACCGGCGACGTCGCCGACATCCGCCGCTACATCAAGCTCGGCCCGCTCGGCCGCGTCTTCGCCGCCGCCGAACGCCACGTGCTGTTGATCGATGAGATCGACAAGGCCGACCTCGAGTTCCCCAACGATCTGCTGCGCGAGCTCGACGAGATGCGCTTCGCCATCATCGAGACCGGCGAGGAGATCGTCGCCGCGCATCGGCCGGTGGTGCTGATCACCTCGAACAACGAGAAGGAGCTGCCCGACGCCTTCTTGCGCCGCTGCATCTTCTACTACATCGAGTTTCCCGACCCGGCGCTGATGAAGCGCATCCTCGCCGTCCACCATCCCCACCTCGACGCCACGCTGCTCGACCAGGTGCTGATCAAGTTCTACTGGCTGCGCGAGCAGAGCGAGCTGCGCAAGCGGCCCTCCACCTCCGAGCTCATCGACTGGATCAGCGCCCTGCTGCGCGGCGGCGTGAGCCAGGAGGCGCTCGAGCAGCACATCCCCTTCATCGGCGCCCTGCTCAAGACCGAGCAGGACGTCGACGCCCTCGGGCGCTTCGCCGGCAAAGGCGGGCGGCTGCCGACGAAGTGGGCCGATTTGGGGCCGCGTTACAACCAGTGACCGGTGACCGGTGACCAGTGACCAGTAGCCGGTGACCAGGTTGCCTCTTCTGGTCACTGGTCACCGGTTACCGGTCACGCCCCTTCCTTGCGTCAACTCAGGCGCGCGCCAGCCGGGCGATGCCGTGGCGGATCTCTTCCGTCGACAGCGAACCGTAGCCGTGGCAGTGATCGGTGAGCAGTGACGCGACTGCCGAGGCGTGGAGTGCGCGCTACGGGGCGATGCGAAAGGCCGCCTCCACGACGTTGCTGCGATTGCCGGCGCGGTCGCGGAAGTAGAGGATGATCGAGTAGTTGCCGGCCGGGTTGGTGCTGCGGATAGCACCCGAGGCGAAACAGCCATTCAGCGGCCTGGCGGTGCTGACGACCGCTTCGCAGGTTTCGAGTGGCGGATCCGGCCCGGTGCGGACGCCGTAGCAGGCTTGGCTCACGTCGCCCTCGCGGTCGGACAGGCAGTAGTCGAGGCGGTAGAGACCGAACAGCGGCACCGGATTCGGCACCACCTCGACGTCGCACAGCTTCGGCGCCGAGGTGATCGCTCCCCCGCACACGCTGACGGCCGGGGTCACCGTGCGAGTCGGCGTGCGCGTGCTGGTACGCGTGGCGCTCGGGCTCGCCGTGGCAGTGGGCGTCGGCGGCAGCGGCGTGTGCGACGGCGAGGCGGTCGGCGGGCGCGTCGGGGTGCGCGAGGGCGGTGCGACGCCGCAACCGTTGAGCGCGTTGTTCACCCCCTGCACCAGCTCATCGACGCTGACGCGCTGATCGCCGCTGGCGTCGAAGGCGGGGCAGAGCGCAAACGGCAGTTGATCCAGCGCGATCCCGACCCCCCGCACCAGCTCGTCGACGCTCACCGCCGGCCCGCCATCGCAGTTGCCGGTGCAGGGCACCGGGGTCGCGGTCGGGGTGACCGTCGCCTCCGGGGGCCCCCCGGCAGCGCCACGCGCCGCCATGGCCAGCAGCGCGCAGGCGACCGCGATAGCCTGCCTCGCCCGGGGAAAAGCCGACCCGTAGGACACCATCTCCCACCCGTATGCCGGAAACGACTGGTTTCGCCACCGTTATTTCACCCCGGACGCCCGTCTGAACGCGACGGGTGTCGCGCTTTACGCCGCCCCGGAATGGGTGGTAGCGAGCCGGATCGAGGCGATGTTTCTCGATTTCTTCTACGGCCTGCGCGAGGCCGGCGTGCCCGTCGCCCTGCAGGAGTGGCAGGGGTTCCTGCGCGCCCTCGAGCACGGACTGCACGGCTGCAGTCTGCTGCGCTTCTATCACCTCGGACGCGCCTGTTTGGTGAAGAGCGAGACGTACTTCGACGCCTACGATCGCGTCTTCGCGCACGTCTTCACAGGCGTCGAGGGGCGCTTCGACGAGGCGGTCACCGAGCAGATCCTCGCCTGGCTGCGCGATCCGAAGAACCTGCCCGAGCTGTCGCCCGAGCAATGGGCGGCGCTCGAACGGCTGAGCACCGATGAGCTGCTGCGTCGCTTTCTCGAACGGCTGCAGGAACAGGACGAGCGGCACGACGGCGGCGACAAGTGGATCGGGACCGGCGGGCGGTCGCCGTTCGGCAACGGCGGCCTGCATCCGACCGGCATGCGGGTCGGCGGCACGAGCCGCGCCCGCTCGGCGATGCGCGTCGCCGAGGAGCGGCACTTCAAGAACTATCGCACCGACGAGACCCTCGACGTGCGCTCGGCGAAAACCTCGCTGCGTCGCTTGCGCCAGCTGACGCGCCGCGGCCAGGCCACCGAGCTCGACCTCGATGAGACCGTGGACGAAACCTGCCGCAACGCCGGCGAGATCGAGCTCGTCTTCCGTCCGCCGCGGCGCAACGACGTGCGCCTGCTCCTGCTGCTCGACGTCGGCGGCACGATGGATCCGTATTACCAACCCGTCAGTCGCTTGCTCACCGCCCTGCACGAGGATCACGGCTTGCGCGCCTTCCAGGCGTACTACTTCCACAACTGCGTCTACGACGACCTCTTCTCCCATGCGCGCCTCGGCCGCCAGGATGCGGTGCCGACCGCCGACATCCTGCGCAGGCTCGATCGGCGCTGGAAGTGCGTCATCGTCGGCGACGCCGCCATGCACCCCACCGAGCTGCTCGAGCCGTATGGCGATCCGCGCCGCCGCTCGGCGTCGGAAGGACTGGTGTGGCTGCGGCGCATCGCCGAACACTTCGAGCGCAGCGTGTGGATCAACCCGGACGATCCGCCCTACTGGGACGGATCCCATACGGGCCGCATCATTCGCCGGCTGTTTCCCATGTTTCACCTCAGCGTCGACGGCCTTACCGCGGCGATGCAAGCGCTGGTCGGCGCCCGGCCGGTGCACTAAGCGCGCGGCGACGCGGCCACGGCCGGGCGGAGGCGTTTTCCAGCCGGCTGCCGAGGTGCAATTTCGCGCTGGCCCACTCACGTCATATTGCCTATAAAAGCAGCTCCCGCGCGGACCCATTCCCATGCATCGCCAGGCGCTCACGGTCCTCACCATCGAAGACAATGAGGACGACGCGGAGCTGATTCTCCACGAGCTGCGCCGCGCCGGCTACCAACCCCGCGGCACGCGCGTCGAGACGGCCGAAGCCCTGCAGGCGGCGCTCGACCGGCAGGCGTGGGACCTGGTGACGTGCGATTACCACATGCCGCGGCTCACGCTGCCGGAGGCGATCACCATGGTCCGCGCCCACGATGAACGGGTGCCGGTGATCGTCGTCTCGGCGCAGGTATCTCCCGAGCTCAGCACCGCCGCGGTGCGCAGCGGAGCCGACGATCTGGTGTTCAAGGATCGCCTGCCTGAGCTGACTGGCGCCGTGGACCGCGTCCTGCGCCGCGCCGCCACCAGGCAGCGACGCGCCAGTGCCGAGGTCGAGCGCCGGCGCGAGCGCGAGGATGCGGCAGTGGCCACGGCCCTGGCACGCCTCGGCCGCGAGATGCTGGCGCCGGCCCGCCCGCGGGAAGTGCTGCACCGGTTGTGTCGGGTGGCGGCAGACCTGCTGCACTGCGACGGCAGTCACCTGGTGCTGCGGACCGCGCAGGGCGATTACGCCCTGGTCGCCGACAGCGATGAGCTGTCGGAGCCCTGGGAGGAAGGACACCAGCGCGCGATTCGCGCCGAGACGCTGGCCCCCGTCATGGCGCAGCTGGAACAGGAGACCTGCCTGCTCGTCGAAGCCGACGCCCTGGCGGAGGACAACTGCTGGGAGGCGTTGATCGCTCCCCATCCCTGGCAATGGGCGGTGTGCGTGGCACTGCGCAATGCGGCCGGCGTCGCCGGCTGTCTCTTCGCCGGCAGCGCCCAGCGCCGCCAACCCTTCGGTGCCATCGAGCGACGGATCGGCGACGGGATCAGTGATTTCGGTTCGCTGGCGCTGGCCAATGCCCACTTGTTCGACACGCTGGCCGAGTCGAACCGGGCGAAATCCGAATTCGTCGCCATGGTGTCGCACGAGCTGCGCACGCCACTGCACCACATCATCGGCTTCACCGACCTGGTGCTCGACGACGCCGAGCAGCTCAGCCGCGAGCACACCGACGCGCTGGACATCGTGCGGCGCAGCTCGCACGACCTGCTCGAGCTCATCAACGGCGTGCTGGCCGCGGCGCGCCTTGAGTCCGGTCCCGCGGCATTGGACGGCCACGATGTCGACGTCGGCGCGCTGGTGCGCGAGCTGGCGACCGACTTGCCCCCCGGATTCGCGCCGGCGCCGCTCGACGTGATCTGGGATGTCCCCGCCGACCTGCCTCGCCTGACGACCGATGCCATCAAGCTCAAGGTCGTCCTGCGCAACTTGCTCGAGAATGCGCGCAAGTTCACCGAACGCGGGCGCATCGCCTTCAGCGCCGCGGCGCGCGCCGACGGGGTGGAGTTCACCGTCAGCGACACCGGCATCGGCATCGCGCCCGAGGTCCTGCCGGTCATCTTCGAGCCGTTTCGCCAAGCCGATTCGTCCTCCACCCGCCGCCACGGCGGCATCGGCCTGGGCCTGTACATCGTGCACCGCATGCTGGAGCTGCTGGGCGGCACCGTCAGCGTCGAGAGCGCGGTCGGCCGCGGCTCCACCTTTCGGGTCTGGATTCCCTCCCGCGGCGCCGAGCGCGCGCGCCCGGCGTTCGTAACCGACCCGGCGGCGGACCTCTACGCCGAGCTCCTCGATCAGACCTCGGACCTCGTCTTCACCGTCGCCCCGGATGGGCGCTTGCTATACGCCAACCGCGCCTGGCGCGCGGCCCTGGGCTACGACAGCGACGACCTGCAGCAGCTCACGCTGATCGATACGCTGACGCCGCAGAGCGCGGCGCAGTTCCGCATGGTGCGCGACGGCAGCACCGGCGAGGAAAGCGCGCCCATGGAGCTCGTCTTCCAGAGCAAGCGCGGGCAACGCGTCCACGCCGCCGGCCGCATCCGCTGGCGGGACGAAGGGGGCGAGCGCGGCGCCCACGGCATCTTTCGCGACCTGACCGAACGCGAGCGCGCCGAGGCCGCGCTGCGCGCCAGCAACGAATGGTTGGACCTGGCGGCGCGCGCCTCGCAGATGGGCTTCTGGCGCTGGGATCTGCAGAGCGGCGAACGGCGTCTCTCCCCCGGCTGGTGGAGCCTCCTCGGCTACCGCCCAGACGAGGTCGACAGCAGCTTCGAGTTCTTCTACTCCGTGCTGCTGCATCCGGACGATCGGGCGCCGCTCCTGCAGCGCACCCAGGAGCACATCGAGCGCGGTGCGACGCGCTGGGAAACCGAGTTGCGCCTGCGCCACAAAGACGGCTCCTATCGCTGGATCCTGGATCGCGGCACGATTCAACGCGCCGCCGACGGGCGCCCGCTGCGTCACTTCGGCTCGCACACCGACATCACCGAGCGCAAGCAGATGGAGCTGGCGCTGGCCGAAAGCGAGCGGCGGTTTCGTACTCTCATCGAGCATGCCGCCGATCCGGTCATCGTCCACGATGAGGCGGGGCGCATCACCGACGTCAACCGCGCCGCCTGCGAGAGCCTGGGCTACACCGGCGAGGAGCTGCTCGGCCTGCCGCTGAGCGATATCGATGAGCGATTCGCGGACACCGACATGCCCACCTATCTCGCCCAGATGGCGGCGGCCGAGGCGGTGCGGGTGGAGACGCGCTATCGCCGCAAGGACGGCAGCGCCTTCGCCGCCGAGGTCCACACCGCGCCGTTCACCTTCGCCGGCCGGCTGCAGGCCTTGGCGACCGTGCGGGACATCACCGAGCGCCAGCGCGCCCAAGCCATGCTACGAAACTCCGAAGCCTATCACCGCGTACTGTTCGAACACGCCCCGGATCCCGTCTTCGCCATGGATCTGAGCGGTCGCCTCCTGGACGGCAATCGCGCCGCCGAGCTGATCCTCGGCTACCCCCGCCAGGAACTGATCGGCAAGGACGTGGTCGCGTTGCACGCCGACGGCCTCCTGCCAGAGGATGAGCTCGTCAAGGTCGCCGGGTTGCTGCCGCAGTACGCTCAGGGTCTGCGCACCGGACCGGACGAAATCACGCTGCGCCACCACGACGGCCATCTCGTGCCGCTCGAGATCCGCGCCTACCGGGCGCAGTTCGGCCAGACGCCCGGCCTGCTCGGCATCGCCCGCGACGTCACCGAACGCCTGCGCATGGAGCAGGCACTGCGCGATAGCGAGGCGCGCTATCGGGAGGTGCTGGAAACCGTCGACGACGCGATTTTCACTTACGACCTCGACGGCAACTTCACCATGGTCACCGCGGCGATGATCCAGTTGACCGGCTATTCGGAGGGCGAGCTGTTAACCATGAACATCGCGCACCTCGTCGCGCCGCAGCATTTCCGGTTGTCGGACGACCAGCCGCCGGGTGAGTTCGTCATGGACGTCGTGCGCAAGGATGGCAGCCGACTCACCGCCGACGTGCGCGCGCGCCCGATGTTTCGCGGCGGGGAAGCGGTCGGGTGGGTCGGCATGGCGCGGAACATCAGCGATCGCCTGCACCTGGAGTCGGCCCTGCGCCAGGCCGAGGAGCGCCTGGCGCGCGCCATCGCCGGCTCGGGCACGGGGCTCTGCGAGCTCGACGTCGCCAGCCAGCAGCTGCAGATTTCGCCGGACTGGAAAACCCACCTCGGCTACCCCGCGGACGAAGCCTCCGAACCGTATCAGGTCTGGGCCGAACGCCTGCATCCCGACGATCGCAAGGCGATGCTGGCCACCGTGCGCGCCGCCCTGAGCGATCCATCCGCCGGGTACGAAGACGAGTTCCGCATGCGCCACCGCGATGGCTCCTACCGCTGGGTGCTGGCGCGCGGCCGGGTACTCGTCGACGCCGGCGGCCAACCCTGGCGCCTGGCGGGGACCTTCGTCGACATCAGCGAGCGCAAGGCCTCCGAGAGCGCCCTGCAGACAGCCAACGAACGTTTGGAACGGGTGTTCAGCGCCACGCACACCGGGGCGTGGGAAGCCGAGCTCGACAGCGAGGCCTGCGTGTTCTCGCCGCAGTGGAAGGCCTTGCTCGGATACGCCGACGACGAAATGGCGAACCAGGCGCGGGAGTGGCGAGACCGCTTACACCCGGACGATCGCGAGCGCGTGCTCCAGCTCGCGACTCACTGCCTGCAGCCGCCCTGGCCGGAGGGCGAGATCGACTATCGCCTGCGCCACCGCGACGGCTCGTATCGCTGGGTGCACTCGCGGGCTCGCGTCGCCCTCGATGCCGACGGGCGGCCGATCCGTTTCGTCGGCACCATGGTCGACATCAGCGAGCGCAAGAACGCCGAGCGCGCCCTGCAGCGCGCCGAGGAGCGCCTCGCACGCGCCCTCGCCGCGTCGGACACCGGGCTCTGGGAATGGACGCCCGGCGGAGATCTCTACATTGTCCCGATCTGGAAGGCCCATTTCGGCTATCGCGCGGACGAGCGGCCGATGGCCTTCGACGATTGGGTCGCGCTCCTCCACCCGGGCGATCGCCAACGCGTGCTGGACGAGCTCCAGGCGGCGGTCTTATCCCGCGGCGAGGTGGCGCACGAATACCGCGTCCGCCACCGCGACGGCAGCTATCGGTGGGTGTTCGCCCGCGGGCGCATGCTCGCCAGCGCCGACGGAGACAGCCCGAGCATGTTGGGCTCATCGGTCGACATCACCGAGCGCAAACACATGGAAGAGGCGCTACGCCAAGCCAACCGCGAGTTGGAAGAATACGGCCATACGATCTCACACGACCTGCGTGCGCCGCTGCGCGCCATCGACGCCTTTAGCCGCGCCTTGCTGGAGGACTTCGGCGCGCTCCTGGCGCCGGAAGCGCGCAACTACCTCGAGCGCATTCAGCGCAACGGCATGCGCATGGAGCAGCTCATCCAGGACCTCTTCGCCCTGTCGCGCGTGTCGCGCCACGAGCTGCAACGCGTGCCCGTCGATCTGACCCGACTGGCGAGCGAAGTGGTGGCTGGCCTGCGCGAGGCCCAGCCGCGCGACGGCGTCGAGGTCGTCATCGCCGACGGCCTGCACGCCCAGGCCGATGCCAGCCTGCTGCGCGCGGTGCTGGAGAACTTGCTCGGCAATGCGTGGAAATACACCGGCAAACGCGCCCAGGCGCGCATCGAACTCGGTTGCATCGAGCGCAATGAGCTGGCGGCCTTCTTCGTCCGCGACAACGGCGCCGGTTTCAACCCGGCGCACACCGACAAGCTGTTCACGCCGTTTCGGCGCTTGCATAAGAGCAACGAGTTCGAAGGCACGGGCATCGGGCTCGCCATCGTCGGCCGCATCAT
>CAYYWP010000105.1:0-16080 GCA_964475125.1 uncultured Binatia bacterium (SeqCode) | reverse complement strand
CATCGTCCACCGCGAAGGCCCGGAAGCGACGCCGTATCTGCCCAACGTCATCGTCAGTTCCAACCCGTTGATCCGCCCCGAGGACTACGGCATCAAGGCGACCGCCGAACATTGGGACGATCGCACCATCCGTAACATCAAGATGCCGTGGACAAAGGTGAAGACGACCAAGAACTTCCTGTGGGAGAAGGGCTACCAATTCTACTGCCTGACGCCGAAGACGCGCCACCGCGTCCACAGCAGCTGGTCGAACGTCGACTGGCACATGCTCTACGATTCGAATTTCGGCGACCCCTACCGCCTCGACAAGCGCGCCCCGAGCATCGGCGAGCATCAGCTGCACATGAACCCGCAGGCGGCGCGCGATCTCGGCATCAACGACGGCGACTACGTCTACGTCGACGCCAATCCCGCCGATCGGCCGTACCTCGGGGCCACGCCGGACGATCCGTTCTACCGCGTCTCCCGCTGCATGCTGCGGGTGAAGTACAACCACGCCTACCCGTACAACTGCGTGATGATGAAGCACGCGCCGTTCATCGCCACGGAGAAGAGCGTCAAGGCGCACGAGACGCGGCCCGACGGCCGCGCGCTGTCGGAGAATACCGGCTATCAGGCTAACCTGCGCTACGGCTCGCAGCAGTCGGTGACGCGCAACTGGCACATGCCGATGCACCAGACCGACACGCTGTTCCACAAGGCCAAGGCGTTCATGGGCTTCATCTTCGGCGGCGAGGCCGACAACCACGCGGTGAACACCGTGCCGAAGGAGACGCTGGTGCGGATCAGCAAGGCCGAGGACGGAGGGATGGGCGGGAAGGGCGTCTGGCAGCCCGCCACCACCGGCTACACGCCGGACAACGAGAGCGAGTTCATGCGGCGCTACATCAATGGCGAGTTGTTCCAGGGCGAGGGCGAAGAGGGCGATGTGTGGGAGTCCTGATCCCGCACCGCGCCTCGAGGCGAGACGATGCCCTACGACGATCCCGATCCGAGTGATCCGCAACTGCTGGTCGGCGTGATGCTGCCGAGCGGATCGGAGGCGATGCGCGAGATGGCCTTCGTGTTCGCCGAGGAGTTCGCGCGCTTGGGCTATGACCGGGCCCAGATCCTACGCCTGTTCGGCGACCCGTTCTACGGCGGCGCGCACGGCGCCTACCGCGCCCTGGGGGCCGAGGCGATCGCCGCGATCGTCGACGAGTGCAGCGCCGTATGGAGTCGGACGCGAACGGGGCGGCGCCCAGCGGAGGAATGACCGCCATGCCCAACGTGCACAACTGGCAGCTCGGCCGCGCCATGGAGTATCCGTACCAGGCGGCCTATCCGAAGCGGCAGTTCGCCTTCGTCTTCAACATCAACCGCTGCATCGCCTGCCAGAGCTGCACGATGGCGTGCAAATCGACCTGGACCTTCAGCAAGGGCCAGGAGCACATGTGGTGGGCGAACGTCGAGACCAAGCCGTACGGCGGCTACCCCCAGTTCTGGGATGCCAAGATTCTCGAGCTGTTGGAAAAGGCCAACCCGGGCGGCCAGCGCTGGGCCGGCGCGCCATCGGACGACCGGCAGGCGCCCTATGGCGCGTACCAGGGCGAGACGATCTTCGAGGCGCAGCGGCGGTTGCTGACGCCCGACAGCGCGCGCGTACTCGGCTACCTGCCGACCGACGAGGAGTGGAACGCGCCGAACATCTACGAGGACAACGCCGTCGGCGAGCGCGGTACGCGCAATGCCTATGACGCCAGTGGCGTCGAGCTGCCCGTCCACAAGACGTGGTTTTTCTACCTGGCGCGCATCTGTAACCACTGCAGCTACCCGGCCTGCCTGGCCGCCTGTCCGCGTCAGGCGATCTACAAACGACCCGAAGATGGCATCGTGCTCATCGATCAGCACGAGTGTCGCGGCTACCGGAAATGCGTCGAGGCGTGCCCGTACAAGAAGTCGATGTACCGCGGCAATACCCGTACCTCGGAGAAGTGCATCGCCTGCTATCCGCGCATCGAGGGCAAGGACCCCGAGAGCGGCGGGCAGCCGCTGGAGACGCGCTGCATGGCGGCGTGCATCGGCCAGATCCGCATGCAGGGATTGGTGAAGCTGAACGCGGACGGCACCTGGGCCGAGGACCGCTACCATCCCCTCTACTACCTGGTGCACGTCGCCAAGGTCGCCTTGCCGCTCTACCCGCAGTTCGGCACCGAGCCGAACGGCTACTACATCCCGCCGCGTTGGGTGCCGCGACCGTATCTGCGCCAGATGTTCGGCCCGGGCGTCGACCAGGCGATCGAGCGTTACGCGAATCCCGACCGCGAGCTGCTCGCCGTCCTGCAGCTCTTCCGGCGCTCCAACCGCATCATCTTTCGCTACGCGATCGAAGAGGGTCCGAAAGTGTACGAGGGCACCCTGCGCGGCAAGCCGGTGACCGTCTACAACGACACGGTCATTGCCTTCGGACAGGACGGCAGGGAGTTGTTCCGCACCAGCGTCGAGGAGCCCATCCATGTCCGGCCCGGCATCCACGCCAACTCGATCTGACCAGGGCCCGGCAGCGGACGCGACGCGGCCAGAGGCGTCGACGGATCGCTGCGCAGTGCCCTCTCTGGCACGACTTGCGGGAGATGGGGGTGGTGAGAGGGTCGCCGTCGCCCTGGCGCGCGGCACGCTCTACACCGCGCTGGGGCTCGGATTCCGTTCACCGACGCCGGCAACGCTCACCCGGCTGGCGTCGCCTGACGCTGCCGGCGCGTTGGGCGACGCCGCGGCGGTGGTTGACGCCGGACTGGGTGCCCGCGCCGCCGCACTCGCCAGCTCGTCCGCCGTTTTCGAGGACCTGGCGGCTGCCTATCATCGCCTGTTCGGCCACACCGCGCGCGGCGAAGTGCCCGCCTACGAGACCGAGTACGGCAACGAGGCGCTCTTCCAGCAGCCGCAAGAGCTCAGCGACCTCGCGGGTTTTCTCGCCGCGTTCGGTCTGACGCTGCGCCCCGACGTGCGCGAGCGCGTCGATCACGTCAGCTGCGAGTGCGAGTTTCTCGCCTTTCTGGCCTTCAAAGAAGCCTTCGCCCTCGATCGTGACGACGCCTCGATGTGCGCCGCGACGGCGCGCGCCAGCGCCCTCTTCCTGCGCGACCACCTGGGTCGTCTGGCGCCGGCCTTCGCCCGCCGCGTCGCCCGCGCCGACCCCGGCGGCCTTTATCATGCCCTGGCTGGGCTGTTGCTCGCGCTGGTGGCGCACGACTGCCGCCGCCTCGGTGTGCCCCTGGGACCCGAGGGGCTCGGCCTGCGCCCGGAGCCCGACAGCCTGAGCATGCCGGTCGGTTGCGAGCAGTGCGAGGTCGGCGGCGGGCCGCGATGACCGCCGCGCACCTCCCCGTCGCGCTTGAGCCCGCCCTGGTCGAGGCGGCGGTCCTGTGGGCGATTGCCGGCAGGGCGGAGGAGGGCGAGTTTCGCCGCGGCCGCGATCGGCTCTACGAACTGGCGGACGGCGAGGCGCGCGAGACGGCCTTCTGGGACTGGCATGGCGCGTGGTTCGCGCGCTTGGCGTTGGGCCAACCCATACAGGTCGCGCTCGCCGAGCTGCCGCTGTTGGCCCAGCACTGTCGGCGCGGCATCGTGAGCGCAGCGCCGACGCGCCGGGAGGAGGGCGCGGACTTGCTCGTCGACGGCGAGGTGCGCACCGTGCTCATCCGCCTGCGCTGCACATCGTTCCTCGATCCCGCCGCGCTGCTCGGGCTCTTGCGCGCCGAGCTGCTGCACGTCGCCGACATGGTCGACTCCGCCTTCGGCTACCAGCCGACGCTGCCGGAGGTCGACGGTGGACCAGCCGCCGCACACCTCCTGCGCGAGCGCTACCGCGCGCTGTGGAGTGCCAGCGTCGCCGGCCGTCTGGCGCGGCGCGGGGTAGCCGACGAGTCGCTGCTGCGAGGCGCGCAGCGCGGCTTCGCCGCGGCGTTTCCGATGCTCGGCGATGCGGTTGCGCCCGCCTTCGAACACTTCTTCACGGCCACCGGGCTCACGCACGCCGAGCTGCTCGCCTTCGCAGCGGCGCCGGGAGGTGCACAGGGAGTCGAGCAGCTCGTCCCCGGCGGCCGCTGTCCGCTCTGCGGCTTCGTGACCCATGCCGTGGAGCCCGCGCCTGAAGCCCTGCCCGCGCCGCTCGCCGCCCGTATCGCGGCGGACGCTCCTGGCTGGCGGCCTTGCCACGGGCTATGCCGCCAGTGCGCTGATCTCTATCGCGCCCGGCCGCTGTCGCTGGCGGCCGCCGCCGAGCTCCCCGGGATGGGAAGGCCGGCTGCGCGCGCAGGTGTCGTACCAGGCGCTCGTCGGCCAGCGCATGATGTACAACCACCGGGCGGGGGATGCCGATGAGGCCGAGCGAGGATACGGTACGCGCAGTACCGGCCGCGGTGGATTTCGACCGCACGCCCTTTACGGTGATCTGGGAGGTGACGCGAGCCTGCGACTTGCGCTGCATCCACTGTCGGGCGGATGCCCGATCGTGGCGCGATCCTCGCGAGCTCGACAGTGCCGAGGGCATCGCGCTGCTCGAGGAGATCCGCGCCCTCGGCAGCCCGGTGTTCGTCTTCACCGGTGGCGACCCGCTCAAGCGTCCGGATCTGTACGATCTGGTCGCGCACGCCGTGCGCCTCGGCCTGACGGTAGCCGTCACGCCGAGTGGTACGCCGTTACTCGGCGAGGATGCGATCCGCCGCCTGGCCCGGCTCGGAGTCCACCGCCTGGCGCTCAGCCTCGACGGCCCGAGCGCGGCGGCGCACGACGGCTTGCGCGGCCAACCCGGCTCGTTCGCCTACACGGTCGCGGGCCTGCAGCACGCCCGCGCGCATGGCGTACCGGTGCAGGTCAACACCACGGTGACGCGGCGCAACCTGACGACGCTGCCGGCCATCGCCGAACGCGTCGCCGCGCTGGGCGCGGCGATGTGGAGCGTCTTCTTCCTCGTCACCGTTGGCCGCGCCGCCGCCGGCGATCAACTGACGGCGGAGGAGTGCGAAGATGTGTTCGCTTTCCTGTACGGACTGACGGGGCGCGTGCCATTCGCCGTGCGCACCACGGCGGCGCCGCACTATCGGCGCTTCGTACGCCAGCGAGAGCGGCTGGCGCGGCGCGCCGGGCGTCCGACCGCGCCGCCGCGCCGCGCCGACAGCGGGGCGAGCGGGATGCGGGCGGTGCGTGGCGTCAGCGACGGCAAGGGCTTCGTCTTCATCGCCCATACCGGCGACGTCTATCCGAGCGGGTTCCTTCCCGTGCGCGTCGGCAATGTGCGCACGGCTCCCCTCGCCGACATCTACCGCGACGCACCGCTCATGCGACGCCTGCGCGATCCCGACGCGCTGCGGGGCAAGTGCGGAGCCTGCGACTTCCGCCGGCTCTGCGGCGGATCGCGCGCCCGCGCCTTCGCCACCAGCGGCGACCCCCTGGCCGAGGATCCCCTGTGCCTCTACCAGCCGGGGACATAGTCGCGTTTCGGGCGCTTCGGGGCTGCAACGGGCTACCGGACCCTAACAGTCCGTTGACAAGGGCCGCGCTCATCCTTCGACAGGCTCAGGACCTGTCCTGAGCTTGTCGAAGTTTGAGCGGGAAGTGCTTGTGCCGCAACGTGTTCCGCTCACCCTGAGCTCGTCGAAGGGTGGGCGGAACACGTTTTTCAACGGGCTGCTAATGCGAACAAGATCGTTCTCCGCGCCCTCCGTGCCTCCGTGTTGAATGTCTTTGTTCCGAGCAAGGCTAACTCCCTGAACCTCCTCCGCTCCTGATTGAAGTGCGCCACCTCCCAGGGACTTGCGCTTCGCGACCAAGCGAGCGAATCTCGCTCGCCCGCAAGTGGGGAACCACGCGCGACCCGTTTCCCCAGCTCGCAGACTGTCGGAGGAGCCACCATGACCGAGCCCGCTGACCTGTGCCTGCGTCCGTTGTGTGAAGTCGCGCGGCTGATTGCACGCCGCCAGATCTCGCCGGTGGAGGTGACGACGGCGGTGCTGGCGCGCATCGCGGCGCTGGACGATCGGCTGCACAGCTATCTGCTGGTGACGCCCGACTTGGCGCTGGCGCAGGCCCGTCGGGCTGAAGCCGAGATCGCCGCCGGCGCCTATCGCGGCCCGCTGCACGGCATTCCGCTCGGCATCAAGGACCTCGTGCACATGAAGGGCCTGCCGACGACCTGTGCGTCGACGATCCTGCGCGACTTCCGCCCCGATTACGACGCGACGGTGATCGAGAAACTGGCGGCCGCCGGCGCGGTGATGGTCGGAAAACTAAATCTCACCGAGTTCGCCCTCTACGGTTACCACCCGGAGTATGAGTATCCGCGCAACCCGTGGAACCTCGACTATTGGGCCGGGGCGTCATCGAGCGGTTCGGGCGCGGCGACCGCGGCCGGTCTGTGTTTCGGCTCCCTCGGCACCGACACCGGCGGCTCGATCCGCTTCCCGTCCGGCGCCTGTGGCATCGTCGGCATCAAGCCGACGTTCGGTAAGGTCAGCCGCTACGGCGTCTTCCCGCTCGCCGACACGCTCGACCACGTCGGCCCGATGACCCGCACGGTGGCCGACGCGGCGGCGATGCTCGCCGTTCTCGAGGGGCGCGACGAGCGCGATCCGACGACGCGCTCCGATCCGCCCGGGAACTATGACTCCGCCCTCGCGCAGGGCGTGCGCGGCCTGCGCATCGGCCTCGATCGGACCTATTGTACGGAAGACACCGATCCGCGCATGACCGCAGCGACCTTTCGTGCCGCCGAGGTCCTGGCCGGCTTGGGCGCGGTCATCGTCGAGCTGCGCGTGGACGGCCTCACGGAGGTCTGTGAGCACTGGATGAAGACCTGTGCGGTCGACGCCCTCGTCCATCACCGACAGTTCTATCCCCGCCGCAGCGCCGACTACGGTCCGGTGTTCCGCTCGCTGCTCGAGTACGCGACGGGGGTGACCGCCGTGGACTACGCCCGCGCCGAGTGCGCCCGCCAGGCGACCAGGGCGCGACTCGATCGGGTCTTCACCGAGGTCGACTGCTTCCTGTGCCCCGCCACGCCGGCCCCACCGATGCCGCAAGCCGAGTTTCCACCCCAGCGGGTCGCGCCGCCGGAAGCGCTGGCCTCGCTGGTGCGCTTCACGGGGCCGTTCAACTACAGCGGCAGTCCCAGCCTGACGCTGCCCAACGGCTTCACCGAGGCGGGAGTGCCGACCGCCATGCAGTTCATCGGCCGCCACGGCGACGAGGCGACGCTCATCCGCGCCGCTGCCGCTTACGAAGGCGCCACCGAGTGGCACACCCGCCACCCGTCGTTGTAGATACAAACCTCCGGTGCGGTGCGACCCGGCGGTGCGGGTCGACGACAGCCACTCAAGGGGTGAGCGGCCCGCGTTGCGGACAAGTACGTCCCGCTCGCCGAACGCGGCGTCACACGGCGCTCTCGCCCGCAGCGAGACCCGATCCGATCCGCGGCAGTGGATCCTTCGGATACACTGTCGCCGAAGGAGACAGCGAGTCCGCTGACAATGGGTGGTGATCTGGGTGCGGTGGAGCCTCCGTCTGCTGTGAACGAGAATTGCATCTGTCTCATGCAGAGTCGCGACCTCAGCGGAAATGGAGGAGTGAGACCATGTCGGTAGACCTCAGCGTCGAGTTGAAGACGAAGCGCGGGACGTTGCTGCTGCGCAATCCCATCTTGCCCGGCTCCTCCGAGCTGGCGATCGACGAGGGCACGGTGAAGCTCTGCGTCGACAATGAGGTCGGCGCGGTGGTGACCAAGTCGATCTTCAAGCAGTTGCCCGAGATGATCACCACGCTGTCGCGGCCCTGGGCCTTTCCGCTCGACCGCTTCGGGCCGGACCACAAGGGCGCCTGGATCCTCCAGGCGGGCGTCCCGTCGCCGGAGCGAACGCCCGAGGAGGTCGTCGAGAAACGCGTCCCGAAGTGGAAGAAGATGTGTCAGGATGCCGGCATCCCGCTCATCGTCAGCATCCTCGACGAGGTGCCGGCCCACTGGCCGTACCTCGCCAAGCTGGTCGAGGAGGCCGGGGCCGACGCCATCGAGATGGATGCCTCCTGTCCGCTCGGCAAGGTCTTCTACAGCGAGGGAAAAGCGCCGGTGGTGTTCTCCGAGGACATGTGGGCGGACCTCGAGGTGGCGAAGAAGATCATCCGCGGCGTTCGCGACGTGACGAAGGTGCCGATCGGAGCGAAGCTCTCCCTCTTTCATAATCCCGTCGCCCTGCACGCGCTCACCTGGGAGGCCGAGGGGCTCAGCTTCATCAGCGGCCACAATGCGCTGCCGACGGCCGGGGTGTTCATCGACACCGACAAGGAGGAAGTCCTCGGGACCCCGGGCCAGGCCTGCTACATCGCCGGCCCGACCATGGTGCCGCTCAGCCTGAGCCGCCTGGCCTACGTGCTTCAGGTGGTCGATCTGCCGGTGATCGGTGTCGGCGGTATCTATTCCACCTCGGATGTCGTGCAATACCTGCTGCTCGGCTGTTCCGCCGTGCAGGTGTGCAGCGCCGCCTATTTCCGCGGCCACCGCGTCTTCAAGGAACTGGTCGACGGCTTGCGCGGCTGGATGGAACAGCACGGCTACACGCGCATCGACCAATTCCAAGGCAAGCTGCGCGACGATGCCACCTGTCTCAAGGCGGAATGGGGCGAGCGCTACGGATACCGCCTGCAACCCGCCCAGCAGGGGATGTTGCTCCACGACCTCAATCCCTCGCCCGTGGTCGTGCGCGTGAACATGGAGACCTGCACGCTCTGCGGCGTGTGCGACCAGATGTGTCTCTACGACTCGATCCACGTCGATCTGGATAAGCAGGTCGTCAACTTGCGAGACGAGACGTGCAACGGCTGCGGCATGTGCGTCGGGCTCTGTCCGGAGAACCCCGGCACGCTCTACCTCGAGGACAAGCGAACCGGGGAGCGGATCTGGGACGCCGTCGGGCTCTCGGAGGGGTTCAAGAAAAAAGCGGTGGGCGGATACTCGCTGGTGTAGCGAAGGGAGGTTCGAACCATGTCAGGTGGCGCGGCGTTTCCCTATCCCTATTCGGACTTCAAGGTCTTCAAGGTGCGGGCGGAGGACATGCGGCCCGCCGAGGTCAGGACGAAGGGCATCACGCTCGACATCGCCGTCTACAATGACGAGCCGGGAGCGACGACCGGCGTCGAGGATTTTCGCCCCGGCGACGAGGTCGACTGGAGCTTCTACCACGACGAGGTGCAGTACATCGTGAAGGGGAAGGCGGAGATCACCTACTCGCTGCCGCCCCTGCACACGCGCTGGTACAAGGCCACGGCCGAGGAAGGCTGCGTGTATCTCATTCCGCGCGGCGCCCGACTCAAGTTCAAAGTGATCGGCGACGAACCGTACCGGCACCTCTTCGTGGTCATGCCGGGCGGCTTCTATCCGCACGACAAGTTCGAGCGTTGAGCGGTCGCCGGCGCGGTGAGGGCGGGCCGGCGGCGCGGTAACTTCGACCCTGACGGAGGCGCGAGATGGCGCGAGACGACGTCGAGCGACGGCTCAGGCGCCTCGAGGACATCGAGGCGATCCGCGGCCTGAAGGCGCGGTATTGCCTGGCGGTCGACGAACGCGACGAAAGGGCGTGGGCGGCGCTCTTCACGGAGGACGCAGTCTGGGACGGCGGCGACTTCGGCCACTACGAGGGGCGGCCGGCGATCGTGCAGTTCTTCCGCGACATCCCCCGCGTGCTGTCCTTCGCGGTGCACTACGCGACCAACCCGCTCATTGAGGTCGACGGCGACCGGGCGACGGGGACGTGGTACCTCCTCGAACCCTGCACCTTCGCCGACGGCCACCGCGCCGTGTGGGGCTCAGCCCACTACCGGGAGACCTACGTGCGCGAACGCGGCGAGTGGAGGTTTCAGGAGATTCGCCTCGTGTCGTGGTTCTGGACGCCCTACGAAGAGGGCTGGGCTCGCCGCCGCTTGGCGACGGAGGCAGTGACATGAACGAGTTCGCTGCCGCCGGCGAGGCCGCGATGGCCGCTACGGAGGCGCGCGTGACGCGCGCGGCGCTTTCGCCGGGGAGTGCCGTCGGTGTCTGAGAACGGTCATCCCGCCTACGAAGAGCGCCTGGCGGCCGTGCAGGACGGCGTCGCGCGGGTCGTCGAGCGCTACGGGCGCGACCCCGAGATGCTCATTCAGATGCTCCTCGAGCTGCAGGCCGAGTTCCGCTGGCTGCCGGAGGAAATGCTCGCCTCGCTTGCCCGCACGCTCGCCATCCCGCTGGCGCGCCTCTATCGGATCGCGACCTTCTACAAGGCCTTCAGCCTCGCCCCGAAGGGCCAGTACGTGTTCCGCGTCTGCACCGGCACTGCTTGCCAGGTGCGGGGGGCCTCGCTGATCATCGCGGTCGCCGAGCGGCTGCTGAAGATCTCGTGCGGCGAGACGACGCCCGACATGCGCCACACGCTCGAGACGGTCAACTGCGTCGGCTGCTGTCCGATCGCCCCGGTCGTCCTGTGCGGCGAACACTACCACGGCAAGGTGCGCCCAGCCGGCGTGAAGGAGCTCCTCGCCGCCTATCAGTGAGCGCGCGAGGGAGGCGGCATCGATGACGCGCCTGGCTTCGGTCGACGAGCTGGCCGCGCTGCGTCAGCAGGTGGTGGCGGAGCATGATCCCCGCTCGCCGTGTGTCGCGGTCTGCACTGGCACGGCGTGCCACGCCTACGGGTGCGAGGAGGTGGCGAGCACGTTCGAGCGCGAGGTGGCGGCGCGCGGACTTGCCGTGGAGGTGCGCCGGACGGGCTGCCACGGCTTCTGCGAACGGGGAACCTGGGTTGCGGTCTACCCGGACGACGTGTGTTACGACCGCGTTGAACCGGGGAATGCGAGCCGGATCATCGACGCGCTGACGGACGGGGTGGTCGTCGAGGACCTGCTCTACGCTGATCCCGTGAGCGGCGTCCGCGTGCCACGGGCGGCCGACATCCCGTTCTACGCGCACCAGCAGCGCACGGTCTTGGCACCGAACCGCTGGCTCGATCCCCTCGACATCACGGCGTACCTGCGGGCGGGAGGGTATGCGGCGCTCGCCCGCGTCCTTACGGACCTGCGGCCCGAGGAGGTCATCGAGACCGTCACCCGTTCGCGACTGCGCGGGCGCGGGGGCGGCGGCTTCCCGACCGGCGTGAAGTGGGACGTCGCTCGTCGCGCCGCCGGCACACCCAAGTACGTGGTCGTCAACTGCGACGAGGGCGATCCGGGCGCCTACATGGATCGCTCGCTCATGGAGGGCAACCCGCACGCCGTACTCGAGGGGCTGGCGATCGGTGCCTACGCCGTGGGCGCGGCCTTTGGCGTCGTCTACGTGCGCTGGGAGTACCCGCTCGCGATGCGTAACACCGAGCGTGCGATCGAGCGGGCAGAAACCCTCGGGCTCCTCGGCGACGACATCCTCGGCTCGGGGTTCTCCTTTCACGTGCGGCTCCACCGCGGTGCGGGCGCCTTTGTCTCCGGTGAGGAGACCGCGATGCTCGCCGCCATCGAGGGCCGCGTCGGCGAGCCGCGGCTCAAGTACGTGTACCCGGCCACGCGCGGTCTCAAGGGCAAGCCCACCGTCATCAACAACGTCGAGACCTGGGCGAACGTGCCGCTGATCATCGCCAACGGCGCCGACTGGTTCGAGAGCGTCGGCACCGCGAACAGCAAGGGCACGAAGATCTTCTCGCTGGTCGGCAAGGTCAACAACGCCGGCCTGGTCGAGGTGCCGATGGGCATGACGCTGCGCGAGCTGGTCCACGACGTCGGCGGCGGCATCCCCGCCGGCAAGCGCTTCAAGGCGCTGCAGATCGGCGGGCCCTCGGGCGGCATCGTCGGCGAGGGCGCGCTCGCGACGCCGGTCGATTTCGACGAGCTGACCGGCATCGGGGCCATGATGGGGTCGGGGGGCGTGGTGGTGATGGACGAGACGACGTGCGTGGTGCGTGCCGTCAGGGACGTCATCGCGTTCTGCGGCGAGGAGTGCTGCGGGAAGTGCATCCCTGGGCGCGAAGGCATACGGGTCTTACGCGGCTACCTGGAGGACATCTGCGCCGGGCGGGCGGATGCGTCGACGTTGACCGCGATCGGCGACGTGGCCGAGGTGATGCGCGACGGCTCGCTCTGCGCCCTCGGCGCGACGGCGACCAACCCGGTGCTCTCAAGCCTGCGCTATTTTCCCGAGGAGTACGAAGCGCACATCACGGGGCGGCGCTGCCCGGCAAAGGCGTGCACCGACCTCGTCGAGTACCGCATCAGCGCCGAGCGCTGCGACCCCGTGTGCACGTCGTGTCTGAACAGCTGTCCGAGCGAGGGGGCGATCCTCGGGCGCAAGGGCGTGCGCAAGCAGGTCGAGCAGGCGAAGTGCATCAAGTGCGGCATCTGCTTCGAGGTCTGCCCGACGCGCTTCACCGCGGTAGCGAGATTCTCGGGGGAGCAGATTCCTCGGGCCTATCGAGAGGCGCGAACATGACGCTCGAGGTGGCGATCGAGGTCGATGGACGGCGGGTCGTCGTGGCCGAGGGGACGACCGTGCTGGAAGCGGCGAAGGCCGCTGGCATCCAGATTCCGACGCTCTGTCACCACGCCAGCCTCGAGCCGTCCGGCGCCTGTCGCATCTGTACGGTCGAGGTGGAGGGGCCGACGGGCGTTCGCCTGGTGGTCGCGTGCGCCTACCCGGCGAGCGAGGGGCTGCGCGTGCGCACGCGCTCGCCGCGTATCGACAAGCTCCGCCGCGGTATCGTCGAGCTGTCCGGGCCGCTGGTGGCGGCCGAGAACTGCTTGAAGGGCAAGCTGCGGCGACTGGCCGAGGAATACGAGGCGGATCCCTGGCGCTTCGCGGCGAAGTCGAGACCGGATCCCGATGGCTGCACGCTCTGCGGGCTCTGCGTGTCGACCTGCGACCAGGTGGTCGGCGCGAACGCCATCGGCTTCGTCGGACGCGGGATCGAGCGCCAGGTGGTGTACTTCCCGCCGAGCGGCTGTGACTGGCGCAGTTGCAAGAAGTGCTTCTCGCTCTGCTTCACGGGCAAGATCGCCAGCGAGGCCGCCACCACCGTGTTTCCGGAGGCGTCGATTGAGCAGTACCTGCAGGGGGCCGGCGTCAAGCGCCATTCCCTGCGCGACCTCTTCACGTCACGCGCATGAGCCGCGGTGGACATCTCCGCAGGCCGCGACACGTCCTGGTCGTCTCCGCCGACCGCAAGCTCGTGCGGGCCATCGGCGACGGCCTCGCCCGCCTCGGCGTTGCACCGTCCGCATTGGTGACCGTCCGCTCGAGTACCCGGGCGCTGCACTGGGTCGCGGCGGAGCGCCCGGACCTCGTCGTCCTCGACGATGCGGTGGCCGACCTCGGCGGCGGGCAGCTCGTCTCCGCACTGGCCCGCGAGGGGGTCGATGGCGCGCGCGTGATTTACGTCGCCGCACACCACACGCTCGAGCTCGAGCGGCTCGTGCGCCGGCTCGGAGTGCTCTACTACACCGAAAAGCCCCCCGCTTGCGGGGTGATCGAGCGGATCGCGGCGGGTGTGATCCGGGCTGGGGTGGCGGCGGGCAGCGCGGAGGAGCCCGATCCGAGACTGCCTCCCAGCTCCTGGACGGAACGCAGCCTTCTCCGGGAGTGATCGAGCACCGGCGGCTCGTGCGACGCCCGTCGGCACGGTGTGCGCGCCTGAGGTGTACAGTGTGCGGCGGGCCCGCGGTCAGTCGGGCTCGACATCTCCGAGGCCGTACTTGGCGAGCTTGGCATAGAGCTTCTTGCGCGAGACGCCAAGACACTGCGCGGCGCGGACTTTGTTTCCGCCGGTCGCCTCGAGTGCTCGCGCGATCAGCGTGCGCTCCATCTCGGCGTACGTGGCGATGCCGCCGCTCCCGTGACGGGCCGCTGCGGACGAGGTCGCCCGGGTGATGGCGGCGGGCAGGTCGGCAAGCTTGATGGTGTCGAGGACGCCAAATGTGTGCACGCTCTCGAGGACGTTCATGAGCTCGCGCACGTTCCCGGGCCAGGTATAGCGCCGGAGTGCCGTCAAGACCTCGGGGGTCATGCTTCGCCGTGGACAGCGGAGCCGGTGGCTGAGCTCGTCGAGGAAGTAATCGACCAGGAGCGGCAGATCGTCGAGGCGCTCGCGCAGGGGTGGGAGACGCACGGCATTCACGTTGAGTCGGTAATAGAGGTCGCGCCTGAGCATTCCACGCCCGATGGCCTCCTGCGGATCGCTATTCGTCGAGGCGATGATGCGGACGTTCACCGCGACCTCTCGCACCGAGCCGACGGGCCGGATCGTCCGCTCCTGGAGCGCGCGCAGCAGCTTCGCCTGCGTGTCCGCCGCCATCTCCGTGACCTCGTCGAGGAAGAGCGTGCCGCCCTCGGCAGCGCGGAAGAGACCGAGGTATTCCGACACGGCGCCGCTGAATGCGCCGCGCTTGTACCCGAACAGCTCGCTCTCGATCAGCTCGCGCGGCAAAGCCGAACAGTTGAGGGGGACGAAGGGAGCCCCGGGTGGGCTGCCGAGCTCGTGGATGGCGCGGGCCACGAGCTCCTTGCCCGTGCCGCTCTCGCCGACCAGGAACACCGTGCCGCGCGAGGCCGCGGCGGCTTCGACGCGCTGGAAAACTTCGCGCATGGGCGCGCTCTGGCCGACGATGCCGTGGAAATGGCGGCGGCCTTGCACCTGCGGGGAAAGTCTGGCGACCTCTTGCTCGAGGCCGCGCACGCGGGCGGTCGCGCGCGCCCGGGTCGCTTCGAAGTAGGTGTCGGCGATGACGATCACCCGGCAGTGCGACAGTTTGTCGAGCACGCGGAGCAGCGCGAGCTTGTCGTGCGGCTGGGTCCGCCCCACCTCTTCCTCGGCGTCGAGCAGGTCGCTGCAGGACTCCTCGAAGAGGTGCAGCGCGGCGATCACTTCCGCAAAGGGCACCCCGCGATCTGCCATGCGCTCGCCACCCGCCCGCAGGTCGGCCACGAAGGTCTCCATGTTGCCCTGCAGCAGATTGGCGACCGTCTGTCGGAGGTCGCGTCCATACAGGTCGTCGAACTCGATGTTGCCGAGCGTGCGCGTCTCGCCGAAGTGGACCGCGTAGCGCTCCCGCCAGAGCCCCATCACTTCATCGTGCCGCCTGGCGAGGACGTGGAGAATCGGCTGCAGCCGTTCGATGTCCTCGTCCCAGAGTAAGTGGAAATAGCGCGGTACGCCCGGTCGCGGCTGAGACGGGCGGGCAGGCGGATCGTGCGAGATCGTAGTCATGGGCGGGCTGAGCGACGACCCGGTTGAGCGTCGCGGCTCGCGGGGCGGAAAGCGCTCATCGGGAGCTTAGCATGTCTTCGTCCGCGCCTCCCCGCTCTCCGCGCGGATGCCAGTCTGTCGAGGCATCGCTGCTCTGGATGGTGGTCGGGTGACTCTGATCTGCGCCGCCTACGGAAGCGTCGCCGAGTGGCACGCGCAGTGGCCGCCGTTGTAAGAGCCACGGTGAAGCGCCCCCCGCGTCGACGCGACCGCGGGTGGCGGATCCACTGACCTGAACTGCAACGGAGGTGCGTATGAAATGCGAGTTTCTCCTGACCTACCGCGCCGAGCTCAAGGCGCCGGTCGAGGTCGGCAGCGTCCCCTATGGCAACCGGCTGTTCTTCGAGATCACCGGCGGCACCTTCGAGGGGCCGCGCCTGCGCGGCAAGATCCTCCCCGGCGGCGGCGACTGGCTGCTGCTGGATGCGCAGGGCGTCGCCCGGCTCGACGTGCGCGGGGTGTTCGCGACCGATGACGGGGCGCGGATCTACGTCCAGTATCCAGGCGTCATCGTTTTCAACGAGAAGACCCAGGCGGCGCTCGCCGGCGGCTCGGCGACGCAGTACGGCGATACCCATTGGGTCACGCAACCGCGCTTCGAGACCGGCGATCCCCGCTACGCCTGGTTGAATACCCTCGTCGCCGTCGGCGAAGGACACGCCGTGCCCAACGCCGTCGAGTACCGCGTCTACGAGTGCCTGGGCGGATAGCCGGATAGCCGGGGGACGTAGTTTCAACTCTTTCAAGGCCTCTTCTGCAAATCGAGTGGGTGAATTTTGACGATTCCGCGCGTTGAAGA
>CAYYWP010000104.1:0-16092 GCA_964475125.1 uncultured Binatia bacterium (SeqCode) | reverse complement strand
CGCGCCGCCGCTGACCATCAGCGAGGCTGACAGTGAGCGCGCGCTGACCGCCATCGCGCGCGCCCTCAAGGCGAGCAACTAGCTTCGACTCGGAGGGGAATCCGGCTGGTTGCGCGCTAGATATCCTCTATGTCCTCATCTAGCTCCGGCGTCGGCAAGTCAGGCCACACGTTGTCGGGAGCGATGATGCGCGTGATCGTCTGGACGACGCGCACCGACTCGTAAATGTTCTCGCCGGAATTGAAGAGGACGACCATGGTCAGGTCCTTCGACGGCAGATAGTGAGGATAGGATACGTGCGAGAAGATATTGCCGCCGTGTCCCAGCCAGCCATTGTTCTTCTCGATTCCCAGACCGTAGCCATCGTGCTCCGGCAACGCGTCGAGGAACTTGAGGCGCTCGGCCTGGGTCTCCGGAGTCAGCAGCGTGCCGCGCGCCACGTTCCTGGCCCAGATCCCCAAGTCTTCCACGGTCGACACCATGGCGCCGGCGGCGTTGCCCCAGGAGAAATTCGCCAAGGTCAGGTCTGTCCGGGCGCCGTTGATCAGGCCGTACCCATGGGCGAAAGGCGCGGGGATGAGGCCCCCACCGTTGGCCGTCAGGTATTCCGTGTGCGCGAGGCCCTCCGGCACCGCGATGTGGTCGTGAATGTAGTCCCTCAGAGACTGGCGCGACCGCTGCTCCAGTACCACGCCCAGCAGGACGGTGTTGGTGTTGCTGTAGTCGTACCTGGCCCCGGGTTCGAACAGAATCGGGTTTTCCTGATTGAAGGAGAAGTCTAGCAACTCCTGCGTGGAGAACTGGCGGGAAGGATCTTGATACCACAGCGGTAACATGACGTCGCTGTAACTGGCGAGACCGCTCCGCATCTCTGCCAAGTGGCGGATGGTGATCTTGTCTCCGTTGGGCACTCCCGGGACGTATTTGCCGATCGGATCATCAAGGCCCACCTTGCCCTGGTCCACCAGCTGCAGGATGCCGGTGACCACGAACGCCTTGGTGTTACTACCGATGCGCATGTAGAGGTCGGTCGTCATCGGCTCTTGGGTCTGGACGTCCTTCACGCCGAATGCGCGTAGGTAAACAGGGGCTTCGCCCCGCCAGATCCCGACGATCACGCCGGGAACGTTGGTCTCGCCCAGGACTCGGGGAATCGCCTTGTCGAGCCGAGACTCGAGCGCATCGTGCCCCCCATCTCCCCCGCAGGCCATCAGCTGACAGCACAACAACAATAACAGGCATTTCCTCATCCCGCTCGCTCCTTCCGAAAAATGATAATCTCTCGTCGCAGTGAGGGATGCAAGGGATTCGTGAAGCGGGTGGGTGCCTTGGTGCCGCCTCCACCAGCCCAGGCCATCATCGAACTGAACCGCCTCGGATCTCCGAGAGGCTCCATAGCTGTAGTGGAGGGGGCCATGGGGAGTCATTCTCGTTGATGAACTCTGTTGAGAACCCTGGAGGTTCAACTTTGATCGGACGAAAGATCACCACGAAGGACACGAAGATCACGAAGAGAAGCGCGAAGAGGGAAGCGCACCTCGTGGACCGGAATCGAACGGCATTGGAAATGAACGCGGCGCAACGTGGTTTGCGTTCTCTCGTGGCGCTCCGTCGAGGCTTTCGGGTTCTGCGCGGTGAATAGCTTCTGGCAGATCAAGCTCAACGCGACGTGGTGCCACATGTAGACCTTCGCAGCATCGGGGTCGCTATCGCCATCGGTATCGGTATCGACTGCTCCACGGCGGACTCGGCGCGGGTGTCCCCAGGCATATGGCCGCGCCGGGCGAGATTCGATGGCGGCTCGGTAGGCGTCCAGTGGACCCAGTGGACCGTGGTGCGAAGCGCATGCGCGTTTCGATGCCGATACCGGCCCGGTGCCGATTCAGCCAACCCTATCGAGGGCGCAGGTGGGCTTGATAGATCCGCGCTGCGCCGCGCGGGCGGGTGTTCCAGCGCTTGTGGAACCAGATCCACTGTTCGGGATAGCGGCGCAGCATGTCTTCGATCACCGCCGTGCAGCGCTGGGTGGTGGCGATCACGTCCGCCTCGCGATCCCCGGTGCGCACCGGATCGATCGCCGGCAGGACGACGATACGGTGTTGGTCGGTCTCGCCTTGGCGGATGAGGAAGACCGGCAACAGCGGGGCGCGGCTCAGCATCGCCAGGCGTGCCGGCCCCGGGGTCGTGCAGGCGGGCAAGCCGAAGAGATCGACGAACACGCCGTAGCGGCGCGTCTGGTTCTGATCGGCCGGGATGGCGACGATCTGGCGCTGGTGCAGCGCCCGCAGCGCCGCACGCGCCGCGTCCTTCTTCGCCAACGAGACCGTACCGGCACGAGCGCGCAGGGCCATGATGATGCCGTCGACCAGCCTGTTGCGCATCGGTCGGTGGACGAGCGTGATGGGGTGGCCGAGCAGGCCGTGGGCATGGGCCAGGAGCTCGAAGTTGCCGAGGTGTGCGGTGAGGATGACCGCGCCGTGCGCGGCGGCGGCGGTGAGCGCCGTCTGCCAGGTGGCGTCGTCTTCGGCCGTGACGTAGCGCCCGATGGTCGCCGGCGAGAGATCCCGCAGGTGGCACATCTCCGCGCCCATGCGGCCGAGGTTGCGCGCGGAGGCGCGGAGAATGGCGCGGTGTTCTCGGGTGCTGCGCTGGGGAAAGGCGATGGCCAGATTCAGCAGCGCAATGGCGCGGCCGCGGCGGTAGAGCAGGCAGCAGATCTCGCCCAATGCGGCGCCGATGCCCAGCGCCATGCCTCGCGGCAGGCGGGCGAAGAGGCCCATCGTGCCACGGACGAGCACATACTCGATCCAGTCCGCCAGACGCGGGGCGCGGGCCGCGGATGGATCGGTCGGCCCACTGGCCGGATCAGGCGGCGGGACCGCGTCCGTTGGGGCGTGCACGCCGCGGCTAGCCTTAAGCTGACAACAACCTCAACGCGGAGACCCGGAGTACGGTAGAGGGCACAGAGACAGCGTGCATGAGTTTCGAGCGCTGACTCATCGTCATCGTCAATTGGGTTTGGGATTCGCTCCGTAGCCCCTCGTGCTCGGCGTTCTCTGCGGCTTCCGCGCCGCCGGGTTGAATTTCTCTCGTCCAATCAACGCTAGCTTCGGTGGGACGGCGTGGCACGGCGCGACGCCGCGCCGCGAAGACGGCAGACGCGCCACGGGTTGCGGGGTCCCCGTCAGGCGACCACATCGCCGAAGGCGGCGATTTCCTTCGCCTTCAGCTCCGAGTAGACCTCGGCTTCCATGCGCCCGTATTTCTCCAGCGCGGCGGTCGCACGGCCTTCGTCGCCCTCGGCGCGCGCCAGGTCGAAGAGCTTCTGGCGAATCCAGGAGATGTGCCACTTCTCGTCCTGCGTGGCCTCCTTGAGGATCGCCAGCGTCGCCTCGTCGGTATCAGGGCGCGCCGCGTGCTCCTGGTAGCGTTTGAACGAGCGTTCCTCGACCACCACCGTCAAGGCCAGCAAGTCGATCAGCGAGCGCGGCACGGTACGCAGTCCGATGCGCGTCTGGTAACCGTCGGCGATGCGCAGCGGCTCGCCGCCCAGATCGTGGATGCGCTTCGTCCACAGCCAGGCGTGGCGGGTCTCCTCGTGCAGGTGCAGCGACAGCTTGACCTGCGCATCGGGGTCGTCGAGGAGCTTGACGAGGCGCAGCAGCAGCGCCGTTCCGTGCAACTCCGCATCCCGATAGTAGCTCAGTAGCTCGATGACGCGGGGATCCGGAGCGGGCATGCACTTCCTCCAAGCAGACGCAGAACAGAATTCTGCTAGCTGTTCTCCGCATCCAGATCAAGGTCGGGATTGGGCGGGCGCCGCCAGCGCCGGTGCCACCAGGCCCACTCGGTGGGGTTGGCGCGGATGTGCGCCTCGAGTAACCGGTTGAGCTGCCGGGTCAGCTCGACGATGGCCTGGCGCCGATCACCCTCGGCCGGCGCGTACAATGCCGGCAGGAAAATGAAGCGATGGCCACCAGTTGGGCGGCGTTGGGCGAAGGCCGGAAGCAACGCCAAGTTGCGGCGCACGGCCAGGATGGCGGCAGCCGCCGGGGTGCGCGCCGGGCGGCCGAAGAACGGCACCGAGATTGACGGCGTCAGGATGTCCTGGTCGATGAGGAAGGCGAGGAAACCGCCTTGGCGCACGAAGCTGATGATCTCCCGGCTCGCGGTCGGGCTTTCGCGCAGGATCGGCTGGATGCCGTTGGCGAGGCGGAAATCGACCAGCAACTGGTTGAGGCGTGGCTCGTTGAGGCGCCGCGCGATGGCGGCGACCGCCACCCCGGTTCTGGCCGCGTAGGCGGCCATGAGCTCCCAGTTGCCGATGTGACCGGTGATGACCAACGCGCCCTTGCCCTGCGCCCGGACGGCTTCGACATTGTCCCAGCCACTGACCTCGACATAGTCGTCGAAGCGGGCGCGGATGTCTTCCATCTTCGCCACCTCGACGAAGCAGCGCGCCCAGTTGCGCAAGCAGGCGCGCACGATCTGGCGCCGCTCGCGCTCGGGCATCTGATCGCCGAAGGCGATGCCGAGGTGCTCGAGCGCCAGGCGCCGCGTCCCCGGCAGCGCCAGGTAGCAGAGGTCGCCGAGCCGATCGGCGAGCCGAAGGGCGCGCGCGAGCCCGATCTGACGCGGGATCCAGATCGCCAGGCGCGCCAGGTGATAGGTCAGCGCGTCCTTGCGCCGGCGCACGAAGCGGCGCAGCGCCGGCCAGCGCTTGTAGATCCGGCGCCGCACGCCCCGGCGGCGCGCCGGTCGTGCGCCGGGAGGGCGCGGATCCCCGCGCTGGTCACTCGCCTCGGCCGCCGGGTCCGCCGTTCCGCCCGGGGCGAGCGGGGTCACGTGACGCCCGCTTTGAGGATGTCGTGGAGGTGGATGATCCCCAGCGGCTGCCGCGACTCCGCGGCCAGAACGAACAGCGAGGTGATGCTGTAGCGTTCCATCTCGGCCAGCGCGCGTGCCGCCAGCGCCTCGCCGGCGATCGTCTTCGGGTCGGTCGTCATTAAGTCGGCAGCGGCGAGACGGCGGATGTCCGCGGTGCGTGCGAGCCCACGGCGCAGGTCGCCGTCGGTGATCACGCCGACCAGTGCGCCGCGGGTGTCGATCACGCCCGTGACGCCGAGGCGCTGGCGGGAGATCTCGGCCACCGTTTCGCCGAGCGCGGCATCGACCCGCACCAACGGCATGGCGTCGCCGCGGTGCATCAGGTCGCTGACCTTGAGCAGCCGCCGGCCGAGGCTGCCGGCGGGGTGCAAGGCGCCGAAGTCCCCCTCGGTGAAGCCGTTGCGCTCGAGCAGCGCCACGGCCAAGGCGTCGCCCAGGGCCAGCGCCGCCGTGGTGCTGGCGGTGGGCGCCAGGCCCAGCGGGCAGGCCTCTTCGGGCACGCTGGCGTCGAGCACCACGTCGGCGGCCCGCGCCAGTGTCGACTGCGGCGCGCCGGTGACGGCGATCAGCGGCAGATCGTGGCGCTTGAAGATCGGCAGCAGGCGCACGACCTCGTCGACCTCGCCGCTGTGCGACAGCGCCAATACCACGTCGTCCTTGCCGACGATGCCGAAGTCGCCGTGCACCGCCTCGCTGGCGTGCAGAAAGCTCGCCGGCGTGCCCGTACTGGCCAAGGTGGCGGCGATCTTGCGGCAGATGAGGCCGGACTTGCCGATGCCGGTCACCACGACCTTGCCACGGCAGCCGGCTAAGAGAGCCACGGCGCGGTCGAAGCGCTCGTCGAGGCGCTCGCGCACCGCTTCCAGCGCCGCGATCTCGATGGCGAGCACGCGCCGGGCGCGTTTCAGTGCCTCGCTGTCGGCGGGGCGGCGGGCGCGTGGGGCGCGGTTGGCCTTACGAGGCAACGGCATCGAGGCGCACCAGCTCGCTGAGCAGCGCCGGCAGCTCGGCGAGCGGATAGGAGTTGGGGCCGTCGCTCAGGGCGCGATCGGGATCTTCGTGGGTCTCGAGGAAGATGGCGTCGACCCCGACGGCGACGGCGGCGCGCGCCAGCGGGCGGATGAACTGGCGCTGGCCGCCAGAGGCCGATCCCTGCCCGCCGGGCAACTGCACGCTGTGGCCGGCGTCGAAGACGACCGGATAGCCGAGCTCGGCGATGACGGCGAGGCTGCGCATGTCGGCGACCAGGTTGTTGTAGCCGAAGCTGACGCCGCGCTCGGTGATGAGCAGCTGGTGGTTGCCGGTCGAGGCCACCTTGTCGAGCAGCGGGCCGACATCCCACGGCGCCAGGAACTTGCCGGTGCGCGCCACGGCGAGCAGGAAGTCGGTCTGCCGGCAGAGGAAGGCGGGGGTCTGGAGAAGATCGGCCACCTCCGCCACGGCCGGCGCCTGCGCCGCCTCGTGCACGTCGGTCACCACCGCCACGCCGGTCTCGCGCTTCACCGCGGCGAGGATCTCGAGCCCTTCCTCCAGCCCGGGGCCGCGCGGCGCCGTGAGCGAGGTGCGATTGGCCTTGTCGAACGACGACTTGTAGATGAACGGCATCCCCAGGCGTGTCGCGATGGCCTGCAGCGCGACGGCGTGGCGCAGCGCGCTGTCCCGCCCCTCGATCACGCAGGGGCCGCCGATGAACGCCAGGGGCCGGTCGCCGCCGAGGCGCACCGCGCCGACGGTCACCTCGCGTCGCATGCGCACAGCTCGCCTATCGCGAATCGCTCATCGCCTATCGTCTGCGCCAGATGCAGGCGCTCGAGCAGCCCCAACGGGCGAGCGGAGACGCACCACCGAGTCTCGACGTGGAGCGGAGCGCAACGGATGAACACCGATCGACCTCAGGCGATACGCGATAGGCGATCCGCGATAAGCGGAACTCAATGCACCACGGCGCGCGCCGCCGTCAGCAGCGGCGTCTGATGCACGGTCAGCTTGCGGTGCAACGCGGCGCGGATGAACCCCTTGAACAGCGGGTGGCAATCGAACGGGCGCGACTTGAACTCGGGGTGGAACTGGCAGCCGAGGAACCACGGATGGTCGGTCAGCTCGACGATTTCCACCAACGAGTCGTCCGGGGAGACGCCACTCAGCACCAGACCGGCGCGGGCCAGCTGATCGCGGTAGGCGTTGTTGAATTCGTAGCGGTGGCGATGCCGCTCGCTGATCTTGCGCTTGCCGTACAGGCGCGCCGCCAGCGAGTGCTCGCTCAGCACGCACGGGTAGGCGCCGAGCCGCATGGTGCCGCCCTTGCGGGTGACCATGTGCTGGTCGTGCATGAGGTGGATGACCGGATGCGCCGTGCGCTCGTCGACCTCGGTGGAGTTCGCGCCGGCGAGGCCGCAGACGTTGCGCGCGTACTCGATCACGGCCATCTGCATGCCGAAGCAGATGCCGAAGAACGGCACCCGCTCCTCGCGGGCGTAGCGCACGGCCTCGACCTTGCCCTCGGTGCCGCGCGGGCCGAAGCCCATGGGCACGAGCACGGCGTCGGCCGCGGTGAGCGCCTCGGGCAGGCCCTCGCTGAGGATCTTCTCCGAGTCGACGAAGCTCAGCTCGACGCGGCACTCGTTGGCGTAGCCGCCGTGCGCCAGGGCTTCGTTCAAGCTCTTGTAGGAATCGGTGAGGTCGACGTACTTGCCGACCACGGCGATGCGCACGCTTTCGCGCGCGGCGCGGATCGTCTGCACGCACTTCTGCCACTTCTGCAGGTTCGGCGCGCCGGTCCACATGTTGAGCTTCTCCACCAGGCGCTCGTCGAGCCCCTCCTCATGCAGCAGCAGCGGCACGTCGTAGATGCAGTCGACATCGCGTGCCGCGATCACCGCGTTCTCGTCGACGTTGCAGAAATGGGCGATCTTCGCCTTGATCTTCCCCTCCAGCGCGCGCTCGGTGCGGCAGAGCAGGATGTCGGGCTGGATGCCGAGGCCGGTGAGCTCCTTGACGCTGTGCTGGGTCGGCTTGGTCTTCACCTCGCCGGCGGCGGCGATGTAGGGCACCAGGGTGAGGTGCACGTAGAGGACGTTGTCGCGCCCGCGGTCCCAGCGGAACTGCCGGATGGCCTCGAGGAAGGGCAGGCTCTCGATGTCGCCGACCGTGCCGCCGACCTCGCCGATCAGCACGTCGACGCCATCGGCGGCGGCGAGGATGCGGCCTTTGATCTCGTCGGTGATGTGCGGAATGACCTGCACCGTGCCGCCGAGGTAGTCGCCGCGGCGCTCGCGGCTGATCACCGCATCGTACACCTGCCCGGTGGTGAAGTTGTTCTTCTGGCTCATGCGGGTCGAGAGGAAGCGCTCGTAGTGGCCGAGGTCGAGATCGGTCTCGGCGCCGTCGTCGGTGACGAACACCTCGCCATGCTGGAACGGGCTCATCGTGCCGGGGTCGACGTTGATGTAGGGATCCATCTTGAGGATCGACACCTTCAGCCCGCGACTCTCGAGCAGCGCGCCGATCGAGGCCGAGGCGAGCCCCTTGCCGAGCGAGGACACCACGCCCCCGGTGACGAAGATGAACTTGGTGCGCTTCAGGTCGTTCGGCATGCCCCCCCCGCTCAGCCCGGCGCCGCTGTCGTCAACGCCGCCCGTGCGCGCTCGAGATCGCGCGGTGTGTCGACCTCGATCGACGCACTGTCCACATGAGTGACCTTGATCCGGAAGCCCCATTCCAAGGCGCGCAGTTGTTCGAGCCGCTCGGCTTGCTCGAGCGGCGTCGGCGCGAGCTGGGCGAAGGCGAGCAGAAAGTCGCGCCGATAGACGTACAGCCCGATGTGCTTGTCGCCCAATTCGCCGTCGCCCGCGCCGCCGCGCCGGTGCGGGATCGGGCTGCGCGAGAAGTAGAGGGCGTAGCCCTGGCGGTCGGTGACGACCTTTACCACGTTCGGATCGTCGCGCTCGGCGCGGCTGTGCAGCGGCGTCTTGATCGTCGCCATCGGCAGCCCCGCGTCGGCACCGAGTGGTGCCGCGGCGGCCGCGACCATGGCCGGGTCGAGCAGCGGCAGATCGCCCTGCACGTTGACGATCACCTCGGCGTCGAGCCCCGCCGCCACCTCGGCGATGCGGTCGGTGCCGGAGCGATGGTCGGCGCGCGTCATCACCACCTCGCCGCCGAAGCCCTGCACCGCCGTGCGGATGCGCGCATCGTCGGTGGCGACGAGCACGCGCTCGATGCCGGGGGCGCGCGCGGCGCGCTCGTAGACGCGCTGGATCATGGGTTGGCCGTTGAGATCGGCGAGTGGTTTTCCGGGGAGACGGGTAGACTCGTAGCGTGCGGGGATGATGACGACGACGCGAGCACCCATCTGAGTCATGCGTGACCCGCTGCGAGTCACGCGGCGCGGACTATACCAACGGTCGGCCGCAAGTCAAAGTTACTGGCACCGGCGCGACGGCGACGAGCGTGAAACGGTTCGGGCGCCTGGTTGGCTTGTCAGGGCGCCTTCCCTCTGGCAGCCGGTGGTCGATGGCCCGCGCGTTGCGCCACCGCTTGCCGTCCCTCTTGATCGGCCTCTGCGTCTTCGGCGTGGCGATCGGGCTGATGGCGCAAGCCGGCCTCGGCCTCGGGCCGTGGGAGGCGTTTCATCAAGGGCTCGGCCGGCAGAGCGGCCTGGCGCTCGGCACGGTCAGCATCCTGGTCGGCATCGTCGTGCTGCTGCTCTGGTTTCCGCTCCGGCAGCGACCGGGCATCGGCACGCTGTTCAACATCGCCGTCGTGGGCTCGGTGACGAACCTGGCCGTGCACGTCGTGCCGCCGCCCGGCGCCTTGGTGGCGCGCGTCGGCATGATGCTCGTCGGCGTGGTGCTGATCGGCATCGCCTCGGGGCTCTACCTCTCGGCGGATCTCGGTCCCGGGCCGCGCGATGGGTTGATGACCGGCTTGCACCGGCGCTTCGGCTGGTCGATCGCCGTCGTGCGCACCAGCATCGAGGTCAGCGTACTGGTGGTGGGTTGGTTGCTCGGCGGCACGGTCGGCGCCGGGACGCTGGTGTTCGCCTTCGGCATCGGCCCGATCGTGCAGTGGTCGCTCGGCATCTTCGATCGCGACGGCGTGGTCCTGCGCCGGCGCCCGATGCTCGATGCGGCCGAGTAAGCCGCAGCGCGCGCGTTTCGTGCGCTGAGCGAGGTTGGCGACACTGCGGATCGCCGTGACGATGTGCGATCGGCTGTCTCCCGCCGGGGCTCCCCCGTGCGCGACGAGCTGTCGCCGCGGGACCTGTGCCCGCCGGCGGCGCGAACGCGCTGCCCGGAGGGGAGGGGCGCGGCAACAACTTGCGGTCGCCGTGACGCGGCGCCATTGGTTGTCTCGCGCCGCGGCCTCCGCAACTACCCGGCGCCGCGCTGCGTCGCCGGTGGGCACAGGTCCCGCGGCTACAGCTCGTCGCGCACGGCCGTTTCTGATAGGGTCCGCCGATCCATGCGCTACAGCCGTTCACTCATCCCGACCCTGAAGGAAAACCCCGCCGACGCCGAGGTGGTGAGCCACAGGTTGATGGTGCGGGCCGGCATGCTGCGCCAGGTGGCGCGCGGCATCTACGACCTGCTGCCGCTCGGACTGCGGGCGGTGCGCAAGGTCGAGCGCATCGTGCGCGAAGAGATGGACCGCACCGGCGCGCAGGAGATCCTCATGCCGGCGGTGTGCCCGGCCGAGCTGTGGCGCGAGACCGGTCGCTGGGATCACTACGGCAAGGAGCTGCTGCGCTTCCAGGATCGCCACGAGCGCGACTTCTGCTTCGGCCCCACGCACGAGGAGGTGGTCACCGACATCGTGCGCCGCGAGGTGCGCTCGTATCGCGACCTGCCGCTCACCCTCTATCAAGTACAGAGCAAGTTTCGCGACGAGATCCGGCCGCGTTTCGGCCTCATGCGCGGGCGCGAGTTCGTGATGAAGGATGCCTATTCCTTCCACGTCGACTACGCCGACTGCCAGCGTGAGTACCACGTCATGTCGGCGGCGTACGGGCGCATCTTCACGCGCTGCGGGCTGACCTTCCGCCCGGTCGAGGCCGCGACCGGAGCCATTGGCGGCTCGCTCTCGCACGAGTTCCACGTGTTGGCCGAGTCGGGTGAGGACGCGCTGGTGAGCTGTGCGCGCTGCGGCTACGCCGCTAACGTCGAACAGGCGGAGATCGCCGCCGTGCCCCCGCCCGTGCACGCCGAACATTTGCAGCCGGTGCGCAAGGTGGCCACCCCCGACCAGCGCACCATCGAGGACGTCAGCGTCTTCCTCGGCCTGCCGCCGGAGCGCTTCATCAAGACGTTGCTCTACGTCACCGACGCCGGCGAGCCGGTGGCGGCGCTGGTGCGCGGCGATCACTCGCTCAGCGAGGCCAAGCTGCAGCGCGCTCTCGGCGTCCCCTGGGTAGCGATGGCCGATGCGGCGACGGTCGAGTCGGCCACCGGCGCGGCGGTCGGCTTTGCCGGCCCCCTCGGCCTGCCGGTGCGGATGATCGCCGACCAGGCCCTGCGCGGCATCACCGGGGCGGTGGTGGGGGCGAACGAGACCGACCAGCACATGGTCAACCTCGCGCCGGCGCGCGATCTGCCCGACCTGACCTATGGCGACTTGCGCACCGCCGTGCCCGGCGACCCCTGCGCGCGCTGTCCGGATGGGGTCTACGAAGGCCATCGCGGCATCGAGGTCGGCCAGGTGTTCTACCTCGGCACCAAGTACAGCCGGGCGATGGGCGCGACCTATCTCGATGCCGGCGGCCAGGAGCAGGTCATGGAGATGGGCTGCTACGGCATCGGCATCACGCGCACTGTGGCGGCGGCGATCGAGCAGCACCACGACGAGCATGGCATCATCTGGCCGCTGGCGCTGGCGCCGGCGCACGTGCACCTGGTGGCCGTCAACCCGAAGGACGCGGCGCAGGGCGCGGCGGCGGAGCGCCTCTACCACGAGCTGCAGACCGCCGGGGTCGAGGTGCTGTACGACGACCGCGAGGAACGACCCGGCGTCAAGTTCAAGGATGCGGACCTGATCGGCCTGCCGTTTCGGTTGACCGTGGGGCCCAAGGGGCTGACGCGCGGTGCGGCCGAATTCAAACCGCGGCACAGCGCGCAGGCGGAGGACCTGCCGCTGGCAGACGCGGCGGCGCGCGTCGCGGCCCTGGTCGGTGAGGGCTAGCTCGCGTGGGCGTCCTGTCGCTGCTCGGCATGCCGCCGGGGCAGATGCAGTCGCGGCTGATCTTCGCCCTCGATGTCGCCTCGGAGCGCGAAGCCCTGCGCCTCGTCGACCTGCTGCGCGAGGAGGTCGGGCTGTTCAAGGTCGGCAAGCAACTGTTCCTGCACGCCGGCCCCGACATCATCCGCCAGATCAAGGCCCGTGGCGGCGATGTCTTTCTCGATCTCAAGTTTCACGACATCCCGCGCACGGTCGCCAAGGCGGGCGCGGAGGCGACGCGGCTCGGCGTGCGGATGTTCGACGTGCACGCCTCGGGCAGCGTGGCGATGATGCGCCAGACCATCGCCGAGGTGAACAAGGTGTCGCGCACCGAGCACGTCGTGCGGCCGAAGCTCCTGGCCGTCACCGTGCTCACCAGTCTCAATCAGGACGATCTCAAGCGCCTCGGCGTGCGCAGTGGCGTCGAGAGCCAGGTCGTGCGCCTCGCCAAGCTGGCGCTCGAGGCCGGCATGGACGGCGTCGTCGCCTCGCCGCACGAGGTGGCGCGCATCCGCCGCGAGTGCGGGCGCCGCTTCCTCATCGTCACCCCCGGCATCCGCCCGCCCAAGGGCGCCCTCGACGATCAGAAGCGCGTCATGACCCCCGAGGCCGCGGTGCGCGCCGGCGCCAACTACCTGGTCGTCGGCAGCCCCATCCGCGACGCGTCGGATCCGGTCGCCGCCGCCCGCGCCATCATCGCCGCCATGGAACGCGGCGCCAGCTTCGTCGCCGGCCTGACCGGTTGAGGTGGGTCCGGGGGGTCGCGCGGGCAGTCGGTGTACCGCCCCGGAGCCGGGGGCGTTCGATGGCCGCCGCGAGCGAGCGGCCAACCATCGGTTCGGCAAGCGCGGGACCGCCTTGGCCGTGCGGTGGCTGATCTCCGAGCCCGACCTTTACGACTGGAATCTCTCCGGGATAAATACCGCACGTCCATCACAGCCGTGCCGCGTCTGCTCACCCGTCCTTGATCCGTTTGCGCACCGGCAGCTCGATGTTCGGTGCGACTGCGCGTCCGGCCGACTGTCCGCACCCGGAGCGCGCGCGCGTCGATGGGCGGCGGGGCCGCGCGCCGCTCAGGCGCCGAGGGCGCGCACCGCGTCGGCGGCCAGGGACAGCGCCCACGGCGGGAAGATGCCGAGGGCGATGGTCATGATGCTGGTCACCAGCAGGGTCGCCATCAGGTAGGGGCGGCGCGCCGTGCCTTGCACGGTGCGAGTGCCCTCGCCCATGTACATCTGCACCGGCACGCCCAGGTAGTAGTAGATCGAGACGACGCTGTTCAGCGCCGCGATGACGACCAGCCAGACGTAGCCCTGCCGGATGGCGGCGCCGAAGAGCACGAACTTGCCGATGAAGCCGGCGAAGAGCGGGATGCCGCCGAGCGAGAGCATGAACACGGTCATGCAGAAGCCGAGGAACGGGTAGCGGAAGCCCAGTCCAGCGTAATCGGCGATGTCTTCGTTCGGCTCGCCGCGGCGCCCGATGGCGATCACCACCGCGAAGGCGCCGAGGGTCATGACGGCGTACACGACCAGGCCGAAGAGGATCGCGGCGGCGCCACTGGCGTCGGCGGCGGTCAGGCCGACCAGCAGGTAGCCGGCGTGGGCGATGCTGGAGTATGCCAGCATGCGCTTGATGTTGCGCTGCACCAGCGCGGCGGCGTTGCCGATCGTCATGCTCAGCACCGCCAGGACCCAGACCAGCATCGACCAATCGACCGCCAGCGGCTCCAGGGCGTGGCTGAACACGCGCACGAAGGCGGCGAAGGCGGCGGCCTTGACGCCGACCGCCATGAGCGCCGTCACCGAGGTCGGCGCGCCCTCGTAGACGTCGGGGGCCCAGGAGTGGAAGGGCACCGCCGCGACCTTGAAGGCGAAGCCGATCAGCAGCAGCGCCGTCGCCGCCAGCGCCATCGGGCGCAACTCGGGCGAGAGGCCGCCGACCTGCGCAGCGATGCGGGCGAGCCCGGTGGTGCCGAACGTGCCGTAGGCCAGGCTGATGCCGAACAACAGGAAGCCGGAGGCGAAGGCGCCGAGCAGGAAGTACTTGAGGGCCGCTTCCGAGGACCGCAGCTCGGGGCGCCAGATCCCGGCCAGCACGTACACCGAGATCGACATCAGCTCGAGGCCCAGAAAGAGGACGATCAGGTCGTTGGCCTGTACCATGATCATCATGCCGAGCACGGCGAGCAGCAGTTGCACGTAGTATTCGCCGCCCTCGATGTCGGTCGAGGCCAGGTAGTCCATCGACATCAGCAGGGTGAGGATGGCGCTGAGGCACAGCACGACGGTGACGAAGATCGCAAAGCGATCGAGCGCAAAGGTGCCGCCGAAGCCGATGGCGCCGGCGTTCCACGACAGGGCGGCGGCGAGGGCGGCGGCGCCGAGGCCGAGGATGCCGATCCAGCCGAGCCCTTCGCGATCCGGACCGGCGGTCGACAGATCGGCCAGCAGCGCCAGCACCGCCGCGGCGGTGACGATCATGCCGGGCAGCAGGGCGAGCCAGGAGACGTCGGTGGGCGGCATGGCGGCCGGGGATCTACCAGCGCAGCACGCGCAGATCGTCGGCGTTGACAGTCTGGCGGTGGCGGAAGACGGCGATGATGATCGCCAGGCCGACCGCGGCCTCGGCGGCGGCGACGGTCATGACGAAGAACACGATCACCTGTCCGTCGATGGCCTGCAGCTGGCGGGCGAAGGCGACGAACGCCAGGTTGGCGGCGTTGAGCATCAGCTCGATGCACATGAAGATGACGATGGCGTTGCGGCGCAGCAGCACCCCGACGACGCCGATGGCGAAGAGCAGGGCGCTGAGCGCCACGTAGTAGCCGATCGGCGTCGCCGCGGTCATGCGAGCTTCTTCTTCGCCAGCACCACCGCGCCGATCACCGCCGCCAGCATCAGCAGGCCGGTGATCTCGAACGGCAGCAGGTAGGTGGTGAACAAACTGACGGCGACCGAACGCACCGAACCGAAGTCGGCCGGCGGCGCCGCGGCCATGCCGGCGCCGGGCACCAGCGCCCCACCGCGCTTGAGCAGGTAGAGCACCCCGAGCGCGAACAGCGAAGCGGTGAACACGGTGGTGGCTTGCCAGGCGGCGCGCTGGCGCTGCGGGGCGTCGTCGGCGAGGTTGAGGAGCATGATGACGAACAGGAACACGACCATGATCGCGCCGGCGTAGACGATGATCTGCAGGGCGGCGACGAAGTCGGCATCGAGGAAAACGAAGAACACGGCGAGCAGGAACAGCGTCGCCACCAGGCTCATGGCGCTGCGCACCGGATGGCGGTTCAGCACCACGCCGAGGGCCGCCACCAACACCAGCGCGGCCAGCGGAACGAACAACCAGATCGGCATGCTTACGATCCGCCGACGGCGAGGATCACCGCCGCAGTGAGGATGGCGTTGAGGAACCCGAGCGGCAGCAGGCCGACCCAGCCCAGGCGCATGAGCTGGTCGTAGCGGAAGCGCGGCAGGGTCCAGCGCAGCATGATCTGCAGCCAGCAGAGGATGAGGGTCTTCACCATGTAGGACAGCACCTGCAGGATGGCGACGACGATCTGCGGCAGGGCGATGACCGTCTCGCCGAAGTGGAAGCCGTCGCGCTCGAGGAACGGCACGTGCCAGCCGCCGAGGAACAAGACGGTGATCAGCGCCGCGACGATGATCACCTCGACGAAGTCGGTCATGAAGAACATCAGGTGCTTGGTGCCCGAGTACTCGGTGAAGTAGCCGCAGACGAGCTCGGACTCCGACTCCGGCAGGTCGAACGGCACGCGCTTGCTCTCGGCGATGCCGGCCACCATGAAGATCAGGAACGCCAGCGGCTGGTGGAAGATGCCCCAGTTGGGGATCACGCCAAGGATCGTTCCGCCCTGGGCGCGGCACATCGCCTGCAGATCGACGGTGCCGTAGGTCATGATCATCGCCACCAGCGCCAGGCCCATGGCCAGCTCGTAGGAGATCATCTGCGCCGAGCCGCGGATGCCGCCGA
>CAYYWP010000103.1:0-16130 GCA_964475125.1 uncultured Binatia bacterium (SeqCode) | reverse complement strand
CGACGACGAGGGCGGGCGCGCCGGGCACCGGCGGCGCTTCCGACAGCCAGGTCTGAAAGTCGGCCGGGTACATCACCACCACCTTGCCGATCATTGCCGAGTGCTCGGTGCCGCAGTACTCGGCGCAGAACATGTGGAACTCACCCACCTTGGTCGGCTCGAACCACATCGTCGTGTAGCGGCCGGGCACGACGTCGAACTTGGTGCGAAAGGCCGGCACGTAGAAACTGTGAATGACATCCTCGGAGGTCATCGTCAGCTTCACCGACTGGCCGAGCGGCACGTGCAGCTCGTTGATCTCGCGCCGCCCCTCCATGTGCTGGATCTTCCACATCCACTGCTTGCCGACCACGAACACTTCGTGAGCGTCATCCGGCGCCCGCGCCAGACCGAAGAACAGCCAGGCCCCCCAGACGAACATGACCATGACGATGCCGAACGGGATCACCGACCAGCCCACCTCGAGCAGCGTCGAACCGTGGATCGGGTGGCCGACCATGTTCCCCGGCCGGCGGCGAAACTTGATCGCGAAGGTGATCAGCAAGGTGCTGATCAGCAGGCCGAACACCAGGCTCACGGCGACCAAGAAGTAATAGAAGTGGTCGACGTGCGCCGCCATGCTCGACGCCTGCTCGGGGAGGATCGGAAAGTTGGCGTGCATCATCGCCTCACGACTGGCGCAGCGACACCGGGCTGCCCGCCGTGGCGGGGGGCGGTGGCGCCGGATGCCCGGCGCGCTCGCGACGGCGCGACCAGACGAAGAAGCTGGCGAAGCCGGCCACGGTGAGCAGGCCGCCGAGGCGCACGCCGTTGAGGACGGTGGTGGAATAGCGGCCGGTGGCGGGATCGTAGCTGAAGCAGAACAGCATCAGCTGATCGACCGCCGATCCGATGCGCTCTTCCGCCGCCTCCATGAGGCCGAACTTCAGATCGCGCGGCGCGTACTCGACGCCGTAGAAGTAGCGCGCCAGCACGCCCTTCGGGGTGACCACCATGATGGCGGCCGCGTGCGCGAACTCCTGCTTGTCCGCCAGGTAGGTGTAGCGAAAGCCCACCGCGTCCGCGAGCCGCTTGATCGACGCCTCGTCGCCGGTGAGGAAGTGCCACGCCCGTTCGGCGCCGGGGCGCCGGTACTGGTCGAGGTAGGTGGCCTTCTTCTGCGCCGCCAGCGCCGGCGTGTCGGCGGGATTGAAACTCACGGTGATGACGTCGAACTGGTCGCCGGCGTCGAACGGCAGGCCCTTCATCGCGCTCAGCTGGCCGTTCAACACCAACGTGCACAGCATCGGGCACTCGTAATATACCAGCGACAGGATCACCGGCTTGCCGCGCAGCAGGCTGCCGAGCGTCACCGTCTCACCGGCCTCGTTGCGAAAGCGCAGGTCGAGCGGCAGCGGCTGGTTCAGGCGCTGGTCGATGCCGACGTCGCGCAAGGCGGCCGGGCGCGTGTCGGAGGCGCCGCGCACCGGCAGCGCGCCGGCCAGGAACGCCGCGCACGCCAGCCCGGTGAGACTCGATCGCCTCATCGCGCCGCCGCCTCCGCTTGGCCAGCGCGCGCCGCGAGCAGCTCGATGGCGCGCGCCACCGGGATGCGCACCACGCCCGCGTGCTTGTCCACCCAGGCGTAGGAGTCGAGAATCTCTCGCTCGGCGCGGCGCAGATCCTTCAAATCGCGCAGCGGGTGTGCCTGCAGGCGCGGCTCCGGCGGCAGGCGGCGCCCCTCGGCCACCGCCAGGGGGTTCGCCGGCGGGCTCAGACGCGCCTCCTGGAAGGCGAAGAGATCGAACAGTCCCACCATGAGTCCGAAGGTCACCGCCAAGACGATCAGCAGCCCGATCGTCGAGAGGACGACGGGCTTCAGGTTGACGTCGCGTTGCTCGTGGGTGGGCTCGGCGTGGGCGTCGGGCGTGCCGCGATTCATGTCGACGCCTCCAGCGGCAGGGCGGGATCGCGCAGCGGCAACACCGGGCGGCCCTGCAGATTCCACAGAAAGGCGGCCATCCAGATACCGCCGACACCGACGACGGCCGCGACATCGATCCAGTGCAGGGTGAACACGCCGGGCGAGAAGGCCGGCATGATCATCCAGTAGTCGCCCGCCAGGCGCATGAAGAGGAGAAGCGCGGCGACGACGCACAGGCGGCGCGGATTGCGCTTCAGGCGGCGCGACAGCAAGACGAAGAACGGCAGGAAAAAATGGAACAGCGGCAAGGCGATGGCCAAGACCAGCCAGCCCCCACCGATGCGCTTGAGATACCACGGCGTCTCCTCCGGCAGGTTCCCCGACCAGACGATGAGGAACTGCGAGAGCGAGAAGTAGGCGTAGAGCATGACGAAGGCGAACAGCAACTTGCCCAGGTCGTGAAACCGCTCGGGGGTCGCCACCGCCGCCACCGGGGCATGGCGCACCAGCGTGGCGAGAATGGCGATGGCCAGCGCGAAGGCGCTCAGGATCTGGCCGCCGATCACCAACAAGCCGTAAATCGTCGAATACCAGTGCGGTTCGATCGACATCATCCAGTCGACCGAGGCGAAGGTCACGGTGACGACGTAGATGAGGATCGCCGCCGAGCCGAAGAGCTGGAACTTGCGCACGTAGGCGGGGTCGCCCGTGGCGTCCTGCGCCGCCGACCAGCGCAGCAACACGCCCGCGAGCACGAGCCAGATGGTGAAGTAGATTGCGGCGCGCACGACGAAGAACGACACGTTGAGGTACCAGGTCTTGTGCTGCAGCACTTCGTCGTGCGCCACGTGCGCGGGGTCGGCCCATTCGTACAGGTCGTGCATGCCAAACAGGATGGGCACGAAGAGCACCGCGATCAGTGGCAGCGTGCGCATCGCCGCCTCGCCGACGCGGCGGATGACGATGCTCCAGCGGCCGCCGGCGACGTGGTTCATCGCCACCACCGCCAGCGAGCCCAACCCGAGGCCGCTCCAGAAGATGAAGGCGACGAGGTACGAGCGGAAAAACTGGCTGCGGTCGACCAGGGCGCCGGCGCCGGCGATGGCCAGGCCCAGCACGCCGAGCCCGAGCAAGGCGCGCGGGCTGCGGTGCAGGATGTGGTCCGCGGGCAGCGAGAAGGTGGTGTGCAGATCGCCGTTCATCGTCCCGCCCCGAGCTTGGCGCGTTCCGCCTCCGGAACCTCGGCCAGCGTGGCGTGCTGGCTGAGCTGCAGGGCGCGAATGTACGCGGTGATGGCCCATCGGTCGGCGGCCGGCACCTGGGCCGCGTAGCCCGGCATGGTGCCGAAGCCGTCGCTGGCGACTTGGAAGAAATAGCCGTCCGGCACGGCGCGCAGGCGCGGGTCGTGGAACGACGGCGGCTGCTTGTAGCCGCGCTGGACGATCATCCCCTCGCCGCTGCCGGTGCGATCGTGACAGGGCGAGCAGTAGATGTCGTAGCGCTCCTGTCCGCGCAGCAGGACCTCGCGGCTCATCCGCAGCGGATTCGTCGCCACCAGCCCGCTCGCCGCCTTGCCCTGGTAGAAAGCGGGGTCTTCGTTGAGGTGTCCGCGCGCCACCACGCCCGCCACCAGCGGCCGGGAGGCGCGTTGATCCTCGAAGAACGGATTGCGCTCGAAGGCCTGGTACTTGGGCTGGTTGTGCATGTCCTGCCGGCAGGCGACCAGTCCGGTCGCCAGCACCGCCGCCGCGATGGCGCGGCGAACCCACCGCGTGGCCATCAGCGCTCCACCTGCGACACCTGTTCGGGATGGAGGCGCGAGAGGAATCCCCAGGTCGCGTCGAGATCGAACTGCGGGTCGCTCGCCTCGATGCAGAGGAAGAAGCGATCGCGCGTGCTGAAGGCGAAGCGCGACACGTTGAACACCGGATGGTAGGGCAGCGGCAGCCCGTTCAGACCCAGCATGCCGAACACCGCGGTCAGCGCGGCGGCGAGCACCGTGCACTCGAAGACCACCGGGATAAACGCCGGCCAACTATTGAGCGGCTTGCCGGCGACGTTGAGCGGATAGTCGATCACCGAGGTCCAGTAGCAGAGCGCGAACCCGCCGAGGCCGCCGAGGATGCCGCCCACCAGTACCAGGGTCGGCAGCCAATTGTGGCGGTGCGGCATGGCGTCGTGCAGCTCCTCGACCGCGAACGGCGTGTAGCAGTCGTAGCGCCGGTAGCCGGCCGCCGTCGCCGCCCGCGCCGCCGCCACCAGCTCGCTGGCGGTGTGGAACTCGGCCATCAATCCGTGCACGGGCGAGTCGTCGCGCCGGCGCGCGTGGGTAGCGCTCATCAGTGCCCACCGTCCTTCGCCACCTTGGCCTCGGGCAGCATGGTGCGCATCTCGGCGATCGAGATCATCGGCAGCAGGCGGATGAACAGGAAGAGCAGCGTGGTGAACAGCCCGATCGAGCCGAAGAAGGTCGCGAACTCCCAGAAGGTCGGGTAGTACATGCCCCACGACGAAGGCAGGAAATCACGCGACAAGCTCATCGGGATGATGACGAAACGCTCCAGCCACATGCCGATGCTGACGTCGACGGAGATGAAGAACAGCCAGCCCAGGCTGGCGCGGATGCGCCGGAACCAGAGCAGCTGCACGATCATCACGTTGCAGAGGATCAGGGCCCAATAGAGCGGCGCGTAGGGGCCGCGGAAGCGGTTCATCATCAGCGCCAGCTCGAAGATGTTGCCGCTGTAGAAGGCCATGAACGTCTCGACCAGGTAGCCGTAGGCCACCACCAGACCGGTGGCCAGCATGACGCGGGCCATGTAGTCGAAGTGGCGCATGGTGATGAAGTCCTGCAGCTCGTAGAACTTGCGCAGCGGGATGGCGATGATCATCACCATCGCGAAGCCGGCGAAGATCGCGCCGGCGACGAAGTAGGGCGGAAAGATGGTGGCATGCCAGCCGGGCACCTGGCTGACCGCGAAGTCGAAGCTCACCACGCTGTGCACCGAGAGCACCAGCGGCGTGGAGAGCGCGGCGAGCAGCAGGTAGGCGGTCTCGTAGCGCTGCCAGTGCTCCGCCGAGCCGCGCCAGCCCATCGCCAGCAGGCCGTAGATCACCCGCCCGACCCGACTCTGCGAGCGGTCGCGCAGCGTCGCCAGGTCGGGGATGAGGCCGACGAACCAGAACAGCAGCGAGACCGTCGCATAGGTCGAGACGGCGAACACGTCCCAGATCAGCGGGCTGCGGAAGTTCGGCCACATGTTCATCGAGTTGGGGTAGGGCAGCAGCCAATAGGCCAGCCACGGGCGCCCGGTGTGAATGATCGGGAAGATGCCGGCGCAGGCGACGGCGAAAATGGTCATCGCCTCGGCGAAGCGGTTGATCGAGGTCCGCCAGGCCTGGCGGAAGAGCAGCAGGATGGCGGAGATCAGCGTACCGGCGTGGCCGATGCCGATCCACCAGACGAAGTTGACGATGTCGAAGCCCCAGCCGACCGGGACGTTGAGCCCCCAGATGTAGATGCCCTTGTAGAAGAGGTAGCCGAGCGAGACGGCGAGCAGCTGCAAGCCCGAGAAGCCGATGGCGAAGCCGAAGACCCAGCCCAGCGAGGTCTTGCGCTCCAGCACCGCATCGCTGATCTTGTCGGTGATCGAGCCATAGGTGTGACCGGGCTCGATCAGCGGCGGTCGCGGGCGGACTTCCTGGACAGCCATCAGGCCCTCGCCAGCTCCGGATTGGGGTTGCGCACGCCGGCCAGATAGGTGGTGCGCGGCAGCGTGCCGAGGTCGTTCAGTAGGCGGTAGTTGCGCGGATCCTTGGCGTACGCCGCGACGCGGCTCTGCGCGTCGTTCAGGTCGCCGAAGGTGATGGCCTCGGCCGGGCAGACCTGCTGGCAGGCGGTGAGCACTTCGCCGTCGCGCACCGCGCGGTCCTCGCGCTTGGCCTGGATCCGCGCGTAGTTGATGCGCTGCACGCAGTACGTGCACTTCTCCATCACGCCGCGGCTGCGCACCGTGACATCGGGGTTGAAGACCATCTTCTCCACGTCGGTCTGCGGGTCGTTGTAGAGCGTGAAGTTGAAGCGGCGGACCTTGTACGGGCAGTTGTTCGAGCAGTAGCGGGTGCCGACGCAGCGGTTGTAGACCATCGCGTTCAGGCCCTCGCTGTCGTGCACGGTGGCGTTGACCGGGCAGACGCCTTCGCACGGCGCCTGCTCGCAATGCATGCACGGCACGGGCTGCATGACCGTGCGCGGCGCGTCGAGATCACCCTCGAAGTAGCGGTCGACGCGGATCCATTGCATCTCGCGCCCGCGCGCCACCTGGTCCTTGCCGACCACCGGGATGTTGTTCTCCGCCTGGCAGGCGACGACGCAGGCGTTGCAACCGACGCAGGCGCCGACATCGATGGTCATGCCCCAGGCATAGCCCTCGTACGTGAAGCCGGGGAACATCGACTTGTCGCGCATGCTGTGCGTGTGGGCGAACTTCGGGTTCTGGCGGAATTCCTCGAGGGTGCCGACCCGCACCAGCTCGCGCCCCTGCATGGAGTGGTGGTCCTGCGTGCACGCCAGCGCGTGATGGCGGTGGCGCTTGACCAGCGATGCCCCGCTGGCAATCCACGGCCGGTCGCTGGTGCGCAGCCGATAGGTGTCGAATCCCACCCCGGTACCCACCTGCCCGGCGCGGCGGCGGCCGTAGCCGAGGAAGAGCGTGATGGCGTCGGGCGCGTGACCGGGTTGAATCCACACCGGCAGCTCGAGCACGCGGCCGTGCAGCGTCACCTCGACCACCGCTCCGGCGTCGAGGCCGAGGCGGGCGGCGGTGGACGGGGCGATCAGCGCCGGATTGTCCCAGGTGAGCCGCGTCATCGGCCGCGCCACTTCCTGCAGCCAGCCGTTGTTGGCGAAGCGGCCGTCGTAAACGCCGGCGTCGGCGCGAAAGACCACGTCGATCCCGGCCGTCTCGGCCGGCGGCGGCAGGATCTCCGGGCCCCAGGTGCTCGGGTTGGTCACCCAGGCGGCGGCGACCGGGGCCAGCGCCGTGCCGGGCACGACCCCATCGTGCACGGCCTTGCGCCATTGCGCGGTGGCATCGCCGCTCGTCCACTGTGTCTGCCAGTACCCGCTCACCAGGTCGTGCGCCGAGGCCTCGGGCTGCCCGAGCATGGCGGCCAATAGCTCGCACGCGGCCTTGCCGTCGTAGAGGGGCGCGATGAGTGGCTGCTGGATGGTCACCGTGCCGTCGAAGGCGCGCACATCGCCCCACGACTCGAGGTAGTGCACCGCCGGCACGTGCCAATGGCTCAGCTCGCCGGTCTCGTCGTAATACGGGCCGTAGTGGATGCGGGTGCCGACTTTGGCGAGCTGCGTGGCGAAGTCGAGATCGGCGGGCGCGTCGTACACCGGGTTGATGTCGAGCATGACCAGGGTCTCGACCTGGCCGGCGGCCATCGCGGCGACGAGGTCGCGCAGCGATTGCGTCTCATCGCCCGCGTCGGCGACCACCGGCTCGGTGTAGACGACCGTCGCCCCCTCGTTGCCGAGTACGCGGTTGATCGCATGGGCCAGCAGGTGCACGGCCGCGGGCTGGCCGTCGCCCGCGACCACCAGGCTGGTGCCGCGGTGCTGCTGCAGATCGCGTACGACCGCCGCGATCCACGCCTGATGCGCCTCGAGGCCGACCGGGGCGCGCCCCGGCACGCCGAGGCCGCGCGCCACGGCGAGCGCCAGCTCGGCCACGGCCCCCGGGCGCAGGGGCAGCCGGTGGTCGGCAACCGCTCCTGTATTGGTGGTGGTGGTCTCGACCACGTAGAGGCGATTCATCGCCTCGCCGACCTGCTCGATCCGGCGCCGGCGAGTGAAGTCCTTCACCGAGCGCACCATGGCCGGACCGCCGCCGAGGAAGTCGGCGTCGAGCGCCAGAATGACATCCGCCTTGTCGAGGCGATACTGCACCTCGAGCGGGCGGCCGAAGGCGGCACGAGTGGCGGCATAGGCGTGGTCGCGGTTGAGCGGCTGGTACTGGTGCCAGGTCGCCTTGGGAAACTTCGCCAGCAGCTCGCGCCGCTGCGCGGCCAGGGTCGGCGAGGTGATCGCCCCGGAGAGGATGCGCAGCCCGGCCCCCTGCCCCGCCTGCTGTGCCGCCAGGAGCTGGCTGAGCGCGGCGGAGAAATTGCGCCACGTCTGCACCTCACCCAGGTAGCGCAACACCTGTGAACGGTCGGGATCGTACAGCGATAGCACCGATGCCTGCGCCAGCACGTCGGTGGCACCGAGGCTGGCCGGGTGCTCGGGATTGCCCTCGATCTTGGTCGGCCGGCCCATGTGGCTCTCGACCAGCACTCCCATGCCCACCCCGTCGAGCGGCATGGCGGTGGCGAAGTACAGCGGTTCGCCCGGCACGATGTACTCGGGCGCCTTGACGTAGGGGAAGACCTTCTCTTCCGGTTGGCGCGTGCAGCCGCTCACGCCGGCCAACGCCAACGACGCCCCCATGAGCTTGATGAAGGTGCGACGGGCGACCGGATCGAGCAGGTGGGGGGTCTGATCGGGAAATTCCGCCTCGACGAAGCGGCGGAACTCGGCGGTATCGGCCAGCTCATCGAGGCTGCGCCAGTAGTGGCGACCCGTCTGCGCCGCCAGGCGCGCGCGCAGCGCCGGCAGGTGGAGGGCCGAACGCGGCTTGTCGCCCCGTTGCGTACCCATCGGCTCATCCGTGACCATGCTCATACCACTGACACCCGGTGCTGGCCGCCTAGCGATGGCAGGCGGTGCAGTCCTCCCGACCGTTGACCTGATGGGCCGCCATCAACTGCGCCGCCAGATCGGGCTGTCCGGCCGGCGGTTCCCACTCCATGTTGAAGACCTCGCTGCGCGGTCGCACGTGCGGCGCGGGATCGCGGTGGCAGTCCAGACACCATCCCATCAACAACGTCGGCTTCTGGAAGGTGAGGTTCATCTGATCGATGCGGCCGTGACAGCTCACGCAGCCGATGCCCTTGGCGACGTGCACGGAATGGTCGAAGTAGACGTAGTCGGGCAGGTCGTAGACCTTCGCCCACTCGATCGACGCACCCGAACGCCAGCTGGCGCGCACCGGCTCGAGCGTCGGGCTTTGCGCCCAGATCTGCGAGTGGCAATTCATGCAGGTCTGGGTCGGCGGGAAGCCGGCCTCGGCCGACACCTCCACGGCGGTGTGACAGTAGCGACAATCGATGCCCAGCTCGCCGACGTGGTGCTTGTGACTGAATGGCACCGGCTGCTCGCGCACCACCTCCTGCTGCGTCGTGTACGGTGAGCGGAACAAGCGGTCGAGGATGAACAGGCCGCCGGCGACGGCCAACGCCGCCCCGACGATGCTGGCCCGAGCGACCACGTTGGTATAGCGATGGAAGACTTGTGACATACAGCGTCGGCGATCTTAGAAAAGCGATCCGCCCTCGCGCAACATAAGGCGCGTGGAATTACACTTCCGAATTGCTTAAGCCTTACTTATTGATCCTCCAGTTCAGGGATCCAACTCGGCAACCACCGGGGCGTGATCGGACGGGCGCTCCAAGCGTCGCGGTGCCGGGTCGATGCGGCAGGCGCGGCAGCGCTCGCCGAGGGCGGGGCTGAGCAACACGTGGTCGATGCGCAGGCCGTGATTGCGGCGCCAGGCGCCCATTCGATAGTCCCACCAGCTGTACGCCCGGTCGGGCTGGGCGAAGAGGCGGAAGCTGTCGACCATGCCGGCCGCCAAGAACTGCCGAAAGGCGGCGCGTTCGGGGGCGCTGAACAACACCTGGCCTTCCCACGCCGTCGGGTCGTAGACATCGCGCGCCTCCGGCGCGATGTTGAAATCGCCCAACAACACGAGACGCGCGTGGCGCTGCAGCTCGGCGGCGACGAAGGCGTGCAAGCGCGCCAACCAGTCGAGCTTGTAGGCGTACTTGTCGGAGCCGACCCGCTCGCCGTTGGGCACGTAGACGTTGATCACCCGGACGCCGTCGATCGTCGCCGCCAGCAGCCGGCGCTGCGCATCGTCGCGCCCGGGCAGCTCGCTCACCGCTTCCAGCGCGGCGACGCGCGATACCGTGGCCACGCCGTTGTAGGTCTTCTGCCCGTTGGACAAGACCTGGTACCCGGCGGCGGCGAACGCGGCGGCCGGAAACTCGGCATCGCTGCACTTGGTCTCCTGCATCGCCAGCACGTCCGGCCGCACGACCCGGAGCCAGTCGAGAACGTGCGTCAGGCGAACGCGCAGCGAATTGACGTTCCAGGTTGCGATCAACATGGGTAGGGACTGTGAATATGGCTGGTCGCGGCGTGCGTCGAGATCGCCTGCCTACCGAGCCGAGGCGGATTTTCAAGCCGGGTAGCGGCAGTTGACACTGTGCCCACCCAGGGGCGAGTGTCGCTGACATCGTGCAGCGATTGTAGCAGCCGCTCAGGAGGCGAGGAGTCGATGGCGAATCTCGAGAGCTTTCGCGCGCAGACCCGCGCCTGGCTGCTCGCCAACGCCCCACCGACGGCCTTCACCCCGCTCGCCGAGCAGGAGGAACCGTGTTGGGGCGGCCGCCAGGCCTCCTACCCCAATCCGGAGGTGAAGCAGTGGCTCGACGTCATGGCGGCGCGCGGCTGGACGGCGCCGACCTGGCCGACGCTGTACGGCGGCGGCGGACTCGGCGACGAGGAAGCGCGCGTGCTGGCGCAGGAGATGCGAGCGCTGCACTTGCGCCCGCCGCTGGTCGGCTTCGGCCTGACGATGATCGGGCCGACCGTGCTGCAACTGGGCAGCGAGGCGTTGAAACGCGCCCATCTCCCGCCCATCGTGCGGGGCGAGATCCGCTGGTGTCAGGGCTACTCCGAGCCCGGCGCGGGGTCGGACCTCGCCAGTCTGCAAACCCGCGCCGTAATCGACGGCGACGACTTCCTCCTCACCGGACAGAAGGTGTGGACCTCGTACGCCGACCGCGCCGACTGGATGTTCCTGCTCGTGCGTACCGATCCCACCGCCGCCAAGCACGAGGGCATCACCTTCATCCTGATGGACATGGCGAGCCCGGGGGTGAGCGTGAAGCCCATCAAGTTGATCAGCGGCTATTCCCCCTTCTGTGAGACCTTCCTCGACCACGTGCGCGTACCGCGCACGCAGGTGCTCGGAGAGGTCAACAAGGGCTGGAGCGTCGCCAAGGCCCTGCTCGGCCACGAGCGCACGATGATCGCCGAACTGAGCAAGGGACTCGGCGGCGAGGGCGCCGCGCGCTCGCCGGTGCAGTTGGCGCGCGACGTGCTCGGGTTGCGCGACGGCGTGCTCGCCGACGCCTCCGTGCGCCACCGCCTCGCCCAGGTGGAGATGGACCAGCGGTGTCTCGACTGGACCCTGGCGCGGGCGCGCGACACCGCCCAGACCGGACACACGCCGGGTCCGGAGACCTCGATCTTCAAGTTCTACGGCACCGAGCTGAACAAACGGCGGCGCGAGCTGATGGTCTCCATCCTCGGCCCGCACGGCCTGGGCTGGGAGGGCGACGGCTTCGAGCCCGAAGAGCTGGCGGTGACCCGCGCCTGGCTGCGCTCCCGCGCCAACTCGATCGAGGGAGGGACGTCGGAGATTCAGCTCAACATCATCGCCAAACGCGTGCTGGGCCTGCCGGACTGACAGGCGGGCATGCGCGCACCTGGGCAAACGGAGCTCGCTCCGACCGCGCGCCGATCTTATCGCCTCCTTCCGCTCGCCCTGAGCTCGTCGAAGGGTGAGCGGAAGGGGGCGATGAGATCGGCGGGGTCCACATGCGATTCTCACTGACCGACGAGCAGCGGCTGCTGCGCGACTCCGCCGCGGCGTTGGTGCGCGACCATTCCTCGCTCAAACGCATCCGCACCCTGCGCGACGGCAAGGACGCGGATGGGTTCTGCCGCGATCTCTGGCGACGGATCGCCGCGCTCGGCTGGCTCGGCATCCCGTTCGCGGAGGCCGACGGCGGGCTCGGCCTGGGGTGCAAGGAGCTCGCCCTGGTGCTGGAGGAATTCGGCCGCGGGCTCCTGCCCGAACCGATCCTCTCGACGGTGCTATTGGGCGGCACGGCCGTGCGGCGCGGCGGTAGCGCGGCGCAGCGCGCGGCGATCCTCCCGCCACTGATCGGCGGCGAGCTGCTGCTGGCCGTCGCCTATCAGGAACGGCACAGCCGCTATGACGTAGCCTGCGTGGCGACGCGCGCCGCGCGCTCGGCCGGCGGCTGGCGGCTGCGCGGCGAGAAGTATCTGGTGCTCGACGGCCACGTCGCCGACCGACTGATCGTCAGCGCCCGCACCGCCGGGGCCGAGCGCGAGCGCGACGGCATCACGCTGTTCCTCGTCGACCGCGGCGCGCCGGGTGTGGCGGTGACGCGTCAGTGGCTGCTCGACGGTCGCAACGCCGCCATCGTGCGGCTCGACGAGGCAGAGGTCACGGCGGACGACGTCCTCGGCCCTGTCGGCGGCGGCGCCGCGCTGCTCGCCGACGTCATCGACCGCGCCACGGCCGGCCTGTGCGCCGAGATGCTCGGGTCCATGCAGGCGGCCTTCGCCATGACCGTGGACTACTTGAAGACGCGCCAGCAGTTCGGCGTGCCGATCGGCTCCTTCCCGGTCCTCAAGCACCGCGCCGCGGTGATGTTCACCGAGATCGAGCTCAGCCGCTCGGCGGCGCTGGCCGCCGCCATGGCGCTCGACGAGGCCGACCCGCGCGCCGCCGAGTACGTGTCGATCGCCAAGGCGCGCTGCGCCGACACCTTTCTGCTGGTCGGCAACGAGGGCATCCAGATGCACGGCGGCATCGGCATGACCGACGAGCACGACATCGGCTTGTTCCTCAAGCGCGCGCGCTGCGCCGAGATCACCTTCGGCGATGCCGCCTTCCACCGCGAGCGCTTCGCCGCGCTACAGGGTTACTGATGGAAATAGGCGACCAGTCGGAACGGCTTCACGAGCGCGCCCGGCGTGCGAGCCAGGCCGCTGTCAGGGCCACCACGAGCAAGGCGAACAGGTCGCCGACGCGCGTGTAGACGGTCGTCATCTGCAGCGGGCGGATCTCTGCTCGCAACGTCTCGGCCGTGAACATGCCGAGGCGATCGACGACGCGTCCGAACGGATCGATGACGCTGCTGACGCCGGCGTTGCCGACGCGCACGAAGTAGCGGCGATTCTCGACCGCCCGCCAGAGCGCGATCGCCTCGTGCTGGTAGGGCGCCATCGAGGCGCCGAACCAGGCGTCGTTGAACAGCGTCAGCAGCGCCTCGGCGCCGTGGCGGGTCATCGCCCGGGCGATGCCGGCGGGCACGTCCTCGTAACAGATCAGCGGCCCCAGGCGCAGCCGCCCGGGCACGTCGAGGGTGGTGATGCGCGCCCCGGGTGTGAACTGTCCGGTTTGCGGACTGAGCTCGTAGAGGCTGGGAAAGAGCGAGGCCCCCGGGATGTATTCGCCGAACGGGATGAGCACGTGCTTGTCGTAGCGCCCGTAGACGCGCCCGGCGCCGTCGACCAGAAAGGCGCTGTTGAAGGTCCGCGGTCGCCCGCCCTCGGGCGGATACTCGAAGGCCAGCCCGCCGTAGATCAGAAACGTCGGCACCCCGACGTACGGATGATGCTTGGCGGGCAGCACGGCCTCGTCCGCCGCCACCCAGGATTGCGCCACCGACTCCGGCCAGATGAGCACGTCGACCTGCGCCTGCAGCGGTTCGGAGAGCTCGCGGTAGGACTGCAGGTTGACGTCGAACAGCGCCACGTCGCCTTTCTGCTCGATGCCGATATTGCCTTGCACCAGCCCGACCGCGACCGGCGGCGCGGCATCGATCGCCGCTTGCACCGCCGGCATGCGCCAGGATCCGTACGCGAGGAGCGCGATGACGGCGGCGCCCGCCGCTGCCAGCGGCACCACGCGGCGCGGCAGCGCCAGCGCCTGGACCAGCGCCGCGCTCGTCCACACCATAACGAAGCTCAACAGATAGGGGCCCGCCAGGTCGCCGCTCTGTAGCAGCAGCGGCACTGGCAGCTGGCTGTTGGCCATCCGCCAGGGAAAGAGGTTGGGAAAGAGAAACTCGAGCGACACCCACAGCAGCGGTGCGGCGAGGGCCAGCGGGCCGGCCCCGAGGAGGCGTACGCCCCAGGCGAACAGCACGAACTGCAGCGCCGAATACAGCGACAAGCAGGCGTAAAAGAACGCCGCCAGCGGATAGGAGAAGCCGCCGAAGACGTGGATGGTGTAGACGAGCCAATAAAAAGCGGGAATGTTGGTCGCCAGGCCGGCGAGCAGCCCGATGCGCAGCGCGGCGCGACGCGTCGGCGCGCCGGCGAGCGCCCACAGCAGGGGCGCGAAGGCGACCCAGGCGAGCGGGAAGAGCGAAAAGTCGAGCCACGGCGCCGCGATCAGCCCGCCGCTGATCACCGGTGCGGCAACGCTGCGCCACGCCGATGTCTCGGCGCCCGCCACCACGGCGCTGGCAGGCGCCGCTTCTGATCGCATCGGCATCGCGTTCGCTGTGCCCTGCTGCAATGAGTAATCGCGCTGGCTCAATTCGGGCGCGTCATCTCCGCGCCTCGGCATCTCTGCGGCGGAAGGTCTCAGCGCGGCTTCAGGTTGAAGGCCTGCGGGCCCTTGTCGCCGCGCCGGGTCTGAAACTCCACCTCGTCGCCTTCGCGCAAGTCCTCGAAGTACACCTTCGGGGCCAGGCGCGAACGATGAAAGAACACCTCGTCGCTGCCATCGTCCGGAACGATGAAGCCGAAGCCCTTGTCCTTAACGATGCGTTTGATCGTGCCGAACATCGCCGTTCCCCTGCCCGGTGCGGCGGCGGCGGCGCGGCCCACCACGCGCGCCGCCGCCGCGCCCATCGTCGCCGGGACGTCCGCCGTGTGCCGACGGCCTGCCGTCGTGCTCGCGCCCCCGCTCCCGCCCGCCGGAGCGGGCGCGGTGCGATGGCGGCACGGGTTTGACCAGCATGTCATCCTCGACCGGCACGGACGGCAGTTTGAAGCCGATCAGATCCTCGATCGCCTCCAGCGCCATGACGTAGGTCTCGCACGCCAACATCATCGCCTTGCCCGAGGCGCCGGCGCGCGCGGTGCGGCCGATGCGGTGGACGTAATCCTCGGCGTCCTGGGGAACGTCGTAGTTGAACACGTGCGTCACGCCCTCGATGTGCAGTCCGCGCGAGGCGACGTCGGTGGCGACGAGAAACGGCAGCTCGCCGGCCTTGAACTGGCGCAGGACGCGCAAGCGGACGCGCTGCGGCAGATCGCCGGTGAGCGCCGCGGCGTGGTAGCCTTGATCCTCGAGCCGATACGCCAGCCATTCGGCCTCGCGCTTGGTGTTGACGAAAAACAGCGCCCGCTCGGGGCGCTCGCGCTGCAGCAGGCCGAGCAGCAGCGGGAGCTTCTCGTGCCGTCCGACGTGATAGAGTACGTGCTCCACCTTTTCGGCCGTGACCTTCTCGGGCTCGACCGCCACCTTGACCGGATCGTTCATGTGCTCGTAGGCGAGCTCCATGACGTCCCAGTTGAGCGTCGCCGAGAACAGCATCGACTGGCGCTGATCGAAGGGCGGCAGGCGGCGCAAGAGAAAGCGCAGGTCGGCGATGAACCCCATGTCGAACATGCGGTCGGCCTCGTCGATCACCAGCACCTCGACATGGCGCAGCGTGTAGACGCGCTGCTTGAAGTAATCGATCAGCCGGCCCGGTGTGCCGATCAGCACGTCGACGTCGCCGCGCAGGGCCTCGCGCTGCTTGGCGTAGTCGACCCCGCCGTACACCGCTTGGCAGTGCAGGCCGGTGAAGGCACCGAGCCCTTCCGCGTCGTGCAGGATCTGCACCGCCAGCTCGCGCGTCGGGGCGACGATCAGGGCGCGCGGCCCGCTGTGGCGTCCCGCATGCTTGAGCAGGCGGGTGAAGATGGTGATGAGGAACGCCGCCGTCTTGCCGGTGCCGGTCTGCGCTTGGCCGGCGACGTCTCTGCCGGCCAGCGAAAGCGGCAGCGAACGGGCCTGGATCGGCGTGCAGACCTCGAAACCGACGGCCTCGATGCCGCGCCGCACCGGCTCCGCGATTGGCAGCCCCGCAAAAGCCAGCGGATGGTCGGGAAACGCCATGTCCGAGCACGCTAGCGGAGATGAAGGCCCCGCCTCAAGGGGATGCATGGGAGGGGAAGAGGGGACGAAGAGGGGACGTAGTTTCAAGTCTTCCGAGTTGCGGCAACTCGGAAGACTTG
>CAYYWP010000102.1:0-16154 GCA_964475125.1 uncultured Binatia bacterium (SeqCode) | reverse complement strand
GCGCGGAGCGCGAAGGGCGCGCGAAGGGGACGTTGGGCCGAGTGGGCCGGGTAGAACCCGGCCCACTCGGCCCAACGTCCCCTTTCCCGGTCTTAACTCGATCGGCGCGACCAGTCTGCGGCGCGCTTCTCGGCAAAGGAGGCGAGCCCTTCGGCGGCTTCGGCGGAGCGGCGCTTGGCGGCGTGGCGATCGATGAGGGCATCGAAGGTGGTCGGGGACATGCGGCCCCAGGCGCTCTCCAGCGCCATGGCCTTGGTCTCCGCCATCGCCAGCGGCCCGTTCTCGAGCAGGCGCGCGATCATTTCCTCGCCGGCGCTGGCGAGCGCGTCTGGCGGGACGACGACGTGCACGAGGCCGATGCGGCGCGCCTCGGCGGCGTCGAAGCGCTCGCCGGTCAGGGCGTACCGGCGCAGTTGGCGAAAGGACATGGCGTCGATCAACTGGGGCACGATGATGCCGGGGTTGAGGCCCCAGCGAACCTCTGAGATCGAGAAGACGGCGTCGGCGGCCGCGATCACGACGTCGCAGGCCGCGATCATGCCGGTACCGCCACCGAAACAGCCACCTTGCACCAGCGCCACCGTCGGCACCGGCAGGCGGTTGAGGCGGTCCACCGCCTCGGCGGTGGCGCGGCTGACGCGTCGGTTCTCTTCGCCCGAGGCCGCGCCGACGGCGCGGATCCATTTCAGGTCGGCGCCGGCCTGAAAGTGCTTGCCGGCGCCGGTGAGCAGCAGTGCGCGCAGCTCGGGCCGCGGCCCGAGCGCGTCCATGGCGGCCAGCAGCCCCTGGATCATGTCGCCGTTGTAAGCGTTGCGCACCTCGGGCCGGTTGAGGGTGACGGTCGCGACGCCGCGCCCGTCAAGGCCGTAAAGGACGGCTGGATTGGTCATGCAACTACGCTCCATCAGTCGCCGCCGCTCGAGTCAACTCAGCGCCGCGCGGCGCAGGCCGACCGGCAGGTCCTTGCGCGCCACGCCCGCGACGACGTAAACGCCTGAAGGCAGATCTCTACCGGGGAGCCGTACATGGGTCGGGTCGCATTGCTCATCGTCATGCTCATCCTCACCGCGGGCGCTGGCCCGGCGGGCGCGGCGGACTACGCGCGCAAACCGTGGTGGCCGTCGGAGTGGGGGCCCGAAGACCAGGTCGGCGCGCTCAATCGCGTCACGCCGGCCAAGGTGCTCGAGGCGACCAAGCTGATCACCACCGGCGCGGTCTACGACATGGCCCACGTGTTCGAGGAATCGATGCCGCTGTTCAACCTCACCCCGTTCCACCGCAAGTACACCTTGCTGGTGCCGGGTGGTCCGACCTACGGCGCCACCGGTGAGAACAAGCTGTTCTGGAACGAGGACTACGTCTCCGGCCACATCACCCAGGACGGCACGCAGTTCGACGCCCTGTGCCACATGGGCACGCAGATGGGGCGGGCGGGCGACAACACCGAGCTGCGCTACTACAACGGGCTCACCCAGGCCGACATCGGCGACGGCCGCGGCTGCAAGAAGCTCGGCGTCGAGCACGTGCCGCCGATCTTCACCCGCGGCCTGCTGATCGACATCGCGGCCTACAAAGGCCGCATGCTCGAGCGCAGCGAAGAGATCTCCGTCGAAGACCTCAAGGGCGCGCTCGCCAAACAGGGCCTGTCGGAAGCCGACATCCAGCCCGGCGATGCGCTCTTCTACCACACCGGCTGGGCCAGCCTGTGGAAGACCGACAACGCGAAGTTCAACAGCGGCACGCCGGGCCTCAGCCCGGCGGCGGGTGATTGGGTGATCGCCAAGAAGGTGGCGCTGGTCGGTACGGACAATTGGGCGGTCGAGGCGATTCCCGGGCCCGACCCCAAGCTGTTCGCCCCCAACCATCAGAAGTTCCTGGTCGAGAACGGCATCTACATCATGGAGAATCTCGATTTCTCCAAGCTCATCGCCGCCAAGGTGTACCAGTTCGCCTTCGCCTTCGGCCCGATCGCCTTCAAGGGCGCGACCGGCTCGCCGGGCCGCCCCTTCGCCATCCGCTGAGCCGTGCGCCGAGGCCGCCTCGCATGACCGCATCGCAGTCCATCACGCCGCTCGCCGGCGCGCCGCGCGCCGGCGCACGGGGCGAGATCGAGCACTTCATCGATGGCGCCTTCCTCGGCAGCGCCCGGGCGGCGTGGTTCGACAACATCTGTCCGGTCGATGGGCGGGTGATCGCGCGCGTGCATGAAGCCGGCGAGGCCGAGGTCGACGCAGCGGTACGCGCCGCACGCGCGGCCCTCGACGGCGAATGGGGACGCCTGCCGGTGGCCGAGCGCGCCGCGGTGCTGTACCGCGTCGCCGACGGCATCACGGCGCGCTTCGAGGAGTTCCTGGCAGCGGAGTGCGCCGACACGGGCAAGCCCTACGCCAGCGCCCGCCACCTCGACATCCCGCGCGGCGCCGCCAACTTCAAGGTGTTCGCCGACATGATCAAGAGCGTGCCGGCGGAGAGCTTCCGCACCGATACCCCAGACGGGCGGGGCGCCCTCAACTACACCGTACGGGCGCCCAAGGGCGTGATCGCGGTGATCTGTCCGTGGAACCTGCCCCTGCTGCTGATGACGTGGAAGGTCGCCCCGGCGCTGGCCTGTGGCAACACCGTGGTGGTCAAACCGTCCGAGGAGACGCCGACCACCGCCACCCTGCTCGCCGAGGTCATGCAGACCGCCGGCGTGCCGAAAGGCGTCTACAACGTCGTGCACGGCTTCGGCCCCAACTCGGCTGGCGAGGCGCTGACCACGCATCCGGGCATCGACGCCATCACCTTCACCGGCGAGAGCGCCACCGGCGCGGCGATCATGCGCGCCGCGGCGCCCGGCCTGCGCGCTCTGTCCTTCGAGCTCGGCGGCAAGAACCCCGCCCTGGTGTTCACCGACTGCGATCTGGAGCAGGCGATCGAAGGCACCACCCGCTCGGTGTTCGCCAACTGCGGCCAAGTCTGCCTCGGCACCGAGCGCATCTACGTCGAGCGCCCGCTCTATGTGGAATTCGTCGACCGGCTGGCCGCCGCCGCCGCCGAGCTGCGGCTCGGCGCGCCCGAGGATCCGCACACCACCCTGGGTCCGTTGATCAGCCAGACCCACCGCGACAAGGTGTTGAGCTACTACCGGCAGGCCGAAGCGCTCGGCGCGCGCCTCGTTTGCGGCGGCGGCATTCCGCAGCTCGGCGGCGACCTGGACGGCGGCTCGTGGATCGAGCCGACCATCTGGACCGGCCTCGGCGAGGACACGCCGATCGTCAAGGAGGAGATCTTCGGCCCCTGTTGCCACATCGCCCCGTTCGACCGCGAAGAGGATGCCATCCGCAAAGCCAACGACACGCGCTACGGCCTGGCCGCGTCGGTGTGGACGCGCGACGGCGCGCGCGCGCATCGCGTCGCGGCGCGCCTCGAGGCCGGCATCGTCTGGGTCAATAGCTGGTTCCTGCGCGATCTGCGCACCCCCTTCGGCGGCATGAAGCGTTCCGGCATCGGCCGCGAGGGCGGCGTGCACTCGCTCGATTTCTACAGCGAACTGAAGAACGTGTGCATCAAGCTATAGGGCGGTGACCGCCGCGCCCGAGCCGGCGGCCGACCGCGTCGGAGGTACCATGACCACAGGAAAGATCGTCGCGGGATATCTGGCCCCCCATCCGCCGCACCTGGTGTACGGCGAGAATCCGCCGCAGAACGAGGCGCGCTCGCAGTGCGGCTGGGAACAACTGCGCTGGGCCTATGAGCGGGCCCGCCGCACCCTCGAGGAGCTGAAACCGGACGTCTTACTGGTCCACTCGCCGCATTGGATCACCCAGCTCGGCCACCACTTCCTCGGCGTGCCGAAGCTCACCGGCAAGTCGGTCGACCCGATCTTCCCCAATCTCTTCCGCTACCGCTTCGCGCTCAACGTCGACGTCGAGCTGGCGGAGGCCTGCTGCGCCGAGGCCCGCGCCGCCGGCCTGGTGGCGAAGATGATGCGCAACCCGAGCTTTCGCGTCGACTACGGCACCATCACCACCCTGCACATGATGCGGCCGCAGTGGGACATCCCCGTGGTCGGCCTGTCGGCCAACAACTCGCCCTACTACCTCACCCTCGACGAGGGCATGGAAGAGATGGACCTGCTCGGCAAGGCAACCCGGCGCGCGATCGAAAAGAGCGGCCGGCGCGCCGTCCTGCTGGCCTCGAATACCCTCTGTCACTGGCACTTCCACCAGGAGCCGCTGACGCCCGAGGACATGACGCAGGAGCACCCGCAGACGTTCGACGGCTACAAGTGGGACATGCGCATGATCGATCTCATGCGCAGCGGCCAGACGGCGGAGGTCTTCCGCCTGCTGCCGCAGTTCATCCACGAGGCCTTCGCCGAGGTGAAGTCCGGCGCCTTCACCTGGATGTTCGCCGCCATGGGCTATCCGAACATTCCCGCCGAGCTGCACGGCTACGGCACCGTCATCGGCACCGGCAACGCGGTGATGGAATGGAACCTCGAGCGTCACGGAGACGCGCTGCCGTTTCACACCCAACCCGTCGCCGCCTGACACGCGACCGCCCGCCCCGCCATCGCGAAGAGAGAGAGCCCGCCATGCCGCTGGTGTCTGCGTTCCTCGTGCACGGGTACCCCCTGCCCTATCTGCGCCCCGACAACCCGCCGTGGCGCGCCCTCGATGCCGCCTACCGCGCCGCCGGCGCGGCGCTGGCGGCCTCGCAGCCGGACGTCATCGCGGTGTACTCGACGCAGTGGATCGCCGTGCTCGACGAGCTGTGGCAGACGCGCCCGCACAGCTCCGGCGTGCACGTGGATGAGAACTGGCATGAGTACGGCGATCTCCCCTTCGACGTGCGCGCCGATGTCCAGTTGGCCAACGCGATCATCGCCGCCACGCCGGAGTTCGGGGTGCGCTCGAAGCCGGTCGACTACGACGCCTTTCCGATCGACACCGGGACGATCATCGCCAACAACTATCTCAACCCCGGCGGCCGGCTGCCGCTGGTGATCGCCGCCAACAACGTCTACCACGACTGGAACACCACCAAGCGGCTCGCCGCCGCGACCGTCGCCTGCGCCAACCGGCTCGGCCGGCGCCTGGCGCTGGTTGGCGTCGGCGGCCTCTCGGGGACCATCTTCCGGCACGAGATCGACCTCGCCACCGATCACATCGCCGCCGAATCCGACGACAAGTGGAACCGCCGCATGCTGGCGCTGATCGGCGCCGGTGACGTCAAAGCGGTCGAACGGACCTGCCCCGAATATGCCAAAGAAGCCCGCGTCGACATGGGCTTCAAGCACCTCGCCTGGCTCCTCGGCGGCCTCGGCGGACGCTACGCCGCCGCCACCGTGCGCGGCTACGGCCCGGTCTACGGCAGCGGCGCCGCGGTGATCGAATTCACCCCGGCCGCGCCGCCCGCCGCCAGACGGCGCCCGGCGAAGAAGGCCGTGGCGAAACGCCCCAAGCCGAAACCGCGCCCCAAGCCGGCGCGCAAGCCGACGCGCGCCGCGGCGAAGAAGCGCCCGGCGAAGGCGGTGCGCAAACGCCAGCGGTGAATCCCAGCGTGCGCTCAGCGTTGGCGCGCATGCACCAGTCCACGAGCGTACGAAGGGCGGAGCGTGCCGGTGTTGCAGCGGGTCGGCGCTGGATCATACCGCCGTCGGCGCGGTGCGGGCTCAACGCGGACATGCCAAGAGGTTGAGGTGCGACCGCCCGGAGGCCGCCTGGGCGCGGATGACTTCGGCCGCCGTGCAGACGCCGGGTGACGACGCGCCGAGCACCGCCAGGTCGTAGCCGGCCGCCTGGAGCTGCTCGAGGTAGGCCGCTGGTGTTTCCCGACTGACATTCTCGATCAGCGCCGGGCTGAACTCGGTGATGATGACGGGTCGATGCGTGGCGACGAGGCCGCGCATGCCTTTCCAGGCGCGGGCCTCGCCACCTTCGATGTCGATCTTCACGACGTCGACCTTCGCCACGTGGGCCAGGCACTCATCGAGCGCCACCGCGGGGACATCGCGCGACAGCGACGGGTGGTCCACGCCCGGTGAGCGCTCGATCACCTGGCCGTTGCTGTTCACCCCTCCGGCCACCAGAAGGAGCGTCTGTGAACGATCGGCGACCGCGCAAGGGTACACGTCGACGTTCTCGAAGCCATTCTCCTGCACGCTGCGCCTGAGCAGTGCGCAGTTCTCGTCATTGGGCTCGAACGACAGGACCCGCCCTGTGCGCTCGACGCGTACCGCCGCGAGCAAGCTGAAGTAGCCGATGTTCGCCCCGATATCGACGAAGACGGCACCCGGTCGCAGCCGCTGGCGCAGCGCTGCGGCCACCTCCGGCTCGTAGACGCGGGTGCGCGCGATCTCCCCGCCGATGAAGAAGTCATCGGGATCGACGAACATCTTGAACTCTTCGAGCTGTACGAGCTCGGGAATTCGCCGCCCTGCCCGCGCCTGGCAGAGCTCGGCACTGTACAGAAAGCCATCCCGCAGGGCGGCGCGGCTCATGCCATGGTCGATCGCCCGCGCCCATACCGCCCACCCAGCATCATCCGGCTCACGCCCGAGCAGCAGGCGGTAGGCATAGAAGAGATCGAAGAGCGTCGCCCGGTTCGGGTCGCCGCCGCGGCGATGGTACCAGCGGGCGAGCGCCAGTTGCCAGGTTCTCGCCCGCTGTTTCGGGTCGGCCATACGCCGCGTCTGTACCACGAGGACCGCAATGGCAGTCAAAACGCGCCGCCGGGCGCGCGGATTGATCACACGCCACAAACCGACTAACGACCCGCCAGCCGGCCATGGGCACACCCGCACATGACGCGGCGCGACGGCCAGCGCCACGCGTCGATATCGTCATACCCAGTTTCAACGGGCGGGGGCTGCTGCAGCGATGCCTGGCACATCTGGCGCGTCAGACCTACGCCCATCGGGTGATCGTCGTCGACAACCACTCGGGCGACGCCAGCGCCGCCATGGTGCGCGAGCGATTCCCCGACGCCTTGGTGATCGAGAACCGGCGCAACCTGGGGTTTGCAGCCGGCTGCAACGTCGGTCTGCGACGCGCGCTGGCAGCGGGCGCCGATTACCTCGCCCTCTTGAACCAGGACACCGAGCCGACGCCGACCTGGCTCGCGGCGTTGGTGGAGGCAGCCGAGGCGGACCTCCGCATCGGCGCCGTGGCCTCGCGTATGTTGTTCGCCACGCATCCCACGCTGCTCAACAGCACCGGGCTCGAGCTCAACCAGAACGGCCAAGGGTGGGATCGCGGATTCGGCCGTACCGACGACCCGTTCTGGCAGACGGCGGCAGAGGTCGTCGGCGCCTCCGGTGGCGCCATGCTGCTGCGCGCCTCGGCGTTGCGCGCCGTCGGCCTGCTCGATCCCCGCTACTTTGCCTACTACGAAGATCTCGACCTCTCTCTGCGATTGCGCGAAGCCGGCTATCGCATCGTCTACGCACCGGCCGCGGCAGTGCTCCACCGCTCGTGGCATGTCCTCGGCGTCACGTCGACACGTCGAGAAGTGCTGTTGCGCAGCAACCGCTGGCGGCTTTTTCTCAAACACTTTCCACTGCGCCCGCAGCCGTGGGCGATGCCGGCCGCGATCCTGCGGCGGGTGCTCGGGCGTTGGCGGGCGCGGGGGCGGGCGACGGTGCCGAGCGAGCTGCGCGTCGGCGCGCGCATCGCACGCGGCTTGTGCAGCCTGATTCGCTACCGCGCCGCACGCGCCCTGCGCGGTGCCAGCCGCGATCCATGGTGGTGTTTCGTCCTGCCACCCAGCGTCGCGCCGCCAACCTGGACGCTGCAGGCGGATTACCACGTCCTGGATGGCGATGCAGCGGCGACGACCGCCCGCCTCCTGATGGGCGTCAACGACGTCGCCTTGGGCGCAGGATGGTCTCCCCTGACGCGGCCCGGACCAGCCGTCGCGATGGCGACCGATCCCGCGCTGCGACGGATCGACCAGGTCGCGACGTGCTTCCTGCGCGTCGCGCACCCCGGACCCCATGTCGTGCAACTACACGTCAAGCGACCCGCCGACGGCGGCGCGGCCCCGCGCCTCACCGTGCGTTGCAATGGAGCACTCGCCGGCAGCGTGCGCCTCGCGCCAGGGGCAGGGGAGACCGCCTGGTTGACGGCGCAGTTTCCCGTCGACCTGAGGCGTGAGACGGCGACCATCGAGCTGCGTGTCGAGCCGTCACTCGGGCGCGATCCATCGCCCGCCATCGCCGACGCCGGCGTCGGCATCAACGAGGTCAGCCTGTTGAGCGCCGACTCGCCACTGTTACGGGCATCGCTGCAGGACGAGGGCACGGGGGGTGGCGGGCAGGACCGCTCGACAGTCGGCGGCGGCTGATGGCGCGGGTGCTCTACATCGTTCACCGTTTTTGGCCGTACGTGGGTGGAGCGGAGCAGGTGTTCTTCGAATTGGCGCGTCGGACCGCGGCCGCTGGCCATGCCGTGAGCGTGTTCACTACCGACGCCTGGGAGGCCGATCACCTCGGAGAACCCGGGTACCAGCGCGTCGCCGCGCGCCAGGATCAGGTCGACGGGGTGCCGATTCGGCGCTTTCGGGTACGTCACATCCCACGCCTGCGCGCCTTCGCCCGCTGGCTGCATGCGCTCGACCTGTCTCCACGCCTGGATGGTCTGGCATTGGCCCCGTTCGTACCGGCGCTGATGCGGTGGGCGCGCTTCGGGCGGCGGGAATTCGACCTCGTCCATGCCGGCGTGTTCCCGCACCTGCCGTTGCTCCAAGCGGCGGCGCAGTATTGCCGGCGCCACCGGATCCCCCTCGTCTGCCATCCGATGCTCAATCTCGGCGAACCGTATCGGGCCGAGCACGACCAGGAATTCTTGGGCCCGGCGCATCTCGCCACGCTCGCCAGCGCCAGTGCGGTCTTGGCGAACACCGACTATGAAGCCGAGGTCTTGGCGCGCCAGGGCATCGATCCGGGCAAGATCACCGTCGCCAGCCCCGCGGTCGACGCCGCGGCGATGGTCGGCGGAGATGGTGCGGCGTTTCGACGCCGCCACGCCCTGACGGCTCCGATCGTGCTCCAGGTCTCGACGCAGAGCATCGACAAGGGATCGGTCACCACCGTGGAGGCACTGAAGCACCTGTGGCGCGCCGGCTGGCGCGTCGATCTGGTCCTCATCGGACAGGTTCGCCGTGACTTCGCCGCCTACTGGGCCGCTCAGCCTGACGCCGTGCGTGCGCGCGTGCGGCTGCTTGACTACGTCCCGCAGAACGAGAAGAAAGACGCCTTCGCGGCGTGCGACGTCTTCGTCATGCCTTCACGAGTGGATTCCTTCGGTCTCGTGTATCTCGAGGCATGGCTCAATCAGCGACCCGTGGTGGGGTGTTTCGCCGGTGGGGTGCCACGCGTCATCGACGACGGCATCGATGGCTTCTTGGTCCCGTTCGGAGATGCCGGCATGCTGGCCGAGTATCTGATGATGCTGCTGCGCGACCGACCGCGCGCCATGCGCATGGGGCAGCGCGGGCGCGCCAAGGTGCTCGAACGCCATGACTGGCAGCGCACCGCTGGTCGCATCTTGCAGCTGTACGACACGCTCCTGGAACCGGTGCCGTGACGACCCCGATCGACGCGCAGCAGATCATGGACGAAATCCAGCGCTTAGCGGTGGAACACCGGCGCCGGCTGTCCGGCGACGTACGCCCGCCGGCTGAACCCGCGAGCATCGATCTGGCGTTGCTGCGCAGTGCGGACTGCGCCGACCTGCAGGCCCCGGTGCTCGTACCCCATCGGGGTTGGCGCCGCTGGCTGCTGTCGACGCTCGACCGGCTGCGGCGACGGTCGTTGCAAGCAGTGCTGATCCGGCAGAGCACGGTGAACCGTGCTCTCATCGACAGCCTCCAGCAACTGGCGGCACGGATCGACCTCTTGCAGCAACGCATCGCCGCACTCGATGCGGCGACGCCAGGCCGAGACGCGCTGACCACACTGCCCGTCCGCCGCGAGCTCGAGGCCCGGGCCGCATCCGCCTCGCCATCGTCCGCCAGCGCGGCGAGTGACGCCCATCCCGCCTCGAGCCGTCTCGCCACCGCCGCGCGGGCTGACGAAACCGCGATGCACGAGCGCCGGCGCTTCTACGTGGACTGTTTCGGACCGCCCGCCGCCGAAGGCACCATTCTCGATGTCTCCTGTGGGCGGGGGGAGGTCCTCGGATGGCTGTCGGCAGCGGGTCATGCGGTTCGCGCCGTCGACCCCCGGCCAGAGCACGTCACATACGGTCGCGCGCAAGGGCTTTCCGTCACCGAGGCGGGCGCCGTGCCGTACCTGCTGTCGCTGCCCGCGGGCAGCCTCGCAGGCATCGTCGCCGCCCAATTGGTCGACCACCTCTCGCTCGACTCACTCACCACCTTCGTCCGCGCCTGCCATCGCACCCTCCGCCCCGGCGGCCGGGTCGTACTCGAAAGCGCGAATACCGACTCGCTCGGCACCTGGCGCACCTTCTACGCCGACCTCACTCGTCACCGGCCGATTCCGCCGGCCGCGATGCGCTCTCTGCTCGAAGCCAGCGGGTTCGACGACATCGCGTTCTTCTATCTCAATCCCGTTCCCAGCACCGATGCGTTCCCGGCGTTTCCAGGTGACTCGCCGCTGCACGATCAACTCAATGCGGCGTTCGACAAGCTCAACCAACTGCTGTTTGGCGCCCAGGACTACGCCGCCGTTGCGACGCGATAACCATGGGTCGAGTGTGCCTGCTGGCCCCCAGCCTCAGCAGCGCCGACGCCATGGGCACCGACGTGGGCGGGATGCACCGCGCGCTCACCGCGCGCGGCATCGAGACACATGCGTTTGCCGAGCACTGGACGCCGGACCTCCCCTTCACCGCGCGCCCCTTCGCCGGGTACGCGCGCTATGCGCAAGCCGCCGATACGGTCACCATCTACCACCTCACGACGTCGTGGCAGCGCGGCGCCCAGCAGTTCCTCGACAGCCGCGGCCCTAAGGTCCTGCGCTATCACAACATCACACCGGCCCATTTCTTCGCCCCGTATTCGGCCGCCATGGCCCGCGCCTGCCGTGAAGGCCGGCGCGAGACCGCTGCCCTGGTGACATCCGGACGGCTCGCCCTCCTGCTGGCGGACTCCGCCTTCAACCGAGACGAACTGGTGTGCCTCGGCGCACCGCTCGAACGCTGCGTGATCGTGCCCCCGCTGCACGCCGTAGAGACCCTGTGTGAGACGCCCGCCACCGTCACGCTCCTCGAGCGCTTCCTCGATGGGGCGCTGAACGTGCTGTTCGTCGGCCGGGTCGTACCCAACAAGGGCCACCGGCACCTGCTCGGCGTGCTGGCCGCGTACCGCCGCTTGTTCTCCCGTCCGCTGCGGCTCATCGTCGGCGGCGAGCAACAGCCGTACTGCGCGACCTACCATGAGGAGTTGCGCTGGTTGGCGCGCGGTCTGCGGGTTGCGGACGCGGTCGTCTGGACCGGACGCGTGAGCGCCGCCGACCTCCGCGCGTACTTTCTGCTCGCGCACGCGTTCCTGATCATGAGCGAGCACGAGGGCTTCTGTGTGCCGGCGGTCGAGGCGATGGCGCAGAGCGTGCCGGTGGTGGCGCACGACGCCGGCGCGGTCGCCGAGACGCTGGGCGGCGCCGGGATCGTGCTCGATGGGCTCGACTACGATCAGTACGCTGCCGCGCTCGAGCTGATCGTCACGCGACCTGCGGTGCGCGACGCGCTCATCGCGCGCGGCCGACAGCGGGCGCGCACCACCTTCGACCGCTCACACCTGGCGCAACAGATCCTCGCCGCGATCTGCCCGCTCCTCGGCGACGCCGCACCCATCGGCGCGGCCGGCAGTGCACCGCTGGCATGAACCTCGCCGTGGTCGTCCCGCGCTACGGAGCAGACATCTTCGGCGGCGCCGAGATACTGGCCCGCACGATCGCCGAGCACCTGGCGCGCTGGCACCGCGTGACGGTCTTGACGACCACGGCACGCGATTACGTCACGTGGCGCGACCAGCTCCCGCCAGGCGAGCACGTCGACGGCGCGGTTCGGGTCATCCGATTCCCGCCCGAACGGGAACGCGGTCCGTACTGGCACCAGCTCAATCACCTGCTCGAGCGCCACGTGGGGGTGAGCGGCGAACCCGCCAGCGCACCGGCGGCGCTGGACGGCGCCCGCCTGCGCATGTGGCCGGTGGCGCTGCAAGAGGAGTACATTCGCCGGCAAGGGCCGTTTCCATTGCAGCTGTTTCGCTGGCTCGGCGCTCACGCCGCCGACCAGGACCGCGTCCTCTTCTTCACCTATCTGTACCCGACCTCGTATTTCGGTATTCCCTGCGCGCCGGCGGAGCGCATCGATTTCTATCCGCTGCTGCACGACGAGCCGCCGGCGCACTTGCCAGTATTCGGCTCCAGCTTCGAGCGCGCCCAGCGCGTGCTGTTCTGCACGGAAACCGAACGGCGCCTCGCCGCGGCGCTGTACGGGCTGCGACCGCAGGTCGGGGTCGTCCTCGGCTACGGTCTCGCCCCCCCCGCGCAAGGCGTCGAACGCCGCCGCGACGACACCCAGCCGTATTTGCTCTACATCGGCCGCGTCGACCCCAACAAAGGCGTCGGCAGCCTGCTCGACCACTTCCAGCGCTGGCGCGCTGAGCACCCGCGGCACGCGCTCCGCCTGGTGCTCATCGGGGAGCGCACGATGGAGCTGCCGGAGCATCCGGCGATCGAGTACCGCGGCCGCGTCTCGGAGGCTGAGAAGTCCGCGCTGCTGGGCGGCGCGCTCGCCCTGGTCAACCCTTCGCTCTTCGAGAGCCTGGGTCTGGTGATCTTGGAGGCGTTTCTGCACGGGACACCGGCGCTCGTCCGGGCGCGCAATGCCGTCCTCGCCGATCATTGCCGGCGTTCGCACGGCGGGTTGTGGTACGACGACTACGCGGAGTTTGCCGCCGCCCTGGCGTGGCTCCTCGAACACTCCGCCGCAGCTGACGCGCTGGGGGCTCAAGGGCGCGCGTACGCGGAAGCGCACTATAGCCGGCCAGCGTACGAGCAGCGCCTTGCGGCGCTGTATCCACCGGACGGTCAATGAGCGGTCGGAGCCGGCGCGCAACTGGCCGCAGCCTGAGACTGGCTGCTGCCGTTGCGGTCGTCGCGACGCTGAGCGCCGTGCTGCTCGAGCTCATGCTCCTGGCGGTCGAACCGTGGCTGAGTGGCCCATTCGTATATGACCCGCGGCTCGGGTTTCGCTACCGGCCGCTTTACGATGGCGCTAATCGTCTCGGCTTCAACGATGTCGAGCGCTCACCGCACAAGCCGCCGGGGACCTTCCGCTTTCTGGTGCTCGGCGATTCCTACAACTGGGCAGGGGGACGAAGCGGAAACTACACCGCCCGCCTCGAACGCCGCTTCGAGGCAGAATACGGCGCCCAGGTCGTGGAGGTCATGAACGTCGGGCTGCACGCGACGCATACGGCGCAGCAGCTCGAGCTGCTCGAGGCCGCCGGCCTGGACTGGCAGCCCGACGTGGTAGTGTTGGGATTCTTTGCCGGCAACGATTTCTTCGACGCGGTTCCGCACCGACGCCGCATCCTGATCGGCGGCGGCTTTGTCGACCTCGACCCGAGGCGGGATTTCGAATGGGTCCTCTTCGGGCGGCCGATCGTGCCGCGGTCGCGGCTTGCGGCATGGATCCACCATGCCGCCGTCCAGCTGCGCGAATCTGTCACCGGCGCCGACCAGGCGCTGGCGCCGGCGACCTACTTCGATATCAAGCGGAGGTACCTCGGCTTCTACGACCCGGCCACCCATCGCCAGGGCCGGTTCGACACGCAGATCGCCTACATCTTTGCCAGCATCGACGCCCTCAAACGGCGGCTCGACGGCGCCGGCATCGGCCTCCTGGTGGCCATCCTGCCCGACGAGCTGTCCGTCGACGACGATCTAGCGAGCGCGGTGTTCGCACGATTCGGGCTCAACGCCGCCGACTTCGATCTCAACCTGGCCCAGCGCCTGCTCGCCGATCGCCTGCAAACACGCCGCATTCGCTACGTCGATCTCACGCCGGCGATGCGCGCCGCACAGGAGCGCGAGCCCATGTACCTCGTCCGCGATGGACACTGGAACCTCGCCGGCAACCAGGCGGCCGCCGATGCACTGTTTCCGCACATGCGCCGCATTGTCGAGCAGCATCGCTCCACGCACCTCGCCACGGGAGCGCCGGCGCCGCCTGGTCCTGGCGCGGTGCCGTGAAGGAATCCCTCGGGCGCGCCGGTGCGGCGCCAGGGGGCTCGAACGGGCGAACTGCACATGCCATCTTGCAGCGCACGGTAGACGCAGGACAGGACAGATAGGCGTCAACACGCGGACGGATCATGGGAGGCCGGAATGCCCATTGCCCAAATCTACTTGCTCGAAGGTCGCACGGAAGATCAGAAACGCGCCGTGATCGCGAAGGTCACGACCGCCTTGTGCGAAGCGGTCGGCGCGCCGCCTGAACACGTGCGCGTGTGGATTCACGACGTTCCGAAAGCCAACTGGGGCATCGCGGGCGTGACCGCGAAAGACCTCGGACGGTAACGCGGCAGCCCCGGCAACGCAGCGGAACACCCCGTCGGTGAGCGTGACCGGCGCATCATGGGGCTGGTGCCGGGCGGGACGAGCTCGCAACGGGTGCTGGTAGAGTGGCGGATTTCTTCGCGCCGGCCATCACGGCCGCGCAACACGTGACCGGCCGTTCGCGGCCGAGAAGGGAACGGCGATGATGGGAACGTTCGGGCACGGCGACGTCCTGATCTGGTTCTTCGAGATCTTCATGTTCGTGGTCTGGTTCTGGCTGCTGATGACGGTGGTCGGGGACCTCTTCCGCGACCACCAAGTCTCCGGCGGCGCCAAGGCGGCATGGATCATCGGGCTCGTCTTCTTTCCCTACATCGGCGTGCTCGCCTACCTGATCGTGCGCGGCGGTGGCATGAGTGAACGGGCGGCGCAGCGGGTGCGCGCGGCACAGGAACAATTCGACGCGCACATCCGATCGGTCGCCGCCGCGGCGCCCTCGCCGGCCGATCAGATCCAGAAGGCCAAGGCGTTGCTCGACGCGGGTGCCATCGACAGGGGCGAGTTCGATCGCCTGAAAGCCAAGGCGCTGCAGTAGCGCGTCGGCGCGGACGTCAGGGACACCCTCGAACGAGACGGGGCCGACGTGCTGGCCGCCGCCCGCCGGTGCCGGTGACGGCTTCCGTCGAGCGCGGGTTCCACGCCGCGCCGAGCCATCGCGCTCGAAGCACCACCGAGGTTCGGAAGCCCGCGCCGCTCGCAGCGCTCCCACGACGCTTGACAAGGTATGGTGCGTTGCATAGCAGCAGGCAGCCGCGCGATCGGTGCAGCGACGCACGGCGGGTGAGCGGCACAACGAGAGGCGCTGTTGCCACACATGGCACCGAGCCAACCGTGTCCTCGAGGGTTCGAGAGACCGGAGGACCCGAGAGACCTCCGCCTGGCGGCCGAGCTCGGCATCAACCGGCGTCAATTCCTGCGGGCCGGCGCGGTCTTCGCCCTGCTCGTCGGCGTTCCGTGGAAGGCGGCCGGAGCGTCGTCGCCCAAGGCGGTGGAGATCGTCGCCGAGGTCTCGCATGCGGAAGGGCAAGCGTTCGCAGCGGCGCTCAGCGATCGCGGCTCGCTGGCGCGGGCGACGGGGACCGACGCTTCGCTGCTCGTCGAGGAGATCGGCGCCGCGCTGGCGCAGCGACCGGTGGCGCTGGTCGGTCTGACGGGTACGGCGACGGCCGTGCTCGTCGAAGCCGTGGCACACGACCGTGGGCTGGTGCTCACCTACCGCGGCCGCCACGAACGCACGGCCGGCGGCGTCCTGCGGCACGGGCTCGATGGAGATGGCGAAGTCGTACGCCACCTGGGACGCCGGCTCTCGAGCTCGGGCGCGGTCTGGCCGCAAGCGTTCCGCCGCCATCTCGCGCACCTTCTCGCCCTCCCCCGCCCCCCGACGCAGCTCGTCATCGAGCTTCCGGCACCGCCGACCGGCGGCGCGCGCGGGCCGCTGGTATCCTGGGCATTCGTTCCAGGGCGCGAGGCCTAGTGGGGCGCCGATGCCGCGCCGATATGGGCAGCGAATTTCGGGGACAGGACACTAGTACTACTGTGTCATAAAACGCTTGCCTCCATCTGCCCGCTCGTGCCATCA
>CAYYWP010000101.1:0-16196 GCA_964475125.1 uncultured Binatia bacterium (SeqCode) | reverse complement strand
TGATGTGCTGCGGGCAGTTCCAATCGAAGGCGTCGACCCGGATCACCACGGCGCGCTCGACCCGCGCGTCGTAGCCAGGGTGCGAGAGGCGTTCGATCAGCTCGGGGTCCTGATCCGCTTCGACGATGCGGGCACGTCCGAGCAGCTTGAGACGGCGCCGGTTCGGGTAATCGACGAAGATCAGCGATACCCGGTCGTCACCGGCCAGGTTGCCGACGCTCACGTACTGCCGATTGCCGCGGAAATCGGCGAAGGCGATGGTGCGGTCGTCGAGCACGGTGACGAATCCCGGCGGTCCGCCGCGGTGCTGCACGTACGGCCACCCGGTCTCCGACACGGTTGCCAGGTAGAAGCTGTCGCGATCGGCGAGGAACCCCACCTCCTCCTCTCCGAGTCGATCGGAGGAAGGGCCGCGGTCCGCAAAGCGCTCGTACGAGGCGCGGCTGCCGCCGCGCTCCTGGGCCGCCTTGACGGCGGGGGTGAATGCGATTTGAGCGAAGCGATGTGCCATGACAGACCTCCCGTTCCCTATGAATCACCGGTGCCTCATGTGCCGGGTTACAGATGAGATGCGTAATAGTTCCCGCGGATGCGCCTGTGAATATCCTCTGTTGGAAGATCACCGTTTCAGATAATGAAATAATGTGCCTGATCGGTTCGAAAACATGCGGGTGTTCGTTGCGGTCGCAGGCGCCGGCGGGTTTGCTCCTGCCGCGCGGTCGCTCGGGCTTTCGCCCGCCGCCGTGACGCGCGCGGTCGCCGGCCTGGAGGCGCGCATCGGCACGCGGCTGTTGCACCGCACGACGCGGGTCGTGCGCCTCACCGAAGCGGGCGAGCGTTTTCTCTCCGACTGTCGTCGCATCCTCGCCGAGCTGGACGATGCGGAAGCCGCGGCCGCCGGATCGCACCGCGACCTGCGCGGCGGCCTCGCGGTCACGGCGTCGGCGATGTTCGGCCGCTTGCACGTGGCGCCGCTGGCGCTTGACTTTCTCCGCCGTCATCCCCGAGTCGAGATCCGCACGTTGTTCGTCGATCGCATCGTCAATCTGCTGCACGAAGGCATCGATGTAGCGGCGCGCATCGGGCCTCTGCCCGACTCGTCGCTGACGGCGGTGCGAGTAGGCTCGGTGCGCCGCGTGGTTTGTGCCGCTCCAGCCTACCTGGCTGCGCGCGGGACGCCGGCCACGCCTGGCGAGCTCGCGGCGCATGATGTGGTGTCGTTCACCGGACTCACCCCGGGGCGCGAGTGGGTCTTCCCGAACGGCGGGGGCCGCATCGCCGTGTCGGTGGCGCCGCGCTTCACTACCAACCTGCCCGATATCGCGGTCGCCAGCGTTCGAGATGGTCACGGCGTGACGATGCTGCTCTCGTACATGGTTGCCGCCGAGCTGGAGACCGGTGCCTTGGTGTCGCTGCTCCAGGCCTGGGAGCCGCCGCCGCTCCCGATCCACGTCGTCTACGGCGCGGGGCGGCGAGCGTCGGCGCGGGTGCGCGCCTTCGTCGACCATCTGGTCGCTGACCTGCGCCGCTTCGAGCCCCTGGCGACGTGATGCGTGACGCCGGAGTGATTGCCGTCGGTGCAGCGTCGCCGCCCTCCGGGCGTACCTCCGGCGGCGCCCGCACTGAGCGGTGAAAGGGAGGGATCGATGATCGTCGGCATCTGTGCTGGATTCCTGCTCGCGGTGCTGTGGATGGACCTGATGTTCGACCTGCAGGTGCGGCGCGCGCCGCCGCCGCCGGCGCCGTTGCCCGAGTCGATCCTGGCCTCGATCGCCGCCTACTACCGGCGCGTGACCACCGAAGCGCGACCGATGAACCGGCTGATCGGCGCGGCGATGGTGATCATGGTGATCGCGGTCCTGGTGGAGCTGGTGCGCGGACCGGCATCCTTCTGGGTGGCAGGTGCGTCATTGCTGCTGGCGGTCTTTCCCACCGCGCTGGCGGCCGCGCGCGTGTTTCCGAATGCTGTGCGTCTCGGCAGCCGCGTCGATCCGCCGGAGCGGCAGAGTGCCCTGGCGCGCGCGATCTGTCGCGACCACCTGATCTGTCTGGCCGCGATCACCACTCTGATCGCCGTACGACTCGTGCGCTAGTGTCCTGTAGCACCAACGTCGGTAGTGCCGGCGTCTTGGAGCGCGCCGCTCCGCGGCGCACGGCAACGCGAAGCGTTGCCCTGGGCGGCGCTCCGCACCGCCATGCGCCGCGGAACGCGCTCCGCCGCCCCAACGAGTCACTACCGATGCAATTGATACAGGACACTAGGCTAGTACTAGTCCGTTGAAAAAGGCCGCGCGCATCCTTCGACGGGCTCAAGACCTGTCCTGAGCTTGTCGAAGGATGAGCGGGAAGTGCTTGTGCCGCAACGCGTTCCGCCCACCATTCGACAGGCTCAGGGCCTGTCCTGAGCTCGTCGAAGGATGCGCCCGTCGACGCATGCGCGGCCTTTTTCAACGCGACACGAACCGCGGTATGCACCAACCGGTCGTACACCGCCGGCGGTGCGGTACCGGTATCGAACGCGACGCGGTTTGACACGGTGTGCCGCAACGCGGTTTGTCGTCGCGCGACGGCATGAACACACGCGAGTCACCGCGCCTGGCCGCTGCGCAGTATGCGTTGGCGGCGGCGATGCTTGCGGTCTCCGTCGTGCTCGGCGCCCAGGCGGCGCGGCGCGAGACGCCCACCGTCGACGAATTCGCCCACCTTCCCGCCGGTCTGGCCGCGCTGCGCCACGGCGACTTCGCCATCTATCCACAGAACCCGCCGCTGGCGCGGCTGCTCATGGCGCTACCGGTCGCCCTCGCCGGTGCCGCGACCCCGCCACCGCTGGGTCGTGAAGGCCGCGACTGGGAGCCCTGGATCTACGGCCATCGGTTTCTGGAGATCAACCGCGACAGCTACCTGCGCCTGTTTTTTCTCGCTCGGCTGGCGGTCGCGATGCTGTCCGCCGCGGGCGGGTTGCTACTCTTCTGCTGGGCGCATCGTCGCTACGGTCGGGCCGCCGCGCTGGCCGCCCTGTTCCTGTATCTCTCGTGTCCCAACCTGGCGGCACACGGGCGGCTGGCCACCGTGGACGCTATCTTCACGACCTTCGCGCTCGCCGCCTTTTTCGCGCTCGATCGCTGGCGCGTCTCGCCGCGCCCGTGGCGGCTCGCCCTGGCCGGCGCCAGTTTCGATCTGGCGCTGGCAACCAAGTTCACCGCCGTCGTGCTGGTACCGGTGATCGCCGCGTTGCTGATCGCCGCGCTACTACGGCGCCAGGGGCTCTACCGCGGCATGCTGAGCGCGGCGGGGTGCGGCGCGGTGCTGGGCGTCGTCGCGCTGCTGATCGTGGCGGCGGCATACGGGTTTCAGGTGCCACTGCAGCCCCTCGGCGAGCTCTCCTTCGCCAGCAATGCCGGTCGTCGACTCACGGCCGTGCTGCCGGCATGGCTGCCCCTTCCGCTGCCGCGCGACTTCATCAGCGGTTTGGACCTGCAGACCCTGGACGTCGAGCGCGGTGAGTTCGGCGCCTACTTCGCCGGCCGCTGGTACGATCGATCCCCCGCGCTCGCGATCGCGGCGCTGCTTGTCTTCAAGACTCCACTGGCGACGCTGCTCCTGCTCGCGGCCGCCGCCGTGAGTGTGCTGCGCCGCCCCCGCTCCTGGCTGGAGGAGGCGTTCGTTTGGCTGCCGCCGGTCTCTCTCATCGCCGTCTGCGCGCTCGGCAGCGCGCTCAATCCCGCCGTGCGCTACCTCCTGCCTGCCTTGCCGTTCCTCTTTCTCGGCATCAGCCGGCTCTTCGAGGGCTTTGCGCCGCGCTCGGTGAAGGGAGCGTTGCTCGTCGCCGGGCTCGCCGCGGTCGGCCTCGAAGCCGCGGCGGCGTATCCACGACAACTGTCGTACTTCAACGCGCTGGCCGGCGGTCTCGCCGGCGGCCATCATTGGTTCATCGACTCCAACCTCGACTGGGGCCAGGACCTGGCTGCCGTGAAGCCCTATCTGGCCGCGCGAGGGCAGGACTTCGTCTACCTGCTCTACTTCGGTCATGTCGAGCCGGACATCTACGGCATCGACTACGCCCTCCCGCCGCCCCAGCTGCGCCCGGGTCTCTATGTCGTCAGCGTCAACTTCGCCAAGGGCTATACCTATCTGGCCCCGGATCACGGCCGCATGGTGCGCGCCACCGGAGGCGCGCCGGAGTGGCTGCGACAACGCCCGCCCGACGATCGCATCGGCGAGTCACTCTGGGTCTATGTGGTTCCGTAAGCTGGCCGGCGGTCCCGCGCTTCCGATCGGCGTCAGCCTCATCGCCGGGCTGCTGCATCTGCGCGCCCTGACGCAAACGCCCCTGTTAGACTACCTCACCATCGATCTGGAGGCCTACGATCGCTGGGCGCGGGCCATCGCCGCCGGAGACTGGCTGGGCAGCGGCGTCTTTTATCAGGATCCGCTCTATCCGTACGCGATGGCGCTGGTGTACGCCCTGTTCGGGGCGGACGTGACGCATGTCCTGGTCGTGCAGATCGCGGCCACGGCGCTGACGATCTTCCTCGTGCATCGGCTGGCCGGCGGCCTGTTCGGGCCGCAGACGGCGGGCGTCGCGGCGTGGAGCATGGCGCTCTATCAGCCGGCCATCTTCTACGCCGCCAAGCCGGAGAAGGCCTGCCTGTCCGCGCTCGGGATCACCGCCCTGTTCTGGATGCTCGAGCGCGTCGCGCGCGCGCGCTCCCCGGGCCGCTTGTTCAGCGCCGGCATCGTCCTCGGGCTGGTGGCCTTGCTGCGCGGCAACGCCCTGCTGCTGGTGGTGCCGCTGGCCGTGCTCTTGCTGGCCACCGATCAGCTCGTCACCAGCCGGCGCCGGCGGGCGCTGTTCGCGCTGCTGGCCGGCACGGCCGCGATCCTCCTGCCGGTCTTGCTGCGCAATGGCCTCGTGGGTGGCGATTTCGTCCTCACCACCTCGCAGGCCGGTGCGAATCTGTTCCTCGGCAACCATCCGGGCAACCACACGGGCAGCTACGCGCCCCCCGGCTTCGTCCGCCCGAGCCCGCGCTACGAGGAGGCGGATTTCCGCCGCCACGCCGAGGCGGTGACGGGCCGCAGCCTGCGCCCGTCCGAGGTTTCGTCCTTCTACCTGTCGCAGGTCGCGGCGTGGGCCTGGCGCGATCCGGCCGCCTTCCTGCGCCTTCAGCTCTTGAAAGCGCGGGCGCTGGTGAACGCCTGGGAGATCCCCGACAACTGGAGCATCGATTTTGTCCGCCGCTTCTCGCCGCTCTTGAACCTGCCGCTGTTGACCTTTGGTATCGTCTTTCCCTTCGCGTTGCTCGGCGCGGCGGTGGTGATCGTGCGCGACCGGCGCGCGCTCTGGCTGGTCGTGCTCGGCGCCAGCTACGGCGCCACGATCGTCGCCTTCTACGTCTTCTCCCGCTACCGTTATCCCATCCTCCCCGTCCTGGTCGTGCTTGCCGCCCATGGCGCCGTGCAGTTCGTCGCGCTCGGCCGGCGGCACGCCTGGCCGGCCGCCGCCGCGGCAACCGCGCTGCTGGCGGTTGGCGCATTCGCCGTCCATCGGCCGCCCACCATCAATCCCACCGCCGACCTCTCGCATCGCTTCTTCAATCTCGCGGCATCGTTCTTCGAGGACGACCGTCTCGACGATGCGCAGGCCCTGGCGCAACGCGCGGTCGAGATCGATCCCGGCAACGGTCTCGCCCTCCACACCTTGGCGCGCATCGCGGCCCGGCGCGGCGACCTCGCCGCCGAGGAGGAGTACCTCACCCGCGCTCAGGCGGCGCGGCCGTTCGACGACGCCTTGCTGGCGCAGAGGGTCAAGATGCTGGTGGACCGAGGCGACTATCGCGCCGCGGCGGCAGTGCTGGAAACGGCGATCTCGCGCGGGGCTGCTACGGCCCAGACGTGGCAGTTTCTCGCCAACGTGCACTTCTTGAGCGGCGACCGCGCCGCGGCGCGGGCGGCCCTCGAGCGGGGGCTCGCACTCGAGCCCGGCAACGCCCTGCTGCAGCGCAACCTGCAGGCGCTCGACGCCGCCGCGCGGCCTGAGCAACCGTGATGTTCGGCCCGGCCCGCGGCGGCGCCAGGGCCGCGGAGCGGCGCCCGATTGCTCATCCCCGCCCATCCGCGCTAGGGCTCCGGCATGGAGTTTCCGGCCTACCGATCGCGGCGGCTGCGGCGCACCGAGGGCCTGCGCCGCATGGTGCGCGAGACGCGGCTCAGCGTCGACCAGTTGATTCTCCCGCTGTTCGTCGTGCCCGGGCGCGGCGTCGAGAAGCCGGTGCAGTCGATGCCCGGGGTGGCGCAGATGTCGGTCGACCGCACCAGCGAGGAATGCCGGGCCGTACGCGACCTCGGCATTCCCGCCGTCATCCTGTTCGGCATCCCGGCGCACAAGGACTCGACGGGGTCGGAAGCCTATCGCGACGACGGCGTCATTCCGCAGGCCGTGCGCGCCATCAAGCGCGCCGTGCCCGAGCTGACGGTGATTACCGACGTCTGTCTGTGCGAGTACACCGACCACGGCCACTGCGGGGTACTCGCCGAGGGCGAGGTCGACAACGACGCCACCATCGACCTGCTCGCCAAGGAGGCGCTGGCCCGTGCGCGGGCCGGGGCCGACATCGTGGCGCCGTCGGACATGATGGACGGCCGCGTCAATGCCATCCGCGAGGGGCTCGACGAGGAAGGTTTCGAGCAGACGGCGATCATGTCCTACGCGGCCAAGTTCGCCTCGGGTTTCTACGGCCCGTTTCGCGAGGCCGCCGAGTCGACGCCGCAGTTCGGCGACCGCCGCGGCTACCAGATGGACCCGCCGAACGCCGAGGAGGCGCTGCGCGAGGTCGAGCTCGACATCAACGAGGGCGCCGACCTGATCATCGTCAAACCGGCGCTGGCCTATCTCGATCTGATCTGGCGGGTGAAGGAGCGCTTCGGCTACCCGGTCGCCGCCTATCAGGTGAGCGGCGAGTACGCGATGATCAAGGCGGCGGCGCAGAACGGCTGGCTCGATGAGCCGCGCATCGTCATGGAGACCCTGATCGGCATCCGCCGCGCCGGCGCCGACCTCATCCTCACCTACTTCGCCAAGGACGCGGCGCGATTGCTGGCGCGCTAGCGCGCCGCCCACCCGTTGCGCGGCCGCCGGTGCAGCGGGTGATCGGGAGGGTTGACCAGTTCTCACATGACCACTTAAAGTGGTCACATGAAGGCGATCAAAGCGTCGGAGTTCAAGGCGCGCTGCCTCTCGGTACTCGATGAGGTTGCGCGAACGGGTGATGCGGTCGCGATCACCAAGCACGGCCGCGTCGTGGCCGAAGTCGTTCGGCCTCGACACGGCCACGGCCAGCGTTATCCGCAGGAGGCGCTCCGCGGGACGGGCCGGACGCTCGGGGACATTATCGCACCCGTGGTGCCGCCCGACACCTGGGAAGCACTCGGTCGGCGGCGTCGGCGGTGAAGATTCTGCTCGACACGCATCTCTGGTGGTGGTGGCTCACTGGGGAAGCTGGCCCCTCGCCCGCGCAGAAACGGATCCTGCGTCGGATCCGTCCGGAAACGCCGGTGCTCCTCTCGGATATCAGCTTGTGGGAAGTGGCTACGCTGGTGTCGCTTGGGCGCCTTGCCGTGAGCGTGCCGCTGCGAGACTGGCTCGAGGGTGCGGCAGCGCCACCCTTGGTCCAGCGCTGTGGAATCTCGCCGGCTGTGGCGGCGGCGGTGGCCGCACTGCCGGATGACTTCCATCGCGACCCGGCGGATCGGCTCATCGTTGCCACCGCGCAGGTTCACGGCGCCACGCTGCTCACGCGGGACCGGCGGATCATCGACGCGAAGCTGGTCCCGACCGTCGGCTGAGATTCCTTTCGCGTTCAGGCACGGAGAAGAACGCCAACCGCGCGAAAGGGGACGTAGGGCCGGGTGGGCCGGGTGCGGGGGGATGCGACCTACGACGCTCGGCGCTGCGCGACGATGCGGTCGGGTTCCGACGGCACCTGCGCTGGTCTCTGAGCGCTCCGTCAACGGGCTGTGCGCGCTGCAGCGGCGGCGCCGACGGTGGCGGCGAGGTGATCGGCGGTCTCGAGGGCGAGCGCGACGGCGGTGAGCGTCGGGTTGATCGCGATGGGCCCAGGGATGACGCCGAGACCGCACAGGTAGAGGTTGTCGAAACCGTGCACCCGGCCGCGGCGGTCGACGACGCTGGTGGTGGGATCGTCGCCCATGCGCGTCGTACCCATCGGGTGCGACAACCCCCACGGATTCCAGTCCGGCGCACAGCCGGCGCGCCAACGACCGAGCGCCGCGCCGACGGCGAGCAGGTCGTCGCGCATCGCGGCGAGGGTGGCGCGATCGCCGTCAGCGAGGCGGACGGCAAAGCGCGGCGTCGGGCCATCGAGGGTCATGTGATGCTGCAGGCGCGGTTCGATCGGGGCGAAGAACTGCAGCTCGACGAGGCGGCCTTCCTCGACCGGTTCGCTCGGCGTGCCGGCGCCGATGTCGCGCAGCACCATGGCATGCCACGGCGCCCGGCGCGTGGGTGGAATCCAGAGGCGCGGTGGTGGGTCGACCGCGCCCGGCGGCGCGGCGAGCGCTGCGTCGAGCACCAGCTGTCCGCACAGCAGCGGATGGTAGTGCAACCAGCGCCCGAGGGCCGGCGGGCGGATCCCCGAGGCGTACAGCAGCCGCGGCGTGGCGAATGCTCCGGCGGCAACCAGAACCGCGGCCGCGGTCAGGGATTCGGCACTGTCAGCGGTGCGTACCGCCGTGACGCGACCGGCGCGATGCTCGAGCCCGAGCACAGGCGCGGCACTGCGTACCGTGAGGCGCTCGGCCGCCGCTCGCAGGCCGGCCCAGAGATCGGCAGTGGCGGTGAAGTGCACGCCGCCACGATCATCGCGGCGCCCTGCCATGGGCAGGGGCTCGACGCGGCGGCTCGCCGGTGCGGCGCGGCGCAGGTGATGGATGAGATGCGCCGCGATGCGTCGCTGACGCTCGGAGGCCGCGAACTGGTCCGTCGCCACCCACAACATCGCTTCGGCCTCGCCGTACCGGCGCTCCCAGGTGGCATCATCGAGTGCCGCCCAGCGGTCGACCCCCGGCTGTGTGCGCGGGCAGTTGTTCGTCCACAGCACGCCCTGGCCGCCGACGGCGATGGTCTCACACGCGCCGGGCAGCCCCTCGGGCGGGGCGCCGCAGTCGTAGAACGCGCAATGCGACAGCGCCGCGGCGAGAAATGCCTCCGGGTGCCGCTGGTAGCGCGGTTGGTTGCGCAGGTGTTCGCCCGCCGGCGCGCCGGGCACATCGGCGAGGGGAATCGGGCGCCCGGCTTCGAGGAGCAAGGTTGCGCAGCCGCGCTCTGCCAAGCGGCACGCCGCCGCAGCGCCGACGGGCCCGCTGCCAATGACGATGACGGACCAGGGTGGGGACGAGCGCATGGGCTGGCGCCAAGGCTAGCGCGCGGCGCGGCGGCGGTGCCAATCTGCCGCGCGTGTGTGCTTGTGGGGCTAGGCGCGGCGGGAGGGGTGTGCTAGGCGAGGGCGGTTAGCCAAGCCGAGGAGAACCGTGTGGCGAGAGACGACCTGATCCAAATCGAAGGGACCGTAAAAGAGGTGATGACCGGCGGCCTGTTCAAGATCGAGTCCGACAAGGGCCAGCAATTCACCGCCAAGATCAGCGGCCGCATGCGCCGCTACCACATCAAGGTCATCCCCGGCGATCGCGTCACCGTGGCGGTGTCGCCGTACGATCCCACCCACGGCTTGATCGTCTACCGCAACACCTAGAAGGCCGCGACGAGGGGAAAGCGATGAGTGGAAAGGCGCTCATCGCTTTCCCCTCATCGCCTCCGTGTCGCCCGTCGGCGGGCGGCGAGCAGCAGGGCGGGGAGCAGCAGGGCCAGCGCGCCGCCGGTGGTATCGCGGCGTGCGGCGGAGTCGATCTCGCAGCTGCAGCCGCCGCCACCACCACCACCCCGCGTGCGGGTCGGCGTGACCGTCACGCAGCGGTTGTTGACGCACACCTGCCCGGGCGGGCAATCGCCGTTGTCCTGGCAGAAGCCGGGCGGCGTCGGCGTCACCGTCGGGGTGACGGTGACGCAGCGGTTGTTGACGCACACCTGCCCGGGCGGGCAGTCGTCGTTGTCTTGGCAGAAGCCGATCGGCGTCGCCGTCGGCGTGGCGGTGACGCACTCTCCATTGACGCACACCTGCCCGGCCGGACAGTCGCCGTCGTCGGTGCAGCGCGGGGTCGCCGTGGGCGTCGGCGCCGGGCCCACTTCCACTTCGCAGTTCGCGGCCGTCACCGGCACCGGCTGTCCTTCGGGGTCACTGGCACGGGCATTTGAGCTTTCCAGCGTGTAAGTGCCGAGCGGCGCGTCCGGAGCGACGGCAAAGTTGCAGGTGTACAGCGCCCCGTCGGGGATCGGGTTGGTGTTACCGAGGGCGACGACGATGTTGCGCGTGCGCGTCGGATCGTCCAGCACGCTGGTGCTCAACGTCTTGTCCGCGGCGCTACCGGGCCCGATGGCTGGATTGATGGCGCAATCCTCGGGTGCGAGGCTGAACACGGCGGGGTCGAAGGCGAGATCGCTCTGCACGCCCGCCACGACCTCTTCGCCCTCGCGCTGCAGGCTGATGACGACGGCGGCCGTGCCGCCGGTGACCGCGGCGACGCGTGGGCAGCTGAGCGTGGCCGCCTGAGCGCTGTGGGCCCACAACGCCAGAGCGGCGGTGGCGGCCACGAGGTCGGCGGTGCGCATGGCACGTCCCTCCGGGTTCAGCCGGCGCAGCACATCGCTTCGTGCTGCGGCAGCGTGCAGCTGCCGAAGTCGGTGCAGCCGCGGAGATTGTTGTTGACGCCGCGGACGATGTCGTCGACGGTGATCTCGCAGTCGCAGTTGGCGTCGCCCGCCAGGCAGCCGTTGGGGCCGCAGAGCGGCTGCTGGTCGAGCGCGATGCTGACCATGCGCACCAGATCGGCGACGGTAACCTCGCCGTTGCCGTCACAGTCGCCGACGCAGGGGCCCGGGGGTGGAGTCGGGGTCGTGGTCGGCACCGGCGGGGTGGCGGTCGCGGTCGGCGTCGGCAGCGGGCCGCCGCAGCACAGCTCGGCGTGCGCCTCCAGCGTGCAGAGCCCGAAGGTCATGCATCCGTGCAGGTTGTTATTCACTGCCAGGATGATCTCGTCGACGGTGATCTCGCAGTCGCAGTTGGCATCGCCGGCCAGGCACTGTCCCATGCCGTCCTCGCCGCCGCAGACGTTCTGCAAGCCGAGCGCGATGTTGACCATCTTGATCAGGTCGTCGATGGTGACGCGGCCGTCGCCGTTGCAGTCGCCGACGCAGGGCCGATCGCCGTCTACCGTCGGGGTCGCCGTCGGCGTCGGTGTCACCGGCGACAACACGCATTGCAGCTCGTCGAATGGGTTGCAGGCCAAGAACGCGTCGACGTCGTTGTTGAAGTCGTCGGGGACCAGGTTGGAGGCGGCCGAGGCGAAAGCGATCCAGCGGCCATCGCGGCTGACGCTGACGGGAAAATCGGCCACGCCCTGGTTGGGCTCGCCATCGTTGTCGAACGCTACCGAGACGCGCGCGATGCGGCCCTGGGCGCGCCCCGGCGGGAAGCGGTCGTAGACGTAGACGTCGCTGAAGCCGTTGCCGTCATCCGGCACCAGATTGGAGGCGAAGGAGACGAAGCCGACGAAGCGCCCGTCACCGCTGATGCCGGGGCCGCCGCTCAAGCCGTTCGCTTCGTTGCCGAAGTCGTCGACCGAGACGCGCTGCGTGGTGCCGAGGGCGCGATTGCGCACGAAGACGTCCGGCCAGCCGTTGGTGTCACCGGGTACGAGGTTGAAAGCCTCGGACTTGAAGGCCACCACGGCGCCGACGGCGGTGAGGGCGGGGAGAAAGCTGATCTTGTTGGCCGGCGTGCCGGCGTCATTGACGCTGACCAGCACGGTTTCGCCGCTGAGGGTGTCGTGGGCGAAGATCTGCTCGAAGGTGCCGCTCAGCTGTGTGGCGACGAGGTTGGTGGCGCGCGAGGCAAAGGCGACGATGCGGCCGTCGCCGCTGATCGCCGGGGTGATGCTGAGGTTGTTGGCGGGCTCGCCGGTCGACGACACGCTGACCAGCCGCATGACGCGGCTGACGCGGTCGAACAGGAAGATATCGCTCAACTCGCCGTCTTCCGCCTCGACCAGGTTGCCGGCGCTCGACTGGAAGACGACGAAGCGGCCATCGGCGCTGAGGCGTGGGAAGCTGCTCGGCCCGTCGGCCGGCCCGTCGAGGCCGCGGCTGATCAGCTCCATCGTGTTCGACTGCCGGTCGTAGACGAACACGTTGTCGAATTCGCCGATCGGCTCGGCCACCAGGTTGGTGGCTCTGGAAGAGAACGCGACGTAGCGCCCGTCGGCGCTGATGCCCGGGCCGAAGCCGCCGGTCTGGCTGGGCCGGTTGCCGGCTTCGCCGCTCGGCGACTGGCTGACCAGCTCCGAGGTCGTCTGGTCGAGATCGCGCGCATACACCTGAGGGCGGTGGTTCTGGAAGGGCGGCGAAACGAGATTGAGGGCGTCCGAGTTGTACGCCGCCGAGGCGCCATCTTGATTGACCGCCGGTCCCTCGCTGCGCCCCTCGGCAGCCTGACCGCGGGCGGTCTGGCTGAGCAGATAGATGGCCCGCTCGAGCCCCGGGCTCACCGTGGGTACGAACGCAGCAATCGCGGCGACGAGCAGCGAGGAGAAGCGCCGTCGCCTTTCACACCAGGCGGCGGTCGATCGGAACACTCCTCTTCGGCTCGCTACGCGCGCGTCCTTACTCATGTCCCCTCAGCCAGCCCGGCGGGCGGCAGTTTCGTTGAACCGCCTCCCCTATGTCAAGCATCAAGGGCAAAGTCGACCGGTCGAGCACGTCGCCCGAGGCGCCGGCATCGCTCGCCAGCGAATCCGAATCCGAGAAGCTTCAAACCACGAAGGCCACGAAGAGGAAGGGAGAGAAGCTCACACCTATGGGGTTGGGAGTTACTCAAGCGCCACGGCCCTGCGCCGTAGTCTTCGTGGGCTTCGTGTTCTTCGTGGTGAAAGGTTCTTTCGGTTTGGGGGCTAATTCGTGGAGAGTGCCGCGCTGTCGGCCCCGCGCCGGCATGGGCCCGCGATCGTTCGCCGGCACGGCGGCGACGGCGCGCCCCCCTCTCTTCATGCCAGTCCCTCGACCAGGGCCGTGCTCAAGTAGCGCTCCGCGGCGCTGGGCAGGATGGTGACGATCAACTGACCGCGATGTTCGGGCCGGCGCCCCACCTGCAACGCCGCCCACACCGCCGCGCCGCTCGAGATCCCGCACGGGATGCCTTCTTCGCGGCCGACGCGGCGCGCGGTGGCCAGCGCGTCTTCGTCCGTGACGGTGATGGTCTCGTCGATCACGTCCGTATTGAGGATCGCCGGCACGAAGCCGGCGCCGATACCCTGGATCGCGTGCCGCCCGGGCTCGCCGCCGGAGAGCACGGCGGAGTTGCGCGGCTCGACGGCGATGGCGCGAAAGGACGGCTTGCGCGCCTTGATGACCTCGGCCACGCCGGTGATGGTGCCGCCGGTGCCGACGCCGCTGATCAGCACATCGGCCCGGCCGTCGGTGTCGTCCCAGATCTCCAAGGCCGTCGTGCGGCGGTGGATGTCGGGGTTGGCCGGGTTTTGGAACTGCTGCGGGATCAACACCTTGGCGTGGCGGCGGGCCAGATCCTCGGCGGTGCGGATGGCGCCGGTCATGCCCTCGGCGGCGGGGGTCAGCACCAGCTCGGCGCCGAGGAAGCGCAGCAGCTTGCGCCGCTCCATGCTCATCGAGTCGGGCATGGTGAGGATCAAGCGGTAGCCGCGGGCGGCGCAGACGAAGGCCAGTGCGATGCCGGTATTGCCGCTGGTCGGCTCGATGATCACGGTGTCATGGTCGATTCGTCCGGCCTGCTCGGCGGCGTCGATCATGCTGACGCCGATGCGATCCTTGACGCTCGACAGGGGATTGAAGAACTCGCACTTGGCGTAGATCTCGGCGACGCAACCGGCGCTCACCCGGTTGAGGCGCACGAGCGGAGTGCGGCCGATGGTCTCGGTGATGTTCTGAAACAGTCGTGCCATGTGCGGGTCTCCCTTCGGGTCAGCCTGCCAGATGCTGTCGCAGGCACTCGTTGACGAGCTGCGGATTGCCCTTGCCGTGCATCGCCTTCATGACCTGGCCGACGAAAAAGCCAAAGAGCTTCTCCTTGCCGGCGCGGTATTCGGCCACCTTGTCGGGGTTGGCGGCCAGCACCGCGGCGACCGCCGTATCGATGGCCCCGCTGTCGGTGACCTGGCTCAGCCCCTGCGCGGCGACGATGGCCTGCGGCGATTCACCGCTGGCCACCATCTGCTCGAAGACGGTCTTGGCGATCTTGCCGCTGATGGTCGCGTCGTCGATCAGCGCCACCAGGCCGGCCAGCTGGACCGGGGCCACCGGCCAGTCGCGGATCACCAGCGCCTGGTCGAGCTTGCGCTCGCGCACCAGGCGCAACAGATCGCCCATCACCCAATTGCTGATCGCCTTGGCGTTGGGATGCGTTCCGACCGCGGCCTCGAAGTAATCGGCGAGGTCTTTGCGCGCCGTCAGCACCTCGGCATCGTAGGCCGGCAGCCCGTATTGACCAACGAAGCGCTCGCGCCGGGCGTCGGGCAGCTCGGGCAAGGTGGCGCCGACGGCGGCGATCCATTCGGCCGAGACCTCGAGGGGCAGCAGGTCGGGCTCCGGGAAGTAGCGGTAATCATGCGCCGACTCCTTGCTGCGCATCGAGCGGGTTTCCTCGCGCTCGGGATCCCACAGCCGCGTCTCCTGCACCACGGCGTCGCCGTGCGTCAGGCAGTCGATCTGCCGTTCGATCTCGTACGCCACCGCCTTCTCGACGGCGCGAAAGGAGTTCATGTTCTTCACTTCGGCCTTGGTGCCGAAGGCGCTGGCACCGGCGCGGCGCACCGAGACGTTGGCATCGCAGCGAAAGCTGCCTTCCTCCATGTTGCCGTCGCACACCTCGAGATACTGCAGAATGGCGCGCAGCTTGCGCAGGTAGGCGCCGGCTTCGGCGGCGCTGCGCAGATCGGGCTCGCTGACGATCTCGAGCAGCGGTACGCCGCAGCGATTGTAGTCCACCAGGCTGGCGTCGCCGTGCTGATCGTGGATGTTCTTGCCGGTGTCCTCTTCCATGTGGATGCGGGTCAGGCGCACCGACTTGTGCGCCCCGTCGGCCTCGATGTCGATCCGGCCGCCGAGACAGATGGGCAGCTCGTACTGGCTGATCTGATAGCCCTTCGGCAGGTCGGGATAGAAATAGTTCTTGCGCGCCCAGCGGCTGAGCGGCGCGATCCGGCAGTGCGTCGCCAGCCCGGCCCTGATGGCGTACTCGACGACGCGCCGGTTGAGCACCGGCAGCGCGCCCGGCAAGCCGAGGCAGACCGGGCAGGTGTGGGCGTTCGGGGCGGCGCCGAACTGCGCCGAACAGCCGCAGAAGATCTTCGACGCCGTGAGCAGCTCGGCGTGCACTTCCAGTCCGATGACCGCCTCGTAGTCCATGGGTGCGACCTACCCCGCCGCGGCGCCGACGCGCCCCCATGCGTGGCCTCGATCCGCCAACATCCTCAACGCAGAGACCACAGAGTGCGCAGCGGGCACAGAGGCGGCGTGCATCAGTTCGAGGGCTGACTCATCGTCATCGTTGTTTGGGGTTGGATTCACGCTCCCGACCCTCACGCTCCGCGTTCTCTGCGGCCTCCGCGCCCTGGGTTGAATTGCTTTTTTTCCAATCAAGCCGCCAGCGCGGGCTGGCGGCGGTGCCATTCGGTGGCCTGTTCGTAGGCGTGCGCCGCGCGCAGCACCGTCGGTTCGTCGAACGGCTTGCCGATGATCTGCAGTCCGATGGGCAGGCCACCGCGATCGAAGCCGCACGGCAGCGACAGGCCGGGCAAACCGGCGAGGTTGACGGAAATGGTCAGGATGTCGGACAGGTACATGGCGAGGGGATCGGTGATCATCTCGCCGAGCGCGAAGGCGGTGGTCGGCGCCGTCGGCGTGACGATGGCATCGCAGGTGGCGAAGGCGCGCTCGAAATCGCCGCGGATGAGCGTGCGCACCCGTTGCGCCTTCAGGTAGTAGGCGTCGTAGTAGCCGGCCGAGAGCGCGTAGGTGCCGAGCAGGATGCGGC
>CAYYWP010000100.1:318-16301 GCA_964475125.1 uncultured Binatia bacterium (SeqCode) | reverse complement strand
CTCGCCGATCTCGTCGAGAAAGAGCGTACCGCCGTCGGCCATGCGGAAGCACCCGGGGCGATCGGCCACGGCGCCGGTGAAGGCGCCGCGGACGTGACCGAACAGCTCGGATTCCATCAAGTGCTCGGGAATGGCTCCGCAGTTGATGGCGACGAAGCGTTTGTCGCGCCGTGGACCGCGCGCGTGCACGGCGCGGGCGACCACTTCCTTGCCAGTGCCGCTCTCGCCCGAGATCAGCACGGTGGCGTCGGCCGTGGCCAGGCGCTCGATGAGGGCGCGCACGCGCGCCATCGCCGGGCTGATGCCATATAGCCCATCGGCGGCTTCGATCACCTCGGTTGCGGCGTCGAGCTCCAGGCGCAGGGTTTCCTCCACCACCTCCGCAGGGGCGGGTTCGGCGGCGGCCAGTTCTTCCTTGAGGCGGCTGACGTTCTGCAGCACGTAGAGCGCGCCGATCGGGTGCCCAAACGTATCGGCCAGCGGGGCGGCGACGCAGCGCAGCAGATGCGGCGGGCCGTCACCATCCGGGTGGGCAAACTCGACTGCATCGGAAGCCGCCGACGTCTGGAGGAAGGCGAGCCGAGCCGCCGGGGCGAGCTTGAGCGGGGCGAACACGTCGCCGATGTCCTGGCCGATCAGCGCCATTGACTCCCGATGGGTGAGCTCGGCCGCGACCCCGTCGGCTGCGGTGATGCGCCCGTCCGCGTCGGTGGTGATCAACCCGCTGTGGATCGTCCGCGCCAGCGTATCTCGCAGCAGGGCCAAATGGTCGCGTTCCGCTTCCTTCTCGCGCAGCCGCTGCTCGGCGTCGGCCAGCCGTCGCGTCAAGATGCTGGACAGAAAGGCGATCAGCGCGAAGGTCAGATTGGTGGAGGCGGCGCGCATCAGCAGCTGCACGTCCAGCCCCGCGGGCGTTCCGTTGACCGGAGCGAGCAGGAAGAGGAGCAGATCGTAGCTCGCCGACGCCGCGATCGCCGCGAACAACGCGCCGCGGCCGAAGAGGAGGACGGCGGCATTCATGATCGGCAGGCTGTAGAGGAAAGCGAACGGGCTGACCGGGCCGCCGGTGAGGTAGATGACGCCGGTGACCAACAAGACGTCGTAAGCGACCTGCACGATGGTGAAGCGCCCGAGTCGCCGTGCGTGGGCGAGCCACAGCGCCGAGACCGCCGAGAAGGCGTAGGTCAGCGCGATGGCCAGCAAGATGTGCTGGACCGACACGTCGTAGCGCTCGCGCGCGGCCGGCAGGTACGACGCCGCCACCATGGCGAGGAAGCACGAGATGACCGCCACGCGGCCGAAGAGAAACCATTTGAGCCGCCGCCGCAGTTCGTCGGTGAGGCGCGGGTCGTCCCGTTGCGCGGACACGCGGCTCACCCGATGACGGACCCGAGCTTGAAGATCGGCAGATACATCGAGATGACCAGTCCGCCGATGACCGTGCCGAGGAACAGAATGACCAGCGGCTCCATCAGCGTCGTCAGGTTGGCGACCATGTTGTCGACCTCGTCTTCGTAGAACTCGGCAATCTTCTGCAGCATGCCGTCCAGCGCTCCGGTCGACTCGCCGACCGCGATCATCTGGCAGACCATGGGCGGGAAGACCTTGCTCTGGGTCAGCGGTTCGGAGATCGAGTTACCCTCGCTAATGCTGATGCGCGTCGCCAGCACGGCGCGCTCGACGACCTTGTTGCCCGAGGTCTTGGCGGTGATGAGCAGCGCGTCGAGGATCGGGACGCCCGACGACACCAGGGTGCTGAGCGTGCGCGTGAAGCGGGCGATGGACGACTTGCGGATGAGATCGCCGAAGACCGGCATCTCGAGCAACGCGCGGTCGATGGTGAGGCGCCCGTTCTCGGTCTTGTAGGCGTAGCGCAGGGCGACGCCGATGCCGACGAGGACGGCGGCGAGGAAGTGAAAGTAGGCTATGGTGAAGTTGGACAGGTTGATGACGAACTGCGTCGGAGCGGGCAGCTCTTGTCCGAAACTCGAGAACAACTCGGCGAAGACCGGGATGACCCAGATGAGCAGCACGGCCGTGACGCCGGTGGCGACGGTGACGATGGTCGCCGGATAGATCATCGCGCCTTTGATCTTGGCCTTCAGCTTCATGGATTTCTCCATGTAGACGGCCAAGCGCTGCAGGATGGTGTCGAGGATACCGCCGACTTCGCCGGCGGAGATCATGTTGACGAACAGGTCGTCGAAGACCTTGTTGTGCTTGCGCAGCGCTTCGGTGAACGTCGCGCCCGCCTCGACGTCTTCCTTGAGCTGACGGATGATACCGCGCAGCTTCTTGTTGGTCGTCTGCGCAGCGAGGATGTCGAGGCATTGGACGATCGGCAATCCGGCGTCGATCATCGTCCCGAGCTGGCGGGTGAAGACCACGACGTCGCGCGTCTTGATGCTCTCGCCGAAGCCGGGGATGGTGATCTGCTTGTCGAGCCCCTTGCCGCGCTCGCGGATCTTGGCCGGGATCGGCTGGATGCGCTGCGAGCGCAACCGGGCCAGCACGGCGTCGCGCGTCGCAGCCTCCATCTCGCCGCTGATCGTCTCACCCCGGGGGGTGATGCCCTGCCACCGGTAGATCGCCATTTTTTTGACCCCAGGATTCCCGCCGAACCCTCAGAAAACGCTGCACATTTGCGTCGCGAGGTATGCCCTCGTGGAAGACTCAGCACGCGCTGTGCCAGATCGCTCGTGGCTGATACATGAGGTGGCCTGTCAGCACGCATGCCATCTCGGAAACGATGGGGGTGCCGCCGGGGCAACAATGTTGCGGGGGGCGGACGTGCGGACGTGCTGACGTGCTGACGTGTGAAGTGCCGGGAAGAGTGACCAGTGACCTGTGACCGGTGACCAGTGACCAATGACCGGTGACCGGACTATTTCGCCACCGGTAACCGGCTACTGGTCACCGGTCACGCCTCCCAGCGCTCCCCACGTCAGCACCTCAGCACCTCAGCACGTCAGCACGTCCGCACGCCCTCACGCCGAGCGGGCTGGCCGGCTGGGTGGGCCGAGCATGGGGCGCAGCTCGTCCGGTTCGGTGGCGTGCCCCATCGCCTCTTCGTAGGTGATGAGGCGGCGGGTGTAGAGGTCGAGCAGCGACTGACTCATCGTCTGCATGCCGAACTTGCTCTGCCCGACCTGCAGGTGTGAGTAGAGTTGGTGAATCTTGTTCTCGCGGATGAGGTTGCGGATGGCCGGGTTGGGGATCATCACCTCGACGGCGAGCACGCGGGGGCGCCCGTCGGCGCGCGGGATGAGCTGCTGCGAGATGACGGCCTGCAGAACGAGCGAGAGTTGCGCCCGCACCTGGGGCTGCTGGGCTTCGGGGAAGATGTCGATGATGCGGTTGATGGACTGCACGGCGCTGTTGGTGTGCAGCGTCGAGAACACCAGGTGTCCGGTCTCGGCGACGGTGAGGGCGGCGCTGACCGTCTCGAGGTCGCGCATCTCGCCGATCAGCACCACGTCGGGGTCCTGCCGCAGCACGTGGCGCAGCGCCTCGTTGAAGCTCAGCGTGTCGGCGTAGACTTCGCGCTGATTGATGATGCAGCCGCGGTGCGCGTGGACGAACTCGATCGGGTCCTCGAGGGTGACGATGTGCTCGTGGCGCTCGCCGTTGACCTTGTCGATCATCGCCGCCAGCGTCGTCGACTTGCCGCTGCCGGTGGGCCCGGTGACCAGCACCAGCCCGCGCGGTTGCCGGGTCAACTCGCCGACCACCGGGGGCAGGCCGAGCTCGGCCAGCGGCCGGGCCGAATAGGGGATGGTGCGGAAAGCGCCGCCGACGGCGCCGCGCTGCAGAAAGAGGTTGCCGCGAAAGCGGCTCAGGCCGCGGATGCCGAAGGAGAAATCGAGCTCGCGCGTCTCTTCGAAGCGGTGTTTCTGCGTTTCGGTCAAGACGCTGTAGCAGAGGGCCTTGGTCTCGTTGGCGGAGAGCGGCGGGAAAGGCAACGGTCGCAGCTCGCCGTGCACGCGCATCATCGGGGGACTCTCGGCGGTGACGTGCAGATCCGTGCCGCCCTTGTCGGCGACCAGGCGCAGGAAGTCCTGCAGCGTCGGCGCTCCGCCGGCGCTGGGCTCGCCGGACGCGTCAGTCATCGGTGGCGTCCTGCCGTCTGCCAGCGCGGCGCACCGCGGCAGCCGAGCGAGGCGAGGAACCGCCGGTCATGCTTCAATCCGCCATGGTGACGCGCATGACTTCCTCGATCGTCGTGAAGCCCTGCGTCAACTTGAGCAAGCCGCTCTGGCGCAGCGTCTTCATGCCCAGGCTGATGGCTGTCTTCTTGATCTCGGTGGCCGAGGCGCCGGAGAGCACCAGCTCGCGCAGCTCCTCGCTCATCGGCATGACCTCGTAGAGGGCGACGCGGCCGCGGTAGCCGCTCCCGCCGCACTGGGCACAGCCGGCGCCGCGCATGCAGGTGACGGCGCCGGTCTCCTCGCGGCTCATTCCGAGCTCGACGAGCGCCTGGGGGTGGATCTCCACCGGCTCCTTGCAGGCCTGGCAGACGAGCCGGGCGAGACGCTGGTCGAGCTCGAGGTTCACCGACGAGGCGACGAGAAACGGTTCCACGCCCATGTTCAGCAGCCGGTTGATGGTCGACGGCGCATCGTTGGTGTGCAGCGTCGACAGCACCAGGTGGCCGGTGAGGGCCGCCTTGATGGCGATCTCGGCGGTCTCGAAATCGCGCACCTCGCCGACCATGATGATGTCGGGATCCTGGCGCAGAAAGGCGCGCAGCGCGTTGGCGAAGTTGAGGCCGATGTCCTCGTGGATCTGCACTTGGTTGATGCCGACGAGGTTGTACTCGACGGGGTCCTCAGCGGTCGAAATGTTGGAGGTGTTCTTGTTCAGCTCGGAGAGGGCTGAGTAGAGGGTGGTAGTCTTGCCGCTGCCGGTCGGGCCGGTGACCAGCACCATGCCGTAGGGCTGGTAGATGGCGTCCTTGAAGTCCTTCAGGGCCGCTTCTTCAAAGCCCAACTTGGTCATATCGAGCTGCAGGTTGGACTTGTCGAGCAGGCGCAGGACGATCTTCTCGCCGAAGATCGTCGGCAGGACGGAGACGCGGAAGTCCATGTCCTGGCCGGGGCCGAACTTGAGCTTGATGCGACCGTCCTGCGGCAGGCGGCGCTCGGCGATGTCGAGCTGCGCCATGACCTTGATGCGCGAGGTGATCGCATTCTTCAGCTTCAGCGGCGGCTTCATGATCTCTTCGAGCACGCCGTCGACGCGGTAGCGGACGCGGAACATCTTCTCGAACGGCTCGAGATGGATGTCGCTGGCGCGGCGCTTGATGGCGCTACTGAGGATGGCGTTGACGAGGCGCACCACGGGTGCGTCCTCGGTGGCGCGTTCGAGCTCCTTGACGTCGATCTCGGCCTCTTCCTTGACGACTTCGACCCCGTCGTTCTCCACCTCCGCCAGCACGTCGCTGTAGTCGCTGCCCTGGTCGTACAATGCGGTGATGGCGTTGCCGACCGAGCCGGTGGCGGCGACGGCGACCTTGACGTCGTAGCCGGTGAGAAACTTGACTTCGTTGATGGCGACCAGGTTGGAGGGATCCGACATCGCCAGCGTCAAGGTCGACCCAGTCAGGCTGATCGGCACGAAATGATGGCGGCGCGCCAGCGTGACCGGCACCAGGCGGACCACCTCTGCCGGCACCTCCATGGCCGCCGGGTCGACGAGCGGGAGGCGGTACTCCTTCTGCAGGAGCGCGGTGAGCTCGCCGTCGCTGAAGAACTGCAACGCCACCAGCGCCGAGCTGAGGGCGCCGCGCTCTTCGTTCTCGTGGTGCGCGATCGCTTTCTCGAGCTGCGTGCTCGTGATCAGGCCGCGCTTGACGAGCAACTCTCCGAGTCGCGTGCTCATAAGGCCGTGGTCTCTGCGGGTATCGGCGCTGGCGCCGAGGAGCGACGGTAGCGACGCTCCTGGGGGTGGTCAAGCGCGATCTTGCCGTCGCAGCGCCTGGCGCATTGCGTCCAGCGGCGCGCGGCGACCGGTCCAGAGCATGAACGCCCGCGCGCCTTGGTGCAGGAGCATCTCGCTGCCGTCGCAGGTGCGCCGTTCGGCCCGCCGCGCCGCACGCAGGAACGGCGTGTCGCGTCCGTACAAGAGATCGGCGAAGAGGCAGGTGGGCGGGGTCGCCGCCGCGGTGACGGAAATGCTCGCCTTCGCCAGGCCGGCGGACGTGGTGTTGACGACCACGGCGGCGTCGCGCAGGGTCTCGGCATCGCGCAGGGCGCTCAACCCGACCGCGCGCAGCGGCGCGGCGCGCCAGCCGTGCGCCAAGGTGCGGGCGCGAGCGATGGTGCGGTTGGCGAGCGTGATGCGCCGAGCCCCGGCGTCGAGCAGCGCCGCGACGACGGCCCGCGCCGAGCCTCCGGCGCCGATCACCACCGCGTGCCGACCGCGCACCTGTACGCGCATGTCGCGCAGCATCTGTCGGAACCCGTGGACGTCGGTGTTGTCGCCATACAGCGTGCCGGCGCGGTTGATGATCGTGTTCACGGCGCCCACCCGCCGCGCCAGCGGGCTCAGGCGGTCGAGGTGGGACAACACGGCTTCCTTATGCGGCACGGTGACGTTGACTCCTGCCAGGCCGAGGGCCCGCACCGCGTCCACTGCCGCCGCGACATCGTCGCCGCCCACGGCGAACGGCACATAGACCCAATCGAGGCCGAGGGTCGCGAACGCGGCGTTGTGCATGGCCGGCGAGCGACTGTGCGCCACCGGGTCGCCGATGATGCCCACCACCCGGGTGCGACCGGAGATCGGCCGCTGCCGTGCGATGGCCGGTGACACCTAGGCTCCCGAAGGGGCGCCGAGCGGACGCCGGCGAGCTAGCCCTCGGGTGGCTGGCGTCATGGCGCGATGAGGGCGGCGTGGGCGGCGGCGAGACGGGCGATGGGCACGCGATAGGGGGAGCAGGAGACGTAATCGAGGCCGGCGCGGTGGCAGAAGATCACCGAGCGGGCATCGCCGCCGTGCTCGCCGCAGATGCCGATCTTGAGCCCCGGCCGTGCGCCGCGCCCGCGCTCGACGGCGATCTTGATGAGGGCGCCGACGCCGCCCTCGTCGATCGATTCGAAGGGATCGCGCGGGTAGATCTCGAAATCGGCGACGTAGGGCACCAGAAAGCGGCCGGCGTCGTCGCGCGAGACGCCAAGCGTGGTCTGGGTCAGGTCGTTGGTGCCGAAGGAGAAAAACTCGGCGCTGCGCGCAATCTGGTCGGCGGTGAGCGCCCCGCGCGGCACCTCGATCATCGTCCCCACGCTGTAGCGCAGCGCCCCGCCACTGCCCTGGGCGACCTCGGCGGCGACGCGGCGCACGATCGCCGCCTGCAATTCCAGCTCCTTGACGTGGCCGACGAGCGGAATCATCACCTCCGGCTGCACGCGCACGCCTTCGGCGCGCACGGCGGCGGCGGCTTCGAAAATGGCGCGCGCTTGCATCTCGGTGATCTCGGGAAAGACGATGCCGAGCCGGCAACCGCGGAAGCCGAGCATGGGGTTGATCTCGCGCAACGCTTCGACCCGTTCCCGCACCCGCTGCAGCGGCAGGCCGAGCGCGTCGGCCAGGGCCTGCTGCTCGCCGGCCTCGTGCGGAAGGAACTCGTGCAGCGGCGGATCGAGGGTGCGGATCGTCACCGGCCGGCCGTTCATGCTGCGGAAGATGCCGGCGAAGTCGGCGCGCTGCAGCGGCAGCAGCTTGGCCAGCGCCGCGCGTCGCGCCGTCGCCGAGTCGGCGAGAATCATCTCGCGCATCGGGCCGATCTTGTCCTCGCCGAAGAACATGTGCTCGGTGCGGCAGAGGCCGATGCCCTCCGCCCCGAAGGCGATGGCGGCGGCGCTCTGGTCGGGCTGATCGGCATTGGCGCGCACGCCGAGGGTGCGGGCGCGGTCTGCCCAGCGCATGAGCTGATCGTAGCGCTGGTAGACCGGTGCCTCTTCCGGCGCCAGGCTGCGGTCGATGAGCACGCGCACGACCTCGCTCGGCTGCGTGTCGATGTGGCCGCGAAACACCTCACCGGTGGTGCCGTCGATGGACAGGTGATCGCCCTCGCGCAGCGCGCCCTCGCCGCCCTCGGCGCGCAGCTCGCGGGCGCGATAGTCGATGCGCAACGCCTCGCAGCCGGCGACGCACACCTTGCCCATCTGCCGCGCCACCAGAGCGGCGTGGCTGGTCATGCCGCCGCGCGCCGTCAGGATGCCCTGCGCGGCGACCATGCCGCGGATGTCCTCGGGCGAGGTCTCGATGCGCACCAGGATGACCGACTCGCCGCGCGCCGCTGCCGCTTCGGCATCCTCGGCGTTGAAGTAGATCCGCCCGGTGGCGGCGCCCGGACCGGCGTTGAGCCCGGTGGCGAGCCGACGGTGCTCGCTGACGGCGCGCGTCTTCTCGGCCGGGATGAACGTGGGGCGCAGCAGTTGGTTGAGCTGCTCGGGCTCGACCCGCAACAGCGCCTCCTGCCAGGTGATGAGCCGCTCGCGCACCATGTCGACGGCGATGCGGATGGCGGCGCTACCGGTGCGCTTTCCGACTCGGCACTGCAGCATGTAGAGGACGCCCTGCTGGATGGTGAACTCGATGTCCATGACATCGCGGTAGTGGCGCTCGAGGGTGCCGCGGATCTTCTCCAACTGGGCGTAGACGCCGGGGTTGGCAGCGGCGAGGTCGCGAATCGGCAGCGGCGTACGCGTGCCGGCGACGACGTCTTCGCCCTGCGCGTTCATCAGGAACTCGCCGTAGAAGACGTTCTCGCCGCTGGCCGGGTCGCGCGTGAAGGCGACGCCGGTGCCGGAATCGTCGCCGAGGTTGCCGAACACCATCGCCTGCACGTTGACCGCGGTGCCCCACGACTCGGGGATGCCGTTCAACTTGCGATAGGTGATGGCGCGCTCGTTGTGCCACGAGCCGAAGACCGCGCCGATGGCGCCCCAGAGCTGCTCGTCGACCGCTTCCGGGAAGTCGACGCCGCGGCGCTCGCGGATGGCGGCCTTGAACGCCTGCACCAGCTCGCGCAAGTCGTCGGCGCTCAGCTCGGTGTCGAGCCGCACGCCGCGGGCCTGCTTGGCGCGCTCGAGGATCTCTTCGAAGGGATCGATTTCCTCCTTCGACTCCGGTTTGAGGCCGAGGACCACGTCGCCGTACATCTGCACGAAGCGGCGGTAGGAGTCGTAGGCGAAGCGCGCATTGCCGGTCAGGGCGATCAACCCCTCGACGGTGCGGTCGTTGAGGCCGAGGTTGAGGATCGTATCCATCATCCCCGGCATCGAGGCGCGCGCGCCCGAGCGCACCGACACCAGCAGCGGGTTGGTGGGATCGCCGAAGCGTTTGCCGACCAGCCGTTCGACGTGCCGGAGCTGGCGCTCGACCTCGGCGCGCAGCGCCGGCGGGTAGCGGCGGGCGTGGGCGTAGTAATAGGTGCAGACCTCGGTCGAGATCGTGAAGCCGGGCGGGACCGGCAGGCCCAGACCGGCCATCTCGGCGAGGTTGGCTCCCTTGCCGCCGAGCAACTCCTTCATGCCGGCGTGGCCGTCCGCCCGGCCGCCGCCGAAGGCGTAGACGAAGCCCGCTCTCGGCTTCGCGACGGGCTTCTTCGCCGTCGTCATCCGTGCCGCCCTGGCCGGCTGCAGCCTGCGGCGGGAGAGTCGTCCACCCATGTCGTTCCTCAGCGTGCGTCCAATTCGTACCGCGTTCGGCCGGCGGCCGTCTGTTGGCTCGAGGTCAGCGCGACCACGGCTCTGCCAGGCGCCGCGCCAGGGCGTCGACCAGGCGGTCGATCGGCAACCGCTCCTGCTGCATGGAATCGCGGTCGCGCCACGTCACCGTGTCGTCCTGCAAGGTCTGGTGATCGACGGTGAAGGCGAACGGCGTGCCGATCTCGTCCTGGCGCCGGTAGCGCCGGCCGATCGCGCCGGCGTCGTCGTAGTCGACGGCGAAGAGCGGGCGCAGGAGGTCGTAGACGCGCTGGGCTTTCTCCGGCAGGCCGTCGCGGCGCAGCAGCGGCAGGATCGCCGCCTTGATCGGCGCCAGTTGCGGGTGCAGGCGCAGTACCGTACGCGCCTCACCGTCGGCGACGTCCTCGTCGTAGGCGTCGACCAGAAACGCCAGCGCGGCCCGGTCGGCTCCGGCCGCCGGTTCGATGACGTAGGGGAAGTAGTGCTCGCGCGCCGCCTCGTCGAAGTAGCGCAGGTCCTTGCCGCTGAACTCGGCGTGCCGGCGCAGGTCGAAATCCGTGCGGTTGGCGATGCCCTCCAGCTCCGACCAGCCGATCGGGAACTCGTATTCGACGTCGGCACAGCCCTTGGCATAGTGGGCCAGCTCGTCGGCGGCGTGCGGGCGCAGGCGCAGCTTCTCGCGCCGGATGCCGAGCTGCACGTACCACGCCAGGCGCGCCTGCACCCAGTAGTCGAACCAGCGCTCGTCCTCGCCCGGCTTGACGAAGAACTCCATCTCCATCTGTTCGAATTCGCGGGTGCGAAAGAGAAAGTTCCCCGGGGTGATCTCGTTGCGAAACGACTTGCCGATCTGCGCGATGCCGAACGGGATCTTCTGCCGCGCCGTGGTCTGCACGTTCTTGAAATTGACGAAGATGCCCTGCGCGGTCTCCGGCCGCATGAAGACCACGCTGGCAGTGTCCTCGACCGGGCCCATGAAGGTCTTGAACATCAGGTTGAACTGGCGCGCCTCGGTGAGGTCGCAGCGCTCGTCCTGCCCGGGGCGTTTGCTCGGCTTCAGCGGGCACTGCGCGTCCTCCAAGCGGTCGGCGCGAAAACGCCCCTTGCAGACGCGGCAGTCGATCAGCGGATCGGTGAAGCCGGCCAGGTGGCCGGAGGCTTCCCAGACGCGCGGATGCATGAGGATCGAGCAGTCGATGCCGACGATGTCGTCGCGCGCCTGAACCAGATCGCGCCACCAGGCGTTCTTGACGTTGCGCTTCAGCTCGACGCCGAGCGGGCCGTAGTCCCAGCAGCTGTTGAGGCCGCCGTAGATCTCGCTCGACTGGAATGTGAACCCCCGCCGCTTGGCGAGGTTCACGATCTTGTCCATCGTGACCTGGGTCATGAGTGCGCTGGAAGGCTGCCGTGGGTCAGCCGCCAGGCAGTAGCAGCTACGCATAGGCGCGGCAAACCAGGGTCGCGCCGCTGAGTCGCGTATCGCCTATCGCGGATCGCGCATCGTCGGCGGGCGGGCGGGGGCGATAGGCGATGAGCGAGGCGCGATAAGCATCTGCTCACAGTCGCGCACGATTTGCTCGGCGGCGTCTGCCGCGGTGGCAGACGGGCCGGCGAGGCGGGGAGCGGCTGCGACTGCGAGGAGCTGCGCGGTCAGCCATTCGGCCTCGTCGGCGCGTTGCCACTCCCCCTCGCTCGCGCAGCGGCCGCGACCGCCGGCGGCGAAATCCCTGGCGTTGGCGGTCTGGTGGTCTTCGGCAACGCTGGCGCGGGGGACGACCAGGGTGGGTAATTGCGCGGCCGCCAGCTCGGCAAGGCTGACCGCGCCCCCGGCGCTGACGGCGACGTCGGCCCAGCCGTAGGCGTCGCGCATGTCGTCGATGAAAGCGTCGACCCGCGCCTCGAGCCCCATCCGACGATAGCTTTCCGTGATCGCTGCGAGATCGCCGCCCCCGGCCTGGTGCCAAACCGCGAGCCCGGCCACCTGCTGGCGCACGGCGGCGAGCAGTGCCGGTGCCTCGCGGTTGAGGAACGGCGAGCCCTGGGTGCCGCCCGTGATCAGCACGTGCGCCAGGCCGGCGCGGCGTGGTTGGCGGTGTGCGAGGTCGCGGCGCAGCGGAATGCCGGTGACCAGCGCTCGCCGCGGCGCGAACCGCGGGTGGGCCTTGGCGTTGCCCAGGTACACGCGATCGACCAGTGCGCCGAGAATCCGGTTCGTGAGCCCTGGCCCGGCGTTGGGTTCGAAGATGGCGGTGACCAGTCCGAGGCGGCGCGCCGCGCATAGCGGAGCCGCCGAGGCGTATCCGCCCGAGCCGATCACGAGCTCGACGCACTCGGCGCGCAACAGCCGTCGTGCGGCGCGCTGTCCGCGCAGAAAGGCGCCGGCGGCGCGCAGCCAACCGAGCGGACCGACGCCGAACAGCGGCGCCGCCGGCACGGTGGCGACGTTCAGTCCTGCGCCATCGGCCAGCGACACCAGCGGGTCGCCGTCGGCGCCGATGAACAGCATCACGGCCTCGGGTCGTGCGGCGCGGTAGGCCGACGCGATGGCGAGCAACGGGAAGACGTGACCGGCCGTGCCGCCGCCGGCGAAGGCGACTCGGCGCGGCGCGGGCGGTGGTGATACCGTTTCAGGCGCTGAGGGCGGAATCGCCCCGGAGGGAGGCTGGAAAACCTGCCGGTCAGCGGTCGACGACTTCAGGGTGAGCGGATAAGCGCACTGAAATCGCGGCGGGGTTCCGCTCATGCTGAGCCCCTCGAAGCGTGGGGAGGGGTTTTCGGCATCCTGTTGGTCTTCCGTCCCTCGCCGCGCGGGTTGAAGCGCGCGGCGGCGCAAGTGTATCGATGCGGCTGGCGCGACTCAAAAGGATCGCGTCACACTCGCATGACCTCACAGCCCTTCGCCGGCACACGCGTCGCCGTGGTCGTGCTGGGCGATCTGGGCCGCAGTCCGCGGATGCTGCGCCATGCCGCGGCCCTGCTCGATGTGGGGGCCACCGTCGAGCTGGTCGGCTATCTCGACACGCCCCTGCCGAGCGCCGTCGCCGCCCACACGCGCTTGACCGTGCGGCCGCTGGCCCGCGAGCCGCTGGCGCGTCGGCACCGGCTCGCTCGCCCGCTGTTTCTGGCCTACGCCCTGGCGCGCGCAGTCGTCCTCGGTGCGCGCCTGGCGCGCTATCTGTTCGCCGCCCGGCCGCAGCCCGACCTCTGGTTGATGCAAACGCCGCCGGCGCTGCCGACGCTACTCGTGCCAGTGTTCGCGGCGCGGCGCCGGGCCCGCATGGTCGTCGACTGGCACAACCTCGGCTATACGCAGCTCGGCCTGACGCTCGGTCTTGCGCACCCGGCGGTGCGCCTCGCGGGCTGGCTCGAGAGAACGCTGGCGCCGCGCGCCGGGGCGCACTTGTGCGTGTCCGCGGCGTTGAGACAGATGCTGGAGACGCAGTGGCGGGTGCCGGCACCGGCCATCTTTCGCGACCGGCCGGCGCGCTTCATGGCGTTGGACACCGAGGCAGATCGCCGCCGGCGCCGCCAACGCCTCGGCGCCGTGCTCGGGCTCGACCTCGATGGTCCGCAGCGGCCGCTGCTGGCGGTCAGCCCCACCAGCTGGACGGCGGATGAAGACGCCGACCTCGCCCTCGAGGCGCTGTCGCGCTGCGACGCCGAGTGCGCCGAAACCGCGGGGCCGCCGTTGCGCCTGGTGTTGGTGCTCACCGGCGAGGGGCCGCGCCGGGCGAGCTTCGAGGCACGCGTCGCCCGGGCAGGGCTGCGGCGCGCGCTCGCCCGCACGGCCTGGCTCGCGCCGGACGAATATGCCGAGCTCCTCGGTGCCGCCGATGTCGGCCTCTGCGTGCACCGTTCGTCTTCCGGCCTCGACCTGCCGATGAAGATCGTCGATTGCTTCGCGGCTGGCGTGCCGGTGTGCGCCTTCGATTACGGGCCGACCCTGCGCGAGATGTTGTCGCCCGGCGAGACGGGGGTGCTGTTCCGCGACGCCGGCGAGCTGGCGGCCCATTGCCGCGAGTGGCTCGCCCCGGACGGGGCGGCGAAGCTGGCCCGGCTGCGCGCCGGCGTCGCGGCGCTGCCGCGCACGACATGGCAGGACGGTTGGCACAGCGAGGCCCTGCCGGTGCTGCTGCGCTGCCGCGACGGCTGACGATTTCGGCGCGCTCGAGCTGGGTAGGGCCGCTTGGCGTGCGTCCGGCGGAGGGCGGGGCTGCGAGGAGGGCGCACGCCGGGCGCCCCCCAGGCGTGCGCGCGGGCCCCGTGCCTGCGACTCAGCTCGCCAGTTGCTCGATCAGCTTGACCGACTGCAGGGGCCTGGCGAGATGTAGGGCCAGCAAGCGGCCCATGAGCTGCGCCGCGGCGCTTGCATGACTGCCGAGGGGGCGATCGCGGCAGCGTTCCAGCGGCAAGTGCTTGAGGGTCTCGAGGATCGGGAGCAGGGCAGCCTCGACGGGAACCGGTGCGTCGCCGTCGCGGCGACACTGGGCACAGCTCAACGTCCCGTGGTGCGTGCTGAGCGAGACCCGTGCCTCACTCGCCCAGGGTTTGCCGCAATGCGCACAGCGATCGAGCTGGGGCTCGAATCCGGCCTGGGTGAGCACCTTGAGCTCAAAGGCGCGCAGCAAGGCCGCGCTCGCCGGGCCCCGTTCCAGCTCCGCCAACGCGTCGGCCAGCAGGGTGTAAATGCCGTGCACCGGCTCATCCTCCATGGTCAGGCGGTCGACCAGCTCGGCGAGGTAGCTGCCGTAGGCGAAGCGGGACGGATCATTGAATGGTTCCGACGACGTCAACAGCTCGCAACTCTCGAGGAACGCCAGGCCGGCCCCGGGACGCTGGCGGAAGTAGACGCGCACACGGGCGAGCGGCTCCAGGGAATTGGCGAAGCGGCGCCGCGACCTGCGCGCCCCTTTGGCGATGCCGGTCAGCTTGCCGAAATCCTCGCTCAGCAGGGTGGCGATCTTGTCGCTCTCGCCGTAGGCGCGCCAGCGGAGGACGATCGCCCGGCTGCTTTGGGAGGGTGGCACGCCGCGAACAAAACACTCGCCTCATTGGTTGACAAGGGAGGCGGCGGCCTTAGCTTGCCGCCGCCTCGGTGTCGGCCGAGCAACAGTCCTGCGCCACCGGACGGAATCCATTCAAACCAATGACCGAGAACGACGACCCCAAGCCCTCGATGTCCGACGAGATTTCGGCCGCCGAGACCCCGCCAGGTGCCGCCGCGCCGAACACCGACGAGCTGGCGAGCCAACTGGCCGCTCAGCGCGCCGAGACCGAGCGGTTTCGAGACCTGTATCTGCGCGAGCGCGCCGAGCTCGAGAACTACAAGAAGCGGGTCCAGCGCGACCACAGCGAAGCGCTGCGCTACGCCTCGACCCACCTCGCCCGCGACCTCGCCGAGGTCATCGACGACCTCGAGCGGGCGGTTGAGCACGCCGCGTCGGGCGGCAACGGCCAGCCGCTGGTCGAGGGGGTGCGGCTGGTGCTGCGCAACGCCCTCGACGTCCTGGGTAAACACGGCATCACGCGCATCGAAGCGACCGGCGAGCGCTTCGACCCAGCCCGCCACGAAGCCATCGCCAGTGTGCACGCCCCCGAGCACGAGCCGAATCAGATCGTGCAGCAGTTTCTGCCTGGCTACGCGCTGCACGACCGCGTCATCCGCCCCGCCAAGGTCAGCGTGGCGTCCAAAGGCGGCGTTGAAAGCCCGGAGGGCGATGATTAACTCCCGGCTACGGCTGAGTTTTCAGCCTGAAGGAGAGGCCACATGGCACGAGTGATCGGTATCGATCTGGGCACGACGAATTCGTGTGTCGCCATCATCGAGGGCGGCGATCCGAAGGTGATCGAGAACTCCGAAGGCAGTCGGACGACGCCATCGGTGGTCGCGTTTCCCGATTCCGGCGAGCGGCTGGTCGGCCAGATCGCTCGCCGGCAGGCGATCACCAACCCGGAGAACACGCTCTTCGCCATCAAGCGGCTCATCGGCCGCCGCTTCGACGATCCGGAGGTGCAGAAGGCGGCGAAGATCGCGCCGTACAAGATCGTCAAGGCCGACAATGGCGACGCCTGGGTCGAGTGCCGGGGCAAGAAGTACGGCCCACAGGAGATCTCGGCCTTTGTCCTGCAGAAGATGAAGCAGACGGCCGAGGATTACCTGGGCGAGAAGGTGACCGAGGCGGTGATCACGGTGCCGGCGTACTTCAACGACAGCCAGCGCCAGGCGACCAAGGATGCCGGCCGCATTGCCGGCCTGAACGTGCTGCGCATCATCAACGAGCCCACCGCGGC
>CAYYWP010000100.1:0-308 GCA_964475125.1 uncultured Binatia bacterium (SeqCode) | reverse complement strand
TCGATAAGAAGAAAAACGAGAAGATCGCCGTCTTCGACCTCGGCGGCGGCACGTTCGACATTTCGATCCTCGAGCTCGGCGACGGCGTATTCGAGGTCAAGTCGACCAACGGCGACACCTTTCTCGGCGGCGAAGACTTCGACCAGCGCGTCATCGACTACCTGGCCGACGAGTTCAAAAAGGATCAGGGCATCGACCTGCGCAAGGACCGCATGGCCCTCCAGCGCCTCAAGGAAGCCGCCGAGCGGGCCAAGTGCGAGCTGTCAACCGCGAGCGAGACGGACATCAACCTGCCGTTCATCACCGCC
>CAYYWP010000099.1:0-16332 GCA_964475125.1 uncultured Binatia bacterium (SeqCode) | reverse complement strand
GGTCGGCCGGGTTAGAGAAGACAACCCGGCCCACTCGGCCCTACGTCCCCATCCCGCTCCCCCCGGCCTACGTCCCCTTGTCGCCCCCCCCGGCTTGTCGCCCCCGGAGTGAGTCAATCACCGGCTGAGGACGAAGATCGCCAGGTCGGCGTTGCGGTTCGGGTCGTCGGTGATGCGTTGACCGGACTCGCTGTCGAGGTAGATCTCGCGGTGGATGCGCACCCCCTTGGTGCGGCAGAAGTCGGCGAAGTCGGCGATCGACGGGAAGCGACGGTTGGGGGTGTCGTACCATTCATAGCCGTATGGTCCCGACACCTTCGGCGAGCGGCCTTCCTCCATCAGCATGCGGCGCAGCTTGTGGTAGGCGAAGTTGGGGAAGCCGACGATAGCGCGGCGGCCGACCGAGACCATCTCGGCGATGATGCGCTCGGTGTCGTCGATCGCCTGCAGGGTCTGCGACAGGACGACGACGTCGAACTGCTGGTCGGTGAACGACACCAGACCCTCGTTGAGGTCGCCGTGCAGGACATCGAGCCCGCGCTCGACGCAGGTCACGATCGCCTGCTCGTCCAGCTCGACGCCGACCAGGCGCGGGTGCCCGCGCCGTTGCAGCTCGGCGAGCAAGCCGCCCGTGCCGCAGCCGAGGTCGAGCACGCTCGCCCCGGGTGGGATCAGCTCGAGGATGATTTCGTCGTCGAGGCGGTTGGCGTCGAGGAGTCCGGTCGGCTCGCGGGAGGGTGCCTCGCCGGCCGCGCTCGCCGGCATCGGGCGGTCATCGAGGTTGGCGAGAAAGGCCTCGGTCAAGCGACCGTACACCGAGAGCTTCTCCTCGAGCAGGAAGGCGTCGTGGCCACAGGAGCTGTCGACGTTGCAGTAGCTGACCCGCTTGCCCTCGGCGATCAGGGCGTCGACGATCTCGCGGCTCTGGTCGGAGGGAAACAGCCAATCGCTGGTGAAGCTGATCACCAGCCAGCGACACCGGCTCGGCGCCAGCGCGGCGCGCAGTTGCGGCGGCGTGCTGCCGAGATCGAACAGATCCATCGCCATCGACAGCGTCACGTAGCTGTTGGCGTCGAAGCGCTCGACGAACTTGTGCCCCTGGTAGGCGAGGTACGAGCCGACGGAGAACTTCTTCTCGAACGCGGTGGCGACGTCCTGCGGCGTCAGGCGGGCGGTGTCGAACTTCTGCGTCATCGACTCGCGCGACAGGTAGGTGATGTGCGCCAGCATGCGCGCCAGCGCCAGGCCGACCGCCGGGCCGGGCTGCTGATCGTAGTACTCGCCGCCGCGATAGCCGGGGTCGTGGATGATGGCGTTGCGACCGACGACATCGAAGGCCAGCGCCTGGCTGGTGAGGCGTGGCGAGGTGGCCAGGGCGACGCAGCCGCGCACGCGCTCGGGGTGGCGGATGGCCCAGGTGAGCGCCTGATGTCCGCCGAGCGAACCGCCGACCACGGCGCGCAGGGCCGCGATGCCCAGGTGATCGATCAAGCGGCGCTGCACGGCCACCATGTCCCCGACCGTGATGGCTGGAAACGAGGCGCCGTAACGCCGGCCGGTGCGCGGATCGATGTGGTTGGGACCGCTGGTGCCGCGGCAGCTGCCGAGGATGTTGGGGCAGATGACGAAGTAGCGCTCGGTGTCGATCGGGCGCCCCGGGCCGACCAGGAGGTCCCACCAACCGGGCTGGTCGTCCGCCTCGTGTCGCGCCACGTGCGAGTCGCCGCTGATGGCGTGGCAGATGAGGACGGCGTTGCCGCGTTGGCCATCGAGCTGGCCATAGGTCTCGTAGACGACGCTGATCTCGGGCAGCTCGCCGCCGAGCTCGAGCCCCAGCGGCTCGGCGAAGCGCACCGTTTCGGCGTACCGCAGCGCGGCACCGCTGCGGACGCTGTCGCTGCTGTCGAACAGCTGGTCGCTCGGGGCCACCGGAGCGAGAGGGCGCGCGCGCTCAGCCGCCCGCGACGCGCAGCGCCTGATCGATGTCGGCGATGATGTCTTCCACGTCCTCGATTCCGACCGACAGGCGGATGTACTCGGGCGTCACCCCGGTGTGCTGCTGCTCCTCGGGCGTGAGCTGCGAGTGCGTCGTCGATGCCGGGTGGATGGCCAGCGTCTTGGCATCGCCGATGTTGGCCAAGTGGCTGCACAGTTTGAGGCTATTGATGAAGCGCCGGCCGGCATCGCGCCCGCCGCGGATGCCGAAGCCGAGGATGGCGCCCTTGCCGTGCGGCAGGTAGCGCTTCGCCATCGCGTGGTCCGGGTGGCTCGGCAGGCCGGGATAGTTCACCCACTCGACGGCGGGATGGCGCTGCAGGAACTCCGCCACCGTCTGCGTGTTGGCGCAGTGGCGCTCCATGCGCAGGTGCAGGGTCTCCAGGCCGAGCAGGAAAAGAAAGGCGGCGAACGGGCTCATACACCCGCCGGTGTCGCGCAGCCAGTGGGTGCGGATGTGGATGATGTAGGCGATGTTGCCGATCGGGCGCAGCGCCTCTTCGAACACCATGCCGTGATAGGAGGGCGACGGGGCGCAGAACTCCGGCCACTTGGCGGGCGTCTTGGCCCAGGGGAACTTGCCGCTGTCGACGATCGCGCCGCCGATGTGCACGCCGTGGCCGCCGATGAACTTGGTGGTCGAGTAGATGACGATGTCGGTGCCGTAATCGATCGGACGCAACAACAGCGGGGTCATCACCGTGTTGTCGCACAGCACCGGCAGATCGTGGCTGTGCGCCACATCGGCGATCTTCTGGAAGTCGGGCACGTCGTTCTTCGGGTTGCCGAGGCTCTCGAAGAACACCAGGCGGGTGTTGGCATCGACCAGCTTGCTGATCTGCTCCGGGTGGTGTGGGTCGAAGAAGCGCACCTCGATGCCGAGCTTGCTCAGCGTCTGGGTGAACAGCGTCCAGGTGCCACCGTACAGGCTGGTGGCCGAGATCAGGTTCTGTCCGCTGTGGCAGATGGTCAGGATCGCCGCCGTGATCGCCGCCTGCCCGGAGGCGAAGGCCAGCCCGCCGGCGCCGCCGTCCATCGCCGCGAGGCGCTTCTCCAGCACGTCGCAGGTGGGGTTCATCAGGCGCGAATAGATGTTGCCGAACTCCTGCAGCGCGAACAGCCGGGCGGCGTGATCGGTGTCGTTGAACAGGTAGGAGGAGGTCGCGTAGATCGGCACGGCTCGGGCGTTGGTGGCCGGGTCTTTCTCTTGGCCGGCGTGCAGGGCCAGGGTGCCGAGTCCCGGAGATCGTGGCTGTTCAGAGCTCATCGTCGTGCGGTCCTCCTTCAAGATCGAATCCGCTGCATAGCACAGCGCCACCGGCACGCCACACCCGCGCCATGCCGAGCTCCCGATCCGGGCCGTACGCGCGTCCCGGATCGAGGCCTGCGCACCGCCTGGCTGCTCAGCCCTCGACGGACCACAGCTTGGCGTCGCGGCGACGGTACGCCAATCGATTCACCCGCACCGTGGCCGAGGTGATCGCAAGGGTTGGCGCGGTCGCCTAGCGCCCCGGCGGCGCGATGACCATCACGCTGCTGCTGCCTTTGATCTCCAGCGAGCGGTCGCCGAACTCTTTGCCGCGGTCGGAGCCCTTGCGAGGCGGTTCGAGCTCGCGCTCCTGGGCGACCTCGCCGGCGGTGGAGACGTACAGACGGCTGCCGTCGGGCGCCATGGCGATGCCGTGCGCCAAGACGATCGAGGTCTGTGAGCGCACCGCGACCGTTCTGGTGTCGATCGCCGTCACCTTGCCCGCCTCCTGCGTGGTGACGTACAGCGTCGCCCCGTCGGGGGAGAGCGCGGCGTCCTCCGGGGTACCCGCCTCTTTGAGGGTGCGCGGCAGCAGCACGGTGCCCGCCACGCGCGCACCGGCGAGGTCGACCACCGACACGCTGGGCGGCCCGATGTGCACGACGTAGGCGCGCTGGCCGTCGGGCGACAGCACGAGGCGGCGCGGATGGGGGACGACCGCGAACGGCTCGGCGAATGTGCCGGCGGCGGCGTCGAGGCGCTGCAGGTAGCCGGGCCGGCAGCCGTGGTCGGCGCAGCCGACGGTGTACAGGGTGCGACCGTCGCCGGACACCGCGACGTCGTACGGCCGCACGTTCGGTTTCAGTCGGCGACTCTGCCCGCTGCGCAGATTGATGACGCCGAGCACCCCGTTCAGGCTGTCGGCGACGTAGAGTGTGTCCGGCGCGGCGGCGATGCGGCCGTGGAAGTACGGCTGGTACAGCCGGATCGGTGCGGTCACCCGATCGCCCGCCACGTCGTAGACGAAGAGCCGATCCGACATCAGGGTGGTGAAATAGATCCGCGAGCCATCCGGTGCGATCGCCAGTCGCTTGGTGATCTCGCCCGGGAGCGGGTGCGTCCGCGTGATCGCATCGGTGGCGGTGTCGATGACCACCAGGCGGCTATTGGCCGCATAGACGTGCCGCCCGTCCGGCGCGATCGCCAGCAGCGCCAACCCCTCACCGAGGGGAATCGAGGCCAGCACGGCCGGGGCGGCGGGCGGCGGACCCGGTGGCGGCAGCGGCGCGGTCACGCGCGGTCCGGCACAGGCCGATACGACGGCGGCGATTACCAGCGGCGCGATCCGCGGACCGACCACCGTGCAGGCCCACTGGAGCGCGCGCGTCCCTGCCACGACGCGCTCTATACCTCAGCGCCCAGTGATGCGACAGAGCACCTCAACACGAAGACGCGGAGGGCCAGCCGGCGTCCTCTGCGCCGCTCCACGCCTCCGCGCCTCCGCGTTGATTTTTCCTGTCAGCCCTCCACCACCAATCGCGCATCGAGGCGGATGGGTTGCGAGACGTTGAAGTAGTTGGGCGAGGTGCGGCACACGGTCTCGTGGATCTTTTGAAACTGCTCCGGGGTGCCGTTGCCCTTGATGCGCACGGTGTACTGGATCGACTCGTAGCCGGGGCCGATGGTGGCGTCGATGCCGAGGAAGCCGCGCAGGTCGAGCGATCCGGTGGTCTCGACCTCCAGCTGCTCCAGGGTGATGCCGTTGACGGCGGCGCCGGCGACGTAGCCGACCATGATGCAGGCGTTGAGCGCCGTCATTAGCATCTCCTGCGGGTTGGGCGCGGTGTTCTCGCCGAGCAGCTCGAAGGGCTCGTCGACGTTGACCTGAAAGCGGCGCTTCACCTCCTGGCCGCCGATGCGATACGACTCGACCGTCGACCGGCTGCGCGTCTGGCCCATCCACGCCGAGTTGACGTGAAACGTCACGATGCCCTTGGACGGATCGGCGGTGATGTCGCGCACCACGCCCGCGAGCGCCTCCACGTCGATGCCGTTGACGCGAGTGTCCTTCACCTGGGTCGCCATTGCTGTTGCCATGATCGTTGCTCCTTCTTGGGTTGATGTCAGATGTCGTCCGTTTCAAACGTTGAAGCTCTGAGCCTCCGTTGCGCCGGCCAGAAACTGCCTCAGCAGAACGCCGGCGCTATCTCGTCGATGCGGGCCCGCGCCGCCGGCCGCAGGGCCTCGACCGTGGCCAGGAAGTTGCGGTGCGTCATGCCGGAGCCAAGGAAGGTCCAGCGGGTGGCCTGGCGCTGCACCTGCGTGAACTGCTGCCGCTCGTCGGCGGTCAGGAGGCGACCGGTGTGGCGCTCGAGCGCCTCGCGATCGAACTCCACCTGCTGCTGCAAACCGCCGTCGAGCAGGGTGCCGATCTTGACGTAGTCGTCGAAGGCGGTGTCGATCTCGTCCGCCCGACACACCTGCGCCAGCGCCTCCACCATCAGCGTGTCGAGCTTGGCGTGCTGCGCCTCTTCCATCCAATGATGGCGCAGCAGGCTGGCGAACTGCGGGTCGAGGCCCTGCTGATCGCGCACGCTCTCGGTGTAGTGTCGCTGGGTCATCCACTCGATGTGCAGGATCACCAGCGCGACGGCGAGTGGATGATGCGACAGCACGGCCTGGCTGATAGCCAGCGGCGGGCCGATGACGTCGCAGCGGGTGCCGAATCCTCGCTGGAACTCGGCGCGAAAGCGCTTGAACAGATGGATGTGCTTGGCCTCCTCGCTGGCGAAGCCGAGCATCGCTCGCACCCGGTAGTCGTCGGCTTGGAGCTGCGGCCGGGCGTGATCGAGCACGAACGGCAGAATGAACTCCTCGACCAGCCCAAAGGTGTACAGGTAGCCGTGCCCGCGGATCTGGTTGAGGGCGAGCCGTTCGTCCGGGCTCAGGAACGACAGCGGTTCGACGCGGGCCAGTGACTCGGGCATGAACGGCTGGGCGAAGTCGAGCCGCTTGTCGCCGCCGATGAGGTCTTCGACGCGCCAGTGCACGCGCTCCGAGGCCGCCAAGACCGCCTGGTAGGTGTACGGTGATTCCATCTCTGCCTCCTTTGCTGCGGCCGCCTCCGCGGTCGCGCCGTGTGATGGAGACCGTGTAGCCGACGCGGCGTTTGAATCGCCGTTGGAAGGAGCGTGGAAACCGCCGCGCCCGCATTTTCAACGCCGCGCGGCCTCCGCTATGCTGCGCCGGCAACGCAGGGCGCAGCGATGCGAAAAGCTCGCGATTTTCGGGGGTTAGCCGGTCAGAGCACGGCGAGACGAAAGCTCGCGGCGATTCTCTACGCCGATGCGGTCGGGTTCTCGCGCCTGATGGAGGCCGACGAGGCGGCGACCATGCAGGCGCTGCGCGACTCGCAGCAGGTTTTCCGCAGCGCCATCGCGCGCCACGGCGGACGGATGGTCGACGCCCCCGGTGACGCGTTGCTGGCCGACTTCGCCAGCCCGGTTGACGCCGTGCAGTGCGCCGTCGAAGTCCAGGGCGCGTTGGCCGAGCGCACCTCACCCGTGGCCGAAGACCGCCGCATGCTCTTCCGTATCGGCATCAACAGCGGCGACGTCCTGGAAGAGGATGGCGCGCTGTTCGGCGATGGCGTCAACATCGCCGCCCGCGTGCAAGCGCTGGCCGATCCCGGCGGGCTGTGTGTGTCCGGCAAGGTCTTCGACGAGATCGAGGGCCGCGTGCGCGCCACCTTCGCGTACGCCGGCGAGCAGAAAGTCAAGAACATCGCCAAGCCGCTGCGCGTGTACAAGTGGCTGCGCCACGAGCCGCTGACGCTGCGCTTCCTGGGCGAGATGCTGGCGCTGCGCGGGCGCGAGGCAATCCCCTTGCCGCAGTCGAAGAAGACGCGCGCCCTGCTCGCCTACCTGGCGGTCACCGGGCGCCCTCACCGGCGCGAGCGCCTGTGCTCGCTGTTGTGGGACGTGCCCGACGATCCGCGCGCGGCGCTGCGCTGGAGTCTGAGCAAGCTGCGGTCGATCGTCGACGAGCCACACCTGCAGCGCATCGTCGCCGACCGCGACGCCGTGGCCTTCGAGGCCCACGGCGCCCACATCGACGTGCTGGCGCTGCGGGCGCGTTTGGCGGCCGGCGTCGAGGCGCTCGGCACCGAGGAGCTCGAAGCGGCGGCCGGCGAGCTCTCGAACACGTTTCTGGCCGATGCCGCGCTGGCGGACTTCTTTGCCCTGTCGGCCTGGTGCACCGCCGAGCGCGAGGCGTTGCGCACGGCGCAGGTGCAGGTCTTGCGCGCGCTGATCGCCCGCCTCGCGGCTGATCCGGCGCGCGCCCTGCCCTACGCGCGCACGCTCGTCGAGCTCGACCCCGCGGATGCCTCCGCGCAGGACGGCTTGCGGCAGCTCCAGCAGACCGCGCGCAGCGCGGCGCCCACCGCCGGGCCGACACCGCCGCCAGCGCCGGCGCCACTGCCCAGTGCAGCGGTGGCCGCGGACGCCGGCGCCGTGGCGAACGAACGGTCGATCGCGGTGCTGCCGTTCGACAACCTCACCGCCGATCCCGAGCAAGCCTACTTCGTCGATGGCATCACCGACGACCTCATCACCGCGCTGTCGAAGGTCAGCGAGCTGTTCGTCATCGCCCGCGGCTCAACGGCGGTCTACCGCGGGCGCGGCGTCGACCCCGTGCGCGCCGCCGCCGAGCTCGGCGTGCGATACGTCCTACACGGCAGCTGTCGGCGCGCCGGCCAGCGCATCCGCCTGACGGTCCAACTCATCGATGCGCGCGGCGGGCGCACGTTGTGGGCCGAGCGCTACGACCGCGACATCGAGGACGTCTTCGCCGTCCAGGACGACATCACCAAGGAGATCGTCACCGCCCTCGCGGTCAAGCTCACGCTCGGCGAGCAGGCGCGGCTGTGGCGGCGCCACGTCCACAGCCTGGAGGCCTACGAGGATTACCTGCGTGGCCTCGAGTGCTACAACCAGTTCACCCGCGCGGCGAACCGGCAGGCGCGTCGCTATTTCGAAAGCGCGGTCGCCCGCAGCCCGGACTTCGCCGCGGCCTACGACTACCTCGGCTGGGTGCACATGACCGACGCCTGGTTCGGGTGGTCGGCGGATCGCGAGGCCTCGCTGGCGCTCGCCCTCGGGTATGCCGAGCAGGGCACCGCGCTCGACGACACGCACGCCGACGGCTATGCCGTGCGCGCCTTCGTCCACACCCTGCGCGGCGACCACGATGCCGCGGCCGTCGAGGCCGAGCGCGCGATCGCGCTCAACCCCAACGGCGCCACGGTGTGTCACATGCTCGCCCTGGTGCGGCTGTTCGGCGGCGATCCCGAGGAGGCGATCGCGTTCGAGCGACAGGCTCTGCGCCTCAGCCCGCTGGCGCAGGATCACCACCTCGTCGTGCTCGGCCAGGCGTACTGCCTGACCGATCGTTACGCCGAGGCGCTCGAAGCGCTGGAGCCGCTGCGCCAGGCGAAGCCGCACTGGTTGACGGTGCGGACCGTACTGGCCCAGGCGTACCACGGGCTCGGGCGCCCGGCTGAGACGCGCGAGCAGGTCGCCGCCGTGGTGCGGATCCAGCCGCGCTTTTCCGTCCGCGAGTGGGCGCGCCTCTATCCGTTTCGGCGTGCCATCGACCGACAGCGCCTCATCGACACCCTGCGCCGCGCCGGCCTGCCCGACACCGATCCGGCCGCGCCGCGTCCGGCGACACAGGGGCCGGAGACGAAATACGCCCGCAGCGGCGAGGTGAACATCGCCTTCCAGGTCGTCGGCCGCGGCCCGAGCGATCTCGTCTTCGTCCCCGGGTGGGTGTCGCACATCGAATACGCCTGGGAAGAGCCGTCGCTGCGGCCGTTTCTCGAGCGTCTGGCGCGTTGTGCGCGGCTGATCTTGATGGATCGCCGCGGCACCGGCCTTTCGGACCCGGTCATCGAGCTGCCGACGCTCGAGCAACGGATGGACGACCTGCGCGCGGTCATGGACGCCGCCGGCTCGGCACGGGCGTTCTTGTTCGGCATCTCCGAGTCCGGGCCCATGTGCACGCTGTTCGCGGCGACCTATCCGCAGCGCACGGCCGGGCTCATCCTGTGCAACACCTTCGCCAACAACGTGGCCGACGACGACCATCCGTGGGCACCGACCCCGGACCAGTGGGATCTCCTCCAACGCATGGTGGATGCTGAGTGGGGAACCGGCCTGAGCGCGCGATTGTTCGCACCGAGCCGCACTGCGGATGAGGCGTTCGTGCAGTCGTGGGGGCGCTTCGAGCGCCGTGCCGTCAGCAAAGGAGCGATGCGGAAAATTCTGGACATGGCGAAAAACACCGACGTGCGTCACGTCCTGCCCTCGATTGCGGTGCCGACGCTGATCGTCCATCGCCGCGACGACGCGATGCTGCGCGTCGAAGGCGCGCGCTATATGGCTGATCGCATTCCCGGCGCTCGGCGGGTCGAAGTCGCCGGCCAGGATCACTTCCCCTGGGTCGGAGACACGGCCGCGATCCTCGACGAGGTCGAATGCTTCGTCGCTGGAGCGCCCTCGGCCGAGGTCGATCGCGTGCTCGCTACCGTCGTCCACACCGATGTCGCAGGCGCCGTACACTCAGGTACAGCGGCGAACGGTGAGGCGCCCGCAGACGCGCTGGCGCGAGTCTACGACGGCGTGCGAGCCGAACTGGCCCGTTTTCGAGGCCGCGAAATCCCCTCGCACGAGGGCGGGATCTGCGCCGCCTTCGACGGCCCCGCACGGGCCATCCGTTGTGCCGCCGCCGCGCTCGAGGCCGCGCGGGGGCGCGGCATCGTCCTGCGCGCCGGCATCCACACCGGCGAATGTGCCGTGCTCGGCGACCAACTTAGCGGCTTGGCAATGCGGGTGGCGGCGGCCGTGTGCCGCGTCGCCGAGCCCGGCGAGGTGCTGGCCTCTGGTACGGTGATCGATCTCGTGGCCGGGGCGGGCCTGCAGTTCGCCGATCGCGGCACCCGCCCCGTGAAGGGCATCCCAGGCGCCTGGCATCTCTACGCCGCCCGCGCCTAACGGCCGGCTGAAAAACGCGTTCCGTCCACCCTTCGACGAACTCAGGGCATGTCCTGAGCCCTGAGCCCGTCGAAGGGTCGAAGGATGAGCAACTCCCGCTCTCCTGAGTTCGGCGAAGGATGAGCCCGGCGAGGCAGGAACGCGGCCTTCGGCGTTCCGGTCGGAGGACGGGAGGGCGGTCCGCGCCGACAACAACGGCACGCGGCGAGTCAGGAAAATGACGTCCATGGCGGCCCACGGCCCGCGGCGCATTGCCCCTCAGACGATGCGGCCGTGGCGTGAAACTTGGACCGCCGATGCATCATCGGCGCGCCGATCAGCATCTCCGTCGGTGGGGGTAGAAACGCGGTGCCGCGTGGCTCGGGAAGGTTGCGAACGTGGCTGGTGTGCTGCGCGCTGGCGCACGCCCTCGCCCTGCCGGCGCACGCCCAGATCGGCCCGCCGGTCACGCCGGGGTTTCCGAATGTGCCGCGCACGGCCGGCCAGATCCTGAGCGGGCTGAACGCGCCCCAGCAGGGACGCACGGCGATCATCGCCTACCACAACGGCATCCTCTTCACCGTTCCCGAGGTGCCGTCGAGCCAGCCGGGCGCCGACTTCCTGGTGCGCAGCTGGGACATCCGCGACCCGACGCGCCCGATCGAGCTGGCGCGCTGGGGCACCACGCCGATGCCGATCAATGCGCACGGCTACTTCCATAGCGGCGACTACTTGATCCTCGGCGCCAACTGGCCGCCCGGCGGCGAATGGTCGTTCCGCGCCACGGCGCCGCGCACCGTGCAACGCGGCCCCTTCCCAGACCTGACCTGCGCCGGCGTGCGCGGCTGCCTGTTCGGACCCTGGGTCATCGATCCGACCTACTGGAGCTACAACGAAGTCGGCGGCGACGCCGAGCTGTATCTCGACTGGCAGCTCTTGGCGCGCTGGGATCACCTCGGCCAGACGGGGGTCATCGGCCACCCGTTCATGCTCGGCGATCTGCTCATCTTCGCCTCCGACCAGAGCCGCACGGGGGTCGCCACCTACGACATCGGCGATCCCGCCAACCCGGTCCTGCTCGACGTCCTCACCACCGGCGGCCCCGGCGGCTACTGGCCCGAGCTGTGGGGCGGCGACGGCAAGCTGTACGCCGTGTTCCCGTATCAGACGGAGGGCAACGGCTTTCGCGTCGTCGACCTCACCGATCCGACCGACCTGCGCTTCGTCACCGATCGGGCCCTGCCCGGCGCGGCGTCGATGTACGCGCAGTTCCAGGACGAGTTCGCCTTCATGGGCGGCCACAAGGTCGACATGCGCACCTTTCAGTCGGTGCTCCACCTCGACGGCGAGCACGTCGAGCGCCCCAATCAGCCCGGCACCTTCGGCATCGACACCAGCCAGTTCGCCCTGCCGCTCGGCAACCTCCTCGTCACCGGCGGCATCGGCGCCAACGAAGGCATGGCGATCTGGGCCCACCAGGCGGCGCCCGACACGCGCGGCCCGGCGGTCGGCTATCACGTGCCACAGGCCGGCCGCACGAACTATCCGCTCACCGCGCCGATCAGCCTGCTCATCCACGAGACGCTGGAAAGCTACACCATCGTCAACGGCGTGACCTTCATCGTGCGGCCGGTCGGCGGCCAGCCGATCGCCGGCCGCCTCACCTTCTCCTTCGACGACGTGCTCACCTTCGCGCCCGACGCGCCGCTGCGTCCGAACACCGAGTACGAGGTCATCCTGCCGGCCGGCGGCATCAAGGACGCCGCCGGCAACGGCATCGTCGGCTACGCCTTCAACTTCTCCACCGGTGCCACCGTCAACGGCAACCTGCCACCGACCGTCGACAGCTTCGGCGCCACGCCGTACCCGGTGGCGCCTGGAGCCGGGGTCACGCTGACGGCAGCGGCAGTGGATCCAGATGGCGACGGGCTGGAGTATCGCTTCGACTTCGGCAACGGGGCGGCGAAGACGGCCTGGTCGGCGGCGCGCACGGCGACGACGAGCTACGCCGCGGCCGGGCACTATCGCGCCACCGTGCAGGTGCGCGACCCGTCCGGCGCGATCGCCAGCCAGACCGCCACCGTCACGGTGCTCGCCACCCCCGGCGCGGCGCGGCCGACGAGCAGCGGCGCGCTCTGGTGCGACAGCGCGACGCGTACCGTGTGGTCGGTCAACCCCGATGCCGACACGCTCACCGCGCTCGACGCCGACGACCTCGACCGCGGGCTCGAAGTGGCGGTGTGCGACGACCCGCGCGGCGTCGCGCGCAGCGCCTCCGGGCGCCTGTGGGTCGCCTGCCATGACGACGACCGCATCCGCGTTCTCGACGCCGGCGGCACCCCGCTCGCCAGCCTGCCGACCGGCTACGGCAGCGCCCCCGCCGCCATCGTCGCCGCGCCGGATGGCGCGACGATCTACGTCGCTCTGGAGGGCGCCGGCGCGCTGGCGCGCTTCAGCGACGCCACCACCCAAGAGACCGGCCGCCTCGCCCTCGGCCCGCGCCCGCGCGCCATCGCCGTCAGCGCCAACGGCGCGCGCATCCTGGTCACCCGCTTCCTCTCACCGCAGGATCGCGCCGAAGTGTGGGACGTCAACGCCGCGACCTTGGCGCTCACTCGCACCCTGGTCATGCCGAAGTTCGGCAACGATGCCAACCGCGACACGACCGCGGCCGGGCGCGGCGTCGCCAACGCCCTGACCGGGATCGCCATCGCTCCGGACGGCCGCAGCGCCTGGGTGACCGCCACCAAGCCCAACAGCGAGCGCGGGCCGCTGACCGGTCCGGACCTCGACCAGGACAACACCGTGCGCAACGTCGTCGCGCAGCTCGACCTGACCACCAATGCCCTGGTGCGCGCCATCGACATCGACAACAGCGACTCCGCCTCGGCGCTGGCCTTTTCGCCGCTCGGCGACTACCTGCTGGTCACGCTGCAAGGCAACAACGAGGTGGCGGTGTTCGACACCCTCGCCACCGGCGCCTCGACCGGCCTGGGCGGGTTCGTCACCCGACTGGGCACCGAGCTGGCACCGCAAGGGGTGTGCACCGATGCGAGCAGCGGCCGCGCCTTCATCGCCAACCTGATGTCGCGCAGCGTCAGCGCGCTCGAGACCGACGGCCTGTTCCGGCAGGGCGACCCGAGCGTCGCGTCCACGCACGTCGCCGCCGTCGCCAGCGAGCCGCTGCCCGCCGACGTGCTGGCCGGCAAGCGCATCTTCTACAACGCCGGTGATCAGCGCATGAGCGCCGAAGGGTACCTGAGCTGCGCCACCTGCCATCTCGACGGCGGCCACGACGGACGCGTGTGGGACTTCGGCGGCCGCGGCGAAGGCTTGCGCAACACCGCGAGCCTGCAGGGTCGCGCCGGCCTGGCACACGGCAACGTGCACTGGACGGCCAACTTCGACGAGATCCAGGATTTCGAGAACGACATCCGCCTCGCCTTCGGCGGCCGCGGCTTCCTGAGCGATGCCGATTTCGCCGCCACCGGCGCGCCGCTCGGCACCCGCAAGGCCGGACGGGCGCCCGACCTCGATGCGCTGGCGGCCTATGTCGCCTCGCTCGATCAACGCACGCTGCCGCGCAGCCCGTGGCGCAACGCCGACGGCAGCCTGACCGCGGCCGGGACCGCCGGACAGGCCGTGTTCGCCACCCTCCAATGCGCCGGCTGCCATCCGGCACCGCGCTTCACCGACAGCACCAGCGGCGCCGGCGCGCTGCACGACGTCGGCACCGTGCGCACCACTTCCGGCGCGCGCCTGGGTGGTCCGCTCAGCGGCATCGACACGCCGACCCTGCTCGGGATCTGGGACACCGCGCCGTACTTCCACGACGGCTCCGCCGCGACGCTCGACGACGTCTTCCGGGTCACCGGCGGCAGTGTCATCCCGGCCGAGTCCGGCAGCGTCTCCGGCGGCGCGTCGGTGGTGACGCAATGGGTCGAGCTCAATAACGACGACACCGTGCGCGGGCGCGCCTACGTCGCCCTGTCGGATCCCGCCCACCGCTTGACTCTGCGCAACGTCGATGGCGGATCGGGCGGCACCGGCGCGGTCGAGGTGCGCTACAGCTCCGGTTACGGCGTCTTCTCGCTGACCATCCGGGTCAACGGCGTGTCGCAGGTGGTGAGCCTGCCGCTGCTCGGCAACGCCCCCGATTGGCGCCACACCAACTGGGGCCGCGCCCGCGTCGAGGGCGTCGCCCTCAACGCCGGTGCGACCAACACCATCGAGCTCTTCAGCACCAGCGCCTTTCCGAACATCAGCCTCGACGAGATCGTCGTCAGCACGGCGGATGACTTCGCCGCCGCCTTCCCTCACCGCCGCGCGCTCGGCCACACGGCGACCCAGCGCGCCCACCAGGTCAGCAACCAGCGCCCGCACGAAGGCGGCGTCGCGGCGGTCTCACCGACCCCGACGCTCACCTCACCGCCGACGCCATCGCCGACCGCCACGCGCACGCCGACCAACATCGGGCCGACGCCAACGGCCCGACCGACCACTATCGGCGGACGCATCCGCCACGCCGCCAGCGGCGCCGCTGTCGTCGGCGTCGCGCTCTCGCTGAGCGGGCCGAGCGGCGCCTCGACCCTGAGCGGGCCGACGGGAGCCTACGCCTTCGGCCCGCTCACCACCGGCACCTGGACCGTACAGGCGCGCCGGCTCGGCGGCGTGCCCGGCGCCCTCGGCGCGTCCGACGCCATCGCGGCGCTGCAAGCCGCCGTCGGCGCGCGCACGCTGGGTGGGTTGCAAGCGCTGGCCTGCGATGTCACCGGCGACGGCACGGTCAGCGCCCTCGACGCCGCCCGCATCCTGCAGCGCCTGGCCGGCCGACTCACGCGCTTCGCCGTCGCCGATGCCTGCACCTCCGATTGGCTGTTCGTGCCCGCTTCCGGCGCACCCGGAGCCGTCCCGCCGTCCATCACCGGCGGCACCTGTACACCGGCTGCGTGGCACTTCGCGCCCCTGAGCGGCCCGATCGACAACGCCGACTTCGACGCCGCCCTCTTCGGCGACTGCGCCCTCGACGGCGGCTGATTCTTCAGGTTGTTAGGTTGTTAAGTTGTTACGTTGTTAGGATATCAGCCTTCTGACCTAACAACCTAACAACTTAACAACCTAGATTCCGACGCGGCGCCGAGACCACCCGTTATCCCGTCGCCCAGACGCGAGGGGCGAAATTTTGTCTTGTGGACAGGTCTTGCGTTACTGGGATAAGGAACCGCCCAAGACGCCCAGGGTGAACGGCGGGAAAGTTGGGAGGCAGAATGAGAGCGACCGAGGCGCGGCTGCTGCGCCGCCTAGCCGTGCTGAGCTGCCTCACGGTGGCCGGCACATTCGCGTCGCTGATCGTATCGGACACCGTGTTCGTCGGGCGCGTCATTGCCAATATCGTCGTCGGCGCGTGCTGCCTGGACGGCGGCTGCAAGCAGGAAAACGCCTTCGACTGCGAGCAGATGAACGGTACGTTTCTCGCCCAGCAGAACTGCTCAGCCTGTCCCGACACCCCGACGTCGACGCCGACCAACACGCCGACCGATACACCGAGCCCTACGCCGACCAACACGCCGACTGCGACGCCCACCGAGACCCCGGTCCCGCAGGGCGGCTCGTGCCTGACCCCCAGCCAGTGTCAGACCGGTTTCTGTGTCGACGGCGTTTGCTGCGATCAGGCCTGCAACGGTCCGGCGCAGGTCTGCAACCCGCAGGGGGTGTGCGTGCCCAGTCAGACGGCTCCGGCCATGTCGGCGCGCGGCTTGCTCATCGCCGCGCTGGTGCTCGGCCTCATCGCCGCCGGCGCCCTGCTGCGGCGCCGCATCTCGAGTCCACCAGGGCGCTGAGCGCGTCACACCGCCGGCGCGACGTGCCACCGCTCGCTCGCGGCATCTACTGCGGTGACAAGACCGTCCCCCCTTGCCAAGGGGGGACTACAGAGGGTCGATCGGCGCCAGCAGCGGGCAGCGTTCGCACGTGAACTTCCGGGACCCACCTTAGCAGTACGTTGAAAAAGGCCGCGCTCATCCTTCGACGGGCTCAGGATGAGCGGGAAGTGCT
>CAYYWP010000098.1:0-16515 GCA_964475125.1 uncultured Binatia bacterium (SeqCode) | reverse complement strand
CAGCGGCTGGTTTGCGAGTTCGCGGTGGAGGATACCGGGATTGGCGTGCCGGCCGAGGACCTGCCGCGCCTGACCGAGCGCTTCTACCGCGTCGACAAGGCGCGGTCGCACGAGCTCGGCGGCACGGGCCTCGGTCTGGCCATCGTCAAGCACATCGTCCACGCTCACGGCGGGCTACTGCAGATCGACAGCGAGCTCCACCGCGGTACCACGGTGCGCTTGCTGCTGCCGAGCGTGGTCTCCTGGCGCGACGAGATGAACGAGCGCCGGCTGCTGACGGCGTGAGGGAGAAGGACCTCGGCGCAGCCGCCTACCGTATCGCCGCCGAGCAGGTGCAGCCGTCGAACGGCCCAGCGCCGCCGGCGCAGCCTTCCACCGCGCAGCTGAGGTCCGCCGCGGTTGGCTCCGGCTCGCCGGCGCAGCGGCGCATCGTCACCTCGGCCAGCGGTCCGCCCGCCAAGCCTTCGCCGCGCACCAGCACCATGCGGAGCGCGGTGCCCAGATCACGGGCCGAGGCGGCCTGCACCGCGGTTGCCGGCCGCAGCGCGCGGGCAACCGCGTCCTCGTCGCCCTCGCCCGGCAGGGTGAGGCGATCCGTGCGATAGGCGAGGCGCACAGTGACCGCGCTCGCCGACATTCCGCTCGGCAGCGCCAGGTTTACTTCGACGGGGCGCGCCTCGCCGGGTGTACATGCGGCCGCAACACAGTCGGCCTGACAGCTCGTGCAGGTTTCGCCCGCCTCGAGGAGATGATCGCCGCAACGCGACGTCGCAGGCGTGGCGGCCGCGATGAGGGCGACAGCCGACAGGGCGACCGGCAGGGCGCGGGCCCATGCGGCGGGTGAGCGGACGGCACGCCGCTGGAGCGAACAGCGCACGGGGTGGGCGGAGGAGTACCGAGACATGGTGACCCTAGGGACGACTCACGCTGCAGGTACAGTCGCGGACCGGACCGGCGCCACCGGCGCAGCCCTCGACGAAACAGACCACATCATCGGGGACAGCCATCGGCGCCCCGTCGCAGCTGGCGAAGCGCGCGTTCAGTATGTGTCCCTGAAGGGAGGACGTCCTCGACATGACGACGCGGACGGCGTAACCGAAGTCATTGGCCGAGTAGGACTGTGGAACGAACGGCGGCCGCACGCGCTGTACGACTTGGTTCGCCGGCAGACCGAGCGTTCCGCTGCGGTAGCCGAGCAGGAGCGTGACCCCGGTGACCTCCTGTCCTGGCGGAGGGGTGAAGTCGACGCGATAGCTCTCATCGGTGCCAGTCGCTGTACAGGGCGCCGCCACGCAGTCCTCCGCACACTTGCCACACAGCTCGTCGAGGTCGACGAAGCCGTTGTCGTTTGTGTCGATGAAGCCGTCCAGATCGAGCAGGCCGTCGCCGCATAGATCGGGCGTCGCGGTGGGCGTTGGCGTCAGCGTGAAGGTGACGGTCGGCGTGTTGGTGTTTTGACCCGTCGGTTGTGGTGTGGGCGTCGCCGTGCTGGTCGCGGTCGGCGTCTGCGGCGGGGTCGGCGTGCCGGTTGGTGTGGGCGTGAAGGCGTCGCCACACGCCGACGGATCGAAGGCGCAGGCGGCCGTGCAGGCGAGGCCGTCGCCGCTGCGGCCGAGGCTCGCGCAGCTGGCGCCGGCGAGATCTCGACCGTCGCACTGCTCTGCGCCGAGCTGCGCGGTTCCGTCGCCGCAGCGGGCCGGGCGACAGGCCGAGGTACAGGCGTCGGCATCGTCCAGGTTGCCGTCGTCGCAGGACTCGCCGGCCTCGAGGCGACCATTGCCGCAGGTACTGAGGTCTTGTGAGCTGCCCCCGCCGCCGCACGCGGCCAGAACGACCGCAAGGCTGGCGGCAGCGAGGAGCCGGGCTCGGCGCGAGCCGGGCGAGAGGGGGGAGGAGGTGGGCATGGTGGACATGGGACTCCGCGGCGGCGGGGGCCGCTCAGGCCCCCGCCGGCAGGTGAAAAGGTTAACGCAGCGCGACCGCACAGGAGACTTGATCGGTCACCGTGTTGACCCCGGTGTCGACCGCATCGGTGACGTCACAGGTGAAGTCGCCCGGCTGTGGGGCGCCGGCACCCTGGCAGCGATCGTAGGTGATCAGAGCGGCGACCGTTCCGGAGGGGTAGCCGCCTTGGAACGGATCGATCAGGACGACGGTTGTGCCGTAGTTGAAGTCGGTTGGGGTGACGGCGAAGACCTCGGAGGTGACGTTGGCGACGACGGCCGGGTCACCGGCCAGCCCGGGGACGTCGACCACCCCGTCGGGGTACTTGACGAACACCGTCAGGGCGATGAGCTGCAGCTCGGGAGCGTCAGTCGTGAAGGTCACCTCGGCGGTCAGCTTCTCGCCCGAGGCCTGGCACGGTTCGATCCGACAGTCAGCCGGGCAGGCATCGCCGTCGAGGGTGTTGCCGTCATCGCACGTCTCACCGGCGCTGATGTTCGCGATCCCGTCGCCGCAGATCAGCGGGAGCGGCGTCCGCGTGGCCGTCGGCGAGGGACCGGTGGCAGATGGCGTCGGCTCGACGATCGTCGACGTTGCCGTCGGCTCGCCCACCGTCGGCGTCGAGGTCGGGGTGTTGAGCGGCGGACAGCCGTTGAGGGCATTGCCGACGCCGAGGACGAGCTCGTTGATCTCCACGTCCTCGCTGTCATTCAGATCGAACGATACGCAGGTCGACAGCTGCGCGCTGCCGAGGGCGATGGTGACCCCGGTGATGAGCTCGTTGATCATCACCGAGTTGCTGTCATCGCAGTCGCCGACGCACTGGGCGTGCGCGGCGGCGGACTGGGTGAGCAGGAATGCCAGGGCCGCGGCGGCGGCGGGGCGAGTCACGTGAGTGGGCATGCACTTCCTCCTTAGTCTCTTGGCTCTCGACGCCTCAAAAGCTGTACGAGACGCCGACCGAAAAGGTGACGCCGGTGCGGTACCGGTTGGTGATGCCGTCGCCTTGTGTCTCGAGAAAGTCGTCATTGAGGATGTTCTCAGCCGCCAGCTTCATCGTCGCTGGCATGCCGAACGTGTCGATCGGCAGCAGCCAGACGAAATCGAGCTGGTCGCGGCGCTCGCTAATGATGTCCGGCAAGATCCCGCCCTCGGTTTCGGGTTGGACGTCGGTACCCGCTGCCACAATGGTCGGGCCGATCGTATTGTAGAGCAGGCGGAAGATGCCCCAGCGGGCGTGCTCGTACTCGAGCGCGGTGTTGATGACGTACGGCGATTGCCCTTGTAGCGCCCGTGTGCCCTGGATCGGGACGATGACGATGCCCTGAGGCGGGCGAAACTGGTCGGACACCGTCGATTCGATGACGCTGGCATTCAGCAAGAAGGTCACGTCCGCCAAACTCGAGGCGTAGGGTTTCAGCCAGCTCACCCGGCGCGCATAGGGGACGGCGAAGTCGAAGTTCTTGCGCCCTTCGAACTCGAAGCCCCACACCGTGGCGCTGTCCGAGTTGACGTAGACGTCGAGCAGGTTCGAGGTCTCGACGGCGGTGACCAGCTCGATCGGATCGGTCAGATCCTTGAAGAAGAAGCTGAGCGAGACGAGTTCGAGAGGGGTGAAGAACCACTCCCAGCGCAAGTCGTAGTTGGTGATCATGGCGCTGATCAAGTCGGGGTTGCCCTGTAAGATCCGTTCGCCGGGCAGTGTCGGGAGTCGAGTGGGCGTGAGCTCGCGAAACTCCGGTCGCGACACTGTCTGACTGAACGCAAAGCGCAGGTTCATGTCGTCGCGCGGGTTGTAGATCAGGCTGAACGCCGGCATCGGATCGAGGTTGTTGAGGATCGTCTTGGCGCTCTGGCCGAACGGATCGCGCGAGTTGGTCACCAGGTAGGAGTACTCGACGCGGGAGCCCGCGATCAGGCGCAACTGATCGCTGATGATCGGCAGCTCGACCATGCCGTAGGCCCCCGCCACCTCTTGCGAGGCATCAAACGGTTCGAACTGCAGGCCCTGAAACTCGAAAAATGGTCCGGACGCCGCGTAGTTCTGTGGCACCAGCAGCTGATCGGGGGGGGCCGTGCGGTCGATACGCGGTACGCGGTTGACGACGGTGCGGAAGGAGCGAAACAGGAAGTCACGGTCGCGCAGCGAGTACGCCAACCCGGTCTTGAACTGGGCGGTGAGGCCGCGCCACACGCTCGTGAACGGCAGTCGGGTGGAGAACGGTATCGTCCCGTCGAGGTAATAATCCTGGAGGAACTCGCTGAGGGTCGTAAAGGTGCGCTGAGTCGAGGGCGGGAGGTCAGTCAGTGCAGGGATCCGGTCGATCGGATCTTCCGAACTCGGATCGAAGTCGTAGATGTAGAACTTTGCATCCGGTTGGTCCTGATTGGAGGGCGCCCAGGACGCGCGCCAGTCGACATCGGCGAGCGAAAAGTGATGACGCCCTTCGAGCTGGCCGAAGCCGAGCTGCGAGGTGGTGTACACGCTGCTGGTCGGTTGTTGGATGCGACCCTGCTGCGACTGGCGATCCTCTCCCGACCCGGTCTGCACCTCGTCGATGGCCTGGCGGTTGACCAGCGCCCGGCCCGAGACCTTGTGGTCGTTGGAGAGCCGGTACTGGGTGGTCAGCACCGCGCCGAGCTGTACCTCGAAGTCGCTCTGGTCGTAGGCGAATAGTTCGCCGCCGGCCGGGATGTCTTCGGGCTCCAGGAAGCCGTTCTCGATCTCGTCGCGGCGCACGGCGAACTTCCAGCCGTAGCTGGCGGCGAGGTTGTAGCCGAAGGGCCCCCAGGAATCGCCGACGAAGGCATCGACATTGAAGTTGGGCGGCGCCGTGCGCTCGAAGACATTCCAATTGAGCGGCAGCGAGGCGACGTAGGCGCGCTGCTGTTGGGTCGGCAATCTGGCGCCGATCGGGCCGTCGCCGAAGATGCCCGGCAGGTCGCGGAAGTCGTCGCCGAGGGTGAACCAGTCGGCGGTGGTGCTGTCGTATGTCTGATAGTCCTGGAACGTGGTGGCGGTGTTGAAGCCGAACGAGAGGCTGACTCCGTAGGTGAACTGTGGGGCGGGCTCGGCGAGGGCGATGTCGACCAGGCCGCCGGAGAAATCCCCCGGCAGGTCGGGGGTGTAGGTCTTGACCAGAGAGAGCGACTCGATGAAGTCGGCCGGAAAGATGTCGAGCGGGACGATGCGGCGGTTCGGATCGGTGCTGGGCAAGCGGCTGCCGTTGAGCAGCGCGCTGCTGTAGCGCTCGGCCAGGCCGCGTACGATGATGAACTTGTCGTCCTTGATGGTCACCGCCGGCACCCGGGTGACGACCTCGGCGGCGTCGGAGTCCGGCGTCTTCGAGATCGCCTCGGCGCCGAGATTGTCGCGCACGCTCGGGGCCAGCTTGCGTTTGAGGAGCTGCGTCGCCTCGGTCGACTCGGTGACGTCGGCGACCACTTCGACCACTTCGACGCCGCCGCCGACTTTCGGACTGAGGCTGGTGCTGATGACGACCGGTTGCCCGGCGACGATGGTGACGTTCTGCAGGCGGGCGTCGCGGTAGAGCGGTGCCGAGACCCTCAACTCGTACGTGCCGACCGGCAGGGGGAGCGCAAATTTCCCGTCCAGGTCAGTGCGCACGCGAATCCCGCTCTGTCCCACGACCTCGATCGTCGCGCCATTGATCGGCCGCGCGGTTGCCGCGTCGAGCACCGTGCCGGTCAGGGTGCCCTGCTGCGCCTCTGCGTTCGGCGCCGGCAACCCGAGTACCACCAGCACGCACACCACTCCCCGCACACTCGCGCGCCACATCCGTTTGACTCATCCTTTCGGAGTCCTGCACGGTCTCGATGGGGCCAGCCCGACGGCGGTGCGCTCACCTAGTCGCGTGAGCACCAACAGCCGCTGCTGAGCTCGCTACTGAAGATGCGCCAATGCTGGCGGGAAACTGTTGTCGGCGTATGACATGCGGATGAACATTCGATGACAGGAAAGGCCTGACCCGGCGAGAGGCCAGGGCGGTCTTCAAGACATCATCAGCCGGTAAAGATTCTGTAATCGGCGGTCCGCTACACTCAAGTGAGTGGAGCCCTCCGCCCTCGGTGCGTCAGCCGGCACCAAAACTTCACACGGCAGACAAGGCGCGGTCATCCGCCGCAGGTATGAGTGGGCCACGCGCGTGACCGAGTGAGTGTGAGTGAGTGTATCGACCACTTTGACGAGTCTCAGGGAGGTGGCAATGATAAATCGATTGGCGAAGGCCGGGCTGGGCGCTGGTGTGGCGCTGCTCATCGGCAGCCCGGTGTTGGGCCAGGTATGTGGCGACCTCAATAACGACAGCATCCGCAGTCTCGCCGACCTGGTGTTGATGAATAACTGCGCCCAGGGGAGCTGCCCAGTGAACGTGTGCGGCGACGGCAACCTGCTCACGTGCGGCGATATCTTCGGCGACGGCGACGTGTCCGTCGGCGCCGCCGTCACGGCCGACCTCGCCGCTCTCGGGCAATCGTTGGCGGGGCAGACGCCGGTGTACGACTTGTGTGAGGGCCCCGGGCCGGCGATCGCATGCCCTGGCGGCACGGTGACCCTGGGGACGCCGGCGCCGCTGACCATTACCAGCAGTCAGACCTGGCCGGCCAGCTGCACGGTGAAGATCGGCGGCACGGTCTTCGTCGACACGCCGCCGGGAGGACCGACGACGGTCCTGAAGGTCGAGGCCGGCAGCGTCGTGAAGGGCGTTCCGGGCACGACAACGGCGAACCCGGCCGCCCTGATCGTCCTGGCTGGCGATCAGACCGATGTGACCGCAAACGGCGCCCGAGTCGATTTCCAGGGCACGCCGACCAACCCGATCATCTTCACCTCCGATGCCGCGGCGGGCTCACGCAGCAAGGGCGACTGGGGCGGGGTGATGATCAACGGGCGCGGCGAGGTCAACGGGCCGGGCTGCAAGTTTCAGACCGAAGGGCTGCCGACGGCCTTTGGCGGTTGTCGAGCCACCGACAATAGCGGCGTGGCGAACTTCGTACGCGTGGAGTTCGCCGGCTTGGATTTCACCGCCAACAACGAGCTGAACCTCTTTACGATGAATGCCATCGGCTCGCAGACGCGCTTCAACAACATTCAATCGCACAACGGCGATGACGACTGTCACGAGTGGTTTGGTGGAACGTCCCATCACACGAATCTCGTGGCCTCCGCCTGCGGCGACGACGGGCTGGACTTTCAACTCGGTTTCACCGGTTCAGTGCAATTCGCCCTGGTCATGCAGAATGGGCAGGAGACGGACGTCGGCCGCGATTCGCGCGGCATCGAGGGCGACAACAGCGAGTTCGATAACAACGCGTCGCCGCGTTCGGATCCCGACTTCTGCAACCTGACGATGATCGGCGGCGACCGGCAGGCTGGGGCGAATGACGGGTCTGACTCCGGCGTGCTGTTGCGCCGCGGCACCCGCGCCACGCTCGCCAACCTGATCGTCACCGGCTTCGACGATTCCGGCGCCGAGATCCGCGACGTGTCGACGACGGATCAGGCGTGCAACGATGCCGATAACAATGGCATCCCCGAAGCGATCGCCAACCTCGTCATCCGCAACAGCCTCTTCTTCGACAACGGCAGCAGTAGCGGCGGCAGCGAGCATCCGAAGGACAACGATGGCACCCTCGACGCCGCCTCGGGGTGTGACAGCAACGCCTGCACGGCCGCCGGGTGCAACTGCGACACCGAGGCCTGGTACAGCCTGCTGGTAAACAGCTTCGACGTCGAGAACCCGTGCGGGTCGAACGCCATCGATCCGGGCATCAGCGCCCAGTACCCGCCGGTCAACGGGAGCTGTACGGGAGCGGGCACCCCGTTTCCCTGCTGCACGGGAGTCGATACCGGGAACTGCGACGGCAACAACGGGTGCACCGGAGCCGCGACGCCTTTCCCCTGCTGCACGGGCGCTGGGACGGGGTCGTGCACGCTGCAGTACGACTTCTTCCCCGCCGTGTTGGCCGACCCGCCGGCGGTGAACTGCAACACCATCAACCCGCTGTTCGCCAACACCAACTACATCGGTGCATTCAACCCGGCGCAGGCCGCCGCGTGCACCAGCACGAACTGCGGTTGGCTGTCGGCGCCGTGGATCAGTTTCCTGGTCGACTGAGTCGATCCACGCGCTTTTTCCAATCTGGACCGACGCCGGGGGTGGTCGCTTGGCCACCCCCACTGCGTTGAATGGCCCCGATACGATTGATTCGAGTGCCGCTGTGACCGCGCCCCCTCCATCGACCGCCCGTGTGCCAAACGCCCTGACCCGCGCTACCGTCGTCGCAGTCGTGCTAGCCGCCCTCGCCACCGTGGCGGTGATCGGTGCGCGTGACTCAAACGGCGCCGAGGGCGAGCCGCCGATAGCGCTGGCCGGCGCTCCGTCTCGACCGGCGCTGATCGACCAGTTTCTCGACGCCTTGGCACGGCGCGACCCCGATGCCCTGCAGCGACTGCGCGTGACGAAAGACGAGTATCTGCGGATCATCGTGCCGGGCAACGTGCCCAAGGGCGCGCCGCCCCAGCAGACCTTCGAGAAGAACAACGAGTTCTTCTGGGCCCTGCTCGACGACAAGAGCCGCTTGTTCGGCGATGTGCTGGTGCGCGACTTCGGCGGCCAGCGGTACCGCGTGGAGCGGATCGAATTCGACAAGCCAGCCCAAGAACACCCCTGGTACGCGGCCTACGGCGAGCTGCGCCTGCACTTGGTGAGTCCGGAGCAGAAGGCGTTTGTGCTGCGCAGTGGCTGGCTGGTCGAGTCCGCGGGAAAGTGGAAGTTCATCGGTTTTGAATGGGACGATTGAGGCGAATCACCGATGCGTAACCGCGCCGTCACAAAGCTGTAACACGGCTGTGCTACCTCTCTCGCTGACCGCCAAGACACGTCCTGGGCGATCGCTGGCGGCGGTCTCAGGCGTTGGCCGACGGCAAGGTGGCCGCTGGGTCTGCGCTCGGAAGGCAGGAGACTATGATCATTCATCACCGGCGCGACGGCCGGCGTGGCATGGTGGTCGCGGCGACTTGGGTCGCCGTATCGCTCTGGCTGTCGGGCGTATCGGCAGCCGGGGCGGAAACGGCCGCGCCGACGCTGGGTGACGCGATCGAGGCCAGTCAACTAGGCAATCAGGCGGCCGCACAGGCGCAAGCGATCATCGAGAAGCTGAGCAACGATGCGGACGCCCTGGCGGGGGAATACCGCAGGACGCTGCAAGAAACGCAGTCGCTGAAGGTCTACAACCAGCAGCTGGCCGCGTTGCTGAGCTCGCAGGACAAAGAAATCGCCTCACTCGATCACCAGATCGAAGATGTCGACGCGCTATCGCGCCAGATCATGCCGCTGATGCTGCGCATGATCGACACGCTCGATCAGTTCGTCGCTCTCGATGTGCCGTTCCTGCCCGAGGAGCGGCGCACGCGCGTCAGCGGCCTGCGCGAGATGATGAACCGCGCCGATGTCTCGCTGTCGGAGAAGTACCGTCGACTTTTGGAGGCCTATCAGGTGGAGAACGAGTACGGCCGCACCATCGAGTCGTACCGCGGCAACCTCGATGTCGGGCAGGGCTCGCGGACGGTAGATTTCTTGCGTGTCGGCCGCGTCGCGTTGCTGTACCAAACGCTCGATGGACAGGAGACCGGCTTCTGGGATGTCCAGCGCCGACAGTGGGTCCTCCTGCCGGGGGCGTATCGCGGCGCGGTCAAACAAGGGCTGCAGATCGCGCGCAAGCAAGTCGCGCCGGACCTCATCCGCGTCCCAGTGAGCGCCCCGCAGGCGGCACAATGAATCGCGTCGTCGGATGGGCTGTGGTCGCCACGCTGTCTCTGGCAGCGGGCGCCGGGCGGGCTGAGGAGGCGGGTGCCCCCAAGGCCGCGTCGCTCTCCGAGCTGTTGGAACAGATCCGCAGCGGGAATGCGGTGCAGGAGGCTCGCGATCGGCAACGCGAGGCCGCGTTTCGGCAGGCCCGGGCCGACCAGCAACGCCTGTTGGCGGAGGCTCTGGCGGCCAAGGCGGTCGAGGAGGCGCGCGGCCAGGAGCTCGAGCGCCGCTTCGACGACAACGAGAAGCGGATCCCGGAGCTGGAAGAGACGCTGCGCGGCCGACAGGGAACCCTGGGCGAGCTATTCGGTGTCGTGCGTCAAGTGTCCGGCGACACTAAGGCGCAGATCGACGCCTCGATTATCAGCGCGCAGCTGCCGGGACGGGGCGTCTGGCTGGGCGATGTGGCTCAGTCGCGCGAGATGCCGAGCATCGAGGACCTGGAAAAGCTCTGGTACGCGATCCAGCAGGAGATGACCGAGTCTGGCAAGGTGGTGCGCTTCCCGGCCAAGGTCATTGCCGCCGCGGGGGGGGAAACCGACAAGCAGGTCGTGCGCGTCGGACCTTTCAGTGCCGCCGCCGATGGCAAGTACCTCCACTACGTCGTCAACGCCGACGGGGTCGGTCGACTCACCGAGCTGGGCCGCCAGCCGGCCGGAAGCCATCTGGCCACCTTGGAGGATCTGGAGGTGGCGCGGGACGGCATCGTCGATGTCGCCATCGATCCATCGCGCGGATCGCTGCTCGCCCTGCTGATCGAGACGCCGGATTTTCGCGAGCGACTCGATCAGGGCGGGCCGGTCGGTTACACGATCGTCGTTCTCGCCATCATCGGCTTCGCCATCGCGGTGTATCGCTTCACGTATCTCGTGCTGGTCGGACGACGCGTGCAGGCGCAGCTCGCTGACGCGGCGGCGCGGCCCGACAATCCGCTGGGCCGCGTGCTCGCCGTTCATGACCAGAATCGCGCCACGGATACCGAGACGCTGGAGCTGAAGCTCGACGAAGCGATCATGCGCGAGGTGCCGAGGCTCGAGCGCGGCCAGGCGATGATCAAGGTCTTGTCGGTGGTCGGTCCACTGCTCGGCCTGCTCGGCACCGTCACGGGAATGATCAAGACCTTCCAGGTCATTACCCTGTTCGGCGCGGGCGACCCGAAGCTCATGGCCGGCGGCATCGCCGAGGCGCTCGTCACCACGGTCCAGGGCTTGGTCATGGCCATCCCCTTGACCCTCGCCTACGCGCTGGTCAACGGCCGCAGCAAGGCCATCATCCAGATCATCGAAGAGCAGGCCGCCGGGATTGTCGCCGAGCACGCCGAGGCCGGTGCGCTGGCGCGAGGAGCGGCGCGTGCAGTGGCTGGCTGAGACCTGGGCGCACAGCGCCGATTTCCTCGAGCTCGGCGGTTGGGTGCTGTCGTGGATTCTGGTGACCACGTTCCTGATGTGGACGTTCCTCATCGAGCGCTTCTGGTACTTGCGTGTCGGCCATCGCCAGGCCGTGGTCGCTGCGCTGGAGGCCTGGCGCGCCCGGCGCGAGCACCACTCGTGGTACGCCCATCAGATTCGGCGCGCCATCATCTCGCGCGCCAACCAGCGTCTGTTCGAAACCATTCCGATGATCAAGACGCTGGTGGCGCTGTGTCCGCTGCTCGGCCTGCTCGGGACGGTCACGGGCATGGTGGAGGTCTTCGACGTCATGGCCATCGCCGGCAGCGGTAATCCGCGCGCCATGGCTTCGGGCGTGTCGCGCGCGATCTTGCCGACCATGGCGGGCATGGTGGCGGCGCTGTCGGGCTTCATTTTCAGTGTCCAACTCGAGCGTGCCGCGCGTCGGGCGTCGCAGGAGCTCGAGGATCACCTGACGATGGAGGACGCCCCGGCGCGGGCGGTCTGATCGACGAGGGAGTCATGCGCCGAAGACACAGCGGGGCGCAAGAAGAGCTGGAGATCAACCTGACGCCGATGCTCGACGTCACGTTCATCATGCTGATCTTCTTCATCGTCACGGCTTCGTTCGTCAAGGAGTCCGGCATCGATGTGAACCGACCGGCCGCCGCGACGGCGGAGAAGAAGGAGCGCGGTAACATCCTCGTGGCGATCACCGAGAGCGGCCAGATCTGGATCGACAAGCGGCCGGTTGACGTGCGCGCCGTGCGCGCCAACATCGAGCGCTTGCACGCCGAGAATCCGCAGGGCTCCGTGGTGATCCAGGCGGACGTCAACTCGAAGAACGGCCTGCTGGTCGAAGTCATGGACGCGGCGCGTGCGGCGGGCGTCTACAACGTCTCGATTGCCGCCAGTGTCGAGCAGCCATGAGCGCGCCGGCGGTGGTCCGCTATCCCACCGCGGCGGTGATCGCGGCGGCGGTGACGTTTGCCGTCTTGTTCACCATGCAGTGGTTGGTGGCCGGCCAGCGCGGCGAACTGGGCGAGGTCACAGGTGGGCGCGTGATCGATTTCGTCCGCCTGCGACGGGAAACGGCGCCGGAGGTGAAGAAGCGCGAGCTACCGAAGCGAGCCGGCCCGCCGCCCAAGGAGGCGCCGCCGCCCGATCTGAAGATGGCCGAGGCGCCGCGGGACACCGGGCTTGAGCTAGCCGCGGCGATGCCAGACTTCAAGGCGGAGCTCGATCTGGCCTCCGGCCCGAGCACCGGCGGCCCTGCCGCCGGTGAGGATGTCGACGTCGTGCCGTTGGTTCGGGTCAACCCGCAGTATCCGCCTCGCGCCATGCAGCGCGGCGTCGAAGGCTACGTACACGTGCAGTTTACGATCACCCAGGCTGGGACGGTGAAGGATGTCTCCGTCGTTCGAGCCGAACCCGAGACGTACTTCGAGGACGCCGCGATCAACGCGGTGAAGAAGTACAAGTACAAGCCCAAACTGATTGACGGGGCGCCGGTGGAACGCCCCGGCGTGGAAGTGGTGTTGTCGTTCAAGCTCAACTCTTGAGGGGGCGGCTATGGCGAAATGGCGAGTAACCGTCTTTCCGGCGCTGTTGGTGTCGATGGTGACGATGCCAGGGGCGCTTGACGCCGCTGAGGCGACCGGCGCGCCGGCAGGGCTGCCCAGCGATGCCGCGGCAGCTGTCGCGGCGGACGAGCCGCGCCGGGTCGAGAGCGTCGGGCCGTGGGCGTTCAAGCGCATCGAGTGGGCGCATGGCGCGCTGGCGGCGGAGCAGTACGACGAGGTCGAGGAAGCCCTGGCCGAGATGCGGGAACACCCGCGGCTGAACAGCCATGAGCGCGCGATCATGTGGCAGACGTACGGCTATCTGTACTCGTCGCGCGATCAATACGCGGAAGCGGCAGAGGCGTTCGAGGCCTGCCTGGCGACGCAGGGACTGCGGGAGCAGGGCGAGCAGCAGACGCGCTACAACCTCGCGCAGCTCTACGTCCTCCTCGAGCGCCACGGCGACGCGATTCGCCAGTTCGACACCTGGTTCGCCAAGGCGCGCAGTCCGAGTGGGGCAGCGTATTACCTTCACGCCATGGCGTACGTGCAAAAGAGCGACAAGGACAAGGCGCTGGAGCTAGCCCGCATGGCCGTGGCGACCTCTGCCGACCCCAAGGAACCGTGGTTGCAGCTGATCGTGGCCATCTTGCTGGAACGGAAAGACTACGAGGCGGCGATTCCCGTGCTCGAGCAACTGATCGCGCGCTTCGAGAAGAAGCCGTACTGGCTACAACTCTCCGCCGTCTATTCGGCGATGGATCGACCGGAGCGGGCGCTGGCAGTGCTGGAGCTGGCGCAGCGTCAAGGGCGGTTGGATCAGGGCGGCGATTACCTGGTGCTGGCGCAGCTTTATCTTTACAACCAGATCCCCCTGAAAGCTGCCGCGGTAATCGAGGAGGGTGTGGAACGGAAACTGATTGCGCCAGATGCGCGTTCGTATCAGTTGCTTGCCGATAGCTTGCTCGCCGCGCGCGAGCGAGAGCGGGCCATTCCGTCACTGCGGCGAGCCGCCGAGCTGTCTGCGAGTGGCAACGCGTACATGCGCCTGGCGCAACTCAGCCTCGAACGCGAAGACTGGGCGGCCGCGCGGGTGGAGCTCGCCGCGGCCATCGACAAGGGCGATCTGACGAGTCCCGGACATGCGTACCTGCTGTTGGGAATCGCCAGTGCCAACCAGCAGCGGTGGGAGGAGGCCGAGGCGGCCTTCGGCGCGGCGCAGAGTTTCGACCCGGTACGGGGCATGGCCGAACACTGGTTGAGGCACCTGGCCAGTCAGCGACAGCTCGAGCGCCACGACGCTCAAGTCGCCGGCAGTCCCAGTGCACCGCACACCTGAGTCGTTGCGGCGAGGCGCCGACGCGGCGCGCCGGCTACGCTGGCGCTGGGGGAGCGGGTACGGTAGTCCGGGTGCACGACTGGGAGTGAACCCATGGCAGATCGACCTGTGCGCTGGCGCCGCCGTCTGTTGATTGGCGTGGCGCTGATTGTCGTCGTTGGCCTGGCCGGCCGGCTGTGGCTGGGGCGCGGTGGCGGCGTGGCGGAGAACAGTTGGGTGCGCCTCGACCTCGAAGGCGCGTATGATGAGCAGGTTCCAGACGACGTCCTCACTCGGCTGTTCCGCGAGCGCTCGACGTCGTTCCTCGACCTCCTGTTGCTCATCCGCGACGCCGGCGAAGACCCGCGCGTCACCGGCATGGTGGTGCGCGTGCGTCCATTGTCGATCGGCTGGGCCAAGGCGCAGGAGATTCGCGACGCCTTGCTGACATTCCGCCAGCGCGGCAAGCCGCTGCACGCCTATCTGGAACTGGAACTGAGCGGCGGCACGATGGAGTACTACATTGCCAGCGCGGCCGAGCGCGTGCACGTGCCGGCGGCGGCGGCGGCGCCGGTGACGGGGCTGCTGTCGCAGTTCGTCTTCCTCGGCGGCCTCTGGGAGAAACTCGACATCGACATGCAGGTGCTGAAGATCCGCGAATACAAGACCGCCGGCGACATGCTGTCCGAGAAGTCCATGACGCCGTGGCATCGCGAGATGGCCAATGCGCTGCTCGACAGCCTGTATGCGCAGCTGATCGATGGCATCGCGGCGCAGCGCAATCTGTCCGCGGCCGCCGTGCGGGCCGCCATCGACCGAGGCGTGGCGACGGCCGACGAGCTGACGCAGGCCGGGTTCGTCGACGATGCGCAAGGGCTCGAGGAGTTGCGCGTCGCCCTGGTGGGCGAGGACGGTGAGTGGGTGCCAGCCGATGACTACGCGATCGCGCGCCGGCCGCTGCCAGGGATGCCGGCAGTGCGCAACAAGGTCGCGGTGATTTACGGCGTCGGGGCGGTCATGACGGGCGAGAGCGAGGGCAGTGCCACCGGCGGCGAGTCGGTGATGGGCTCCGACACGCTCGGTGAAGCGTTTGCCGAGGCGGCCAAAGACGACCAGGTCGCCGCCATCGTCTTTCGCATCGACAGCCCCGGCGGTTCGGCCTTGGCGGCCGATCTGATCTGGCAAGCCGCTCGCAGCGCGCGCAGCAAGAAACCGGTCATCGTCTCGATGTCGGACGTCGCGGCCTCTGGCGGCTACTACGTCGCCGCGCCGGGCGACCGCATCGTCGCCGCCCCCGGGACTCTGACCGGCTCGATCGGCGTGGTGATGGCGAAGCCGAACATCAACGGCTTGTTGGCCAAGGCCGGCATTACGACGGCGCAGATTGAACGCGGCGAGATGGCCTCGATGTTGTCGGTCAACTCGAGCTTCACGCCGGCGGAATTGAAGCGCGCGCAGTCTGCCATGGAGCAGGTCTACGAACTCTTCCTGCTGCGCGTCGCCGAGGGGCGCCAGCTCGAGCCGGGAAAGGTCAATGAGGTCGGGCGCGGTCGGGTGTGGACCGGCGCGCAAGCGCAAGAGCGCGGGCTGGTCGACGAGCTCGGCGGGTTTCTCACCGCCATCAACGCCGCCAAGAGCGCGGCCGGGATTCCGGTCGAGGAGCGCGTCGCGCTGGTCTTCTATCCGCACCACCGGACGGTAGTCGAGCGCCTGAGCCGCGCCTTCGGCAGCCGCGTCGTGGGCGCGCTCCCGGCCTGGTGGCAGCAACTCCAGCGCGCTACCTTGGCCTGGCGGTTCCCCGCCGGCAGCGTGCTCACGCTGATGCCGCAGGAGATTACGATTCGTTGAAAGGGTCGGTTGTCGGGTGTGTGGAGCAGCACACTTCTATCGGTACGCGCAACCGCCTAACGACCAACCCCAATCCGAAAAAACCCTTCACCACGAAGACCACGAAGATCACGGCTCAGGGTGGCGGTGATTCGGTCGTCTTCAACCCCACAACGAGGCGCTTTTCGCGGCGCCGCGCGACCCCTTGCCATTCGAGCGCTTCGTGGCCTTCGTGGTTGCAAGGAATTTCGGACTAGGGCTAAAGACGCTCACGCCTCCACCGTCACGCCGCGCCAGAACGCGATGTAGCCGGCGATTTGCTTGGCGGCGTCCTTCGGCTCGGGGTAGTACCAGGCGGCGTCGGCGTTGCGTTCGCCGGCGACGACGAGGTCGTAGTAGCTCGCCGTGCCCTTCCAGCTGCAGATCGTGTGCGTTTGGCTGGGCCGAAAGAACTCGGTGTTGATCGAGTCGGGCGGAAAGTACTGGTTGCCCTCGACGACGATACAGCGATCGCTCTCAGCCAGCAGGGCGCCGTTCCACCGTGCACGCGGCATGGGACCTCCTCTCACCAGTCGGTGACTCCAAAGCGTTTGAGCATGCGATACAACGTCGTGCGCTCGATGCCCAGCGCGCGCGCCGCCTCG
>CAYYWP010000097.1:8573-16602 GCA_964475125.1 uncultured Binatia bacterium (SeqCode) | reverse complement strand
CCGCGGCGCTGGGGAAGCGCGGTTGCATGTCCCCCCGGCGCCGCGGCGCGGCGCGCTCCAGGGGCACAGCAAACCTTGAAAGAGCTTTGGCGTGCGTGTTAGCGGGGGGCGTGTCTTGCAAGATTGCAGGGGTCAGCAGGCAGATTCGCCAGGGTCGACGCGACGGCTGCCGCGAAGCCGGTTGAAAGGGCATGGGTAAGCCAGCCGGCGAGGCGCGGGACGCGCCACCCAGCAACGAGGGTGCAGAGAGACGCGAGCCGGCGGCAGCGGAGGTCGACGTCCTCGGCGAGATCGAACACGGGTTCGGCAACCTCCTGCAGCGCCTCCGTCACGCTGCCCGGGCGGCGGCCGGGCCGCAGGGGGAACGCCTGCAGGCAGGGCTCGATGATCTCGAAGGGCTGCTCGCCTTGATGTTCGACTATGTCTCGCCAATGCCGGTGCAGGCGCGCCCCATCGCGCTGGCGACCGTCGTCGAGAGCCTGTGCGCCCAGCTGCGCGGACGGGGTGCATCCGCGAGGCCGGGCGCGCTTTGCTCGGGCACGGTTCGTGTCGATCCGCGCCTCCTGAACCGCTGCTGGCAGCTCCTCGGCGAGGCCTGCGTTCCCAGGCTCGATGCCGCCGGCGATTGGCGTATCGAAACGCGGCCTTCAGTCGCCGGCGACCAGGTCGAGTGCACGCTGTACGCCGTGTCGGGGGCGGTGCCGGAAACGTCGGACCCCCGCGCCACACTGGCGGCCGCCGTGGCCGGCCGCCTGCTGGCCCTGCAAGGCGGCGCGCTGCGGCGTGGTGCCGGCGCCGACACGCCATACGTGGTCAGGTTGTCGGCTGGAGAGGGGTGACACCGCGATGGCGGGTCGCGAGGCGCGGCTGCTGGTCGTCGATGACGACGCCCTGATTCGCGAAGAACTGCAGGCGCTCTTCGCCGCCCAACCGTATCAGGTGCGGTGCGTCGGCAGCGTCGCCGAGGCCATGCTCTGCCTCGGGCAGGAGACGTTTGCGCTGGCGCTCGTCGACGTCCGCATCGGCGGCGGCGACGGGATCGCCCTCACCAAGGACATTCGCGAGCATTGGCCGGACGTCGACGTGATCATGATCACCGGCTACGGCAGCATCAAGAACGCCGTCGAGGCGATGCGCCAGGGCGCCGTCGACTACATCACCAAGCCGTTTCAACCCGAAGAGCTGCTGCACGCCGTGCGCAAGGCCCTCGAGCGCCGTCAATTGATCGACGAGATCGAGTACCTGCGCAGCCAGTTGTCCGAGCGCTACGCCTTCGCCAACATGGTCAGCCGCAACTCGGCGATGCTCGAGATCTTCGCCACCCTCGAGCTCCTGGCGGGCAACGACGTCACCGTGCTCATCACCGGCGAGTCGGGCACCGGCTAAGAGCTGGCGGCGCGGGCGATCCACTTCCAGGGCAAGCGCCGCACCGGGCGGTTCGTCGCCATCAATTGCGCCGCCGTTCCCGAAGCGCTGATGGAGAGCGAGCTGTTCGGCTACGAGCGCGGCGCCTTCACCGGCGCCATGGGCGAACGCGTCGGCAAGATCGAGCTGGCACACGGCGGCACGTTGTTCCTCGACGAAGTGGAGAGCATCCCGATCCCCATGCAGGCGAAATTGTTGCGCGTGCTCGAGGAGCGTGCCATCGAGCGCCTCGGCGGCAACCGCCGCGTCGAGGTCGATATGCGGGTCGTCGCCGCGACCAATCTCGATTTGCGGCGCGCGGTGCGGGAGGGGCGCTTGCGCGAGGACTTCTACTATCGGATCAACGTCGTGCCGATCAATCTGCCGCCGCTGCGCGAACGGCGCGAGGACGTGCCTTTGCTGGTGGCGGAATTCCTCCGCCGCAATGGGCTGGCGCGCGAGAAGGGGATCAACCGCCTCACCGAGCGGGCGCTCAACCAGCTGATGTCGTACGACTGGCCGGGCAACATCCGCGAGCTGTCGAACATCATGGAGCGCGCGGCGCTGCGCGCCAAAGGCGACGCGATCCGCGAGGTGGATGTGCCGGCGGATGGAGCGAGCGATGGGCGACTGACGAAGAGCGCGCACTACCAATCGGGGTTGCGTCAATTCCTCAAGGACGCCGAGCGCGAGTATCTGACCCAGATCCTCGACCAGCATCACGGCGGCATCGCCCGCTGTGCGCGGCACGCCTCGGTCGACCAGGCGACGCTGCATCGAAAGATCAAGGCGCACGGGCTGCGCGCCGAGGATTTCCGGCAGAAGGGACGCGGGACGTGATCGATTCTCTCCGCCGCTGGTTGGCAGTCGCCGGCGGGGCGGCGCTGGCCGGCGGTCTCGGCGGGGCGGTGGTCGGTGTGGGCGAAGCGACGCTGGTCACCTGCACCACGGCCAGCAACGATGAGTACTGGCTGTTTCTATTCGGCGCACTCGCCTACGCGGCGGTCGGCGCCGTCCTTGGTGTCGCGGCGGCGGCGGCCTGGTACGTCCGGCGCGGTGGCCGGGCTGCAGGTGGGCAACCGGCAGGGTTGGCCGCGGCGGCCGGCACGCTGCTGCCGGCACTGGCCGTCATGCGCTATCAGGTGAACCAACGCCTCTTTGCCGAGAGCTTGAGTATCGCCTCGCTCTCGGGGGCACTGACCTACGCGGGAATCGGGCTCGCCGCCGTGGGCGCGGCGGCGGCTGTGGCGCTGCTGGGGCGCGGCTGCTACCGCCGTTTCGGGGCCGTCGGGCCCGGTGCGGCACTCGGCGCCATCATCCTGACGACTTGGATCGCCGGACGGGTGAGCGACCGGACCGCGCGTGAGACGCCCTCCCGCCCCCCCGCCCGGGCGGCAGCGGCACAGAAGAACGTCATCCTCATCGTCGTCGACACGCTGCGCGCCGATGCCGCGGCCTGGGCGGGCCAGCAACCGGGTGGTCTCGGTGCGCTCGCCGCCGACGGGGTGTCCTTCGTCAACGCCTATGTGCAGGCGACGTGGACTCGGCCGTCGGTCGCTACCATCCTGACCTCGCTGTATCCCTCCGAGCACCGCACCGTGGGTAAAATGGACGTGCTGCCGGACGACGTCGAGACCATCGCCGAGATGCTGACAGGGGCCGGTTATTGGACGGCGGCCTTTACCACCAACATCAACGTCACACCGATCTTCAACTTCCAACAGGGGTTCGATGAGTTCCACTACCTGGCGCCGAGCTTCTACTTCGGCGCCACCGACTCGGCGACCCGGCTGGCGATCTACAAGGGGCTCCGGCAAGCGCGCGAGCGGCTGACCAGCCGCATTTGGCCGCAGAATTTCTATCAGGACGCCGAGGTGGTCGACGAGGCGCTGGAGGCCTGGCTGCGCGGCTCCCCGCCCGAACCGTTCTTCCTCTTCGTCCACTACATGGATCCGCACGACCCCTACTTCGAGATTCCGTTCAACGGACGCGGCGTGGCGCGCGTATCCCAGCCAAACCCCCCTGCGGCGCGCCGCACCGAGCTGCGCACGCTGTATGACCAGGACGTGCGCTATCACGACTACCACCTCGGCCGGCTCGTCGACCGTCTCAAGGCGAATGGTCTGTACGAGCGCAGCGTCATCGCCGTGACCGCCGATCACGGCGAGGAGTTCCAGGAACACGGCGGCTGGTGGCACGGCACGACACTGTACGAAGAGCAAGTGCGCGTCCCGTTGGTCATCAAGCGCGCTCCGGAGTCCGAGGCCGGAAAGACGCGTGCGCTGCTCGCCCGCAGCCTCGACATCGTCCCGACGCTGCTTGCCGCGGTCGGCGTACCGACCGGGGGGGCCGTCCGAGGCACCGATCTCTTCACCGCCAGCGCCGCGCCCGCGCTGCTGGCGCAAGAGGCGCTGGAGGGCAACCGCCTGACGTCGCTGCGCACCGGGAGCTGGAAACTGATCACGGCCAACGCCGGAAACCCGCGTGGGCTGGCGCCACTGGAGCTCTACGATCTGGAGACCGACCCCGGCGAGCAGAACAACCTGGCGGGCCGCGAGCCGGCTCGCGTCGCCGAGCTGCTGGCGCAACTGCAAGCCCTCGAGGCCCAGCTGGCGGCGGGGCAACGGCGCGTAACCGACACGGCGACCGCACATGCTGCTGATCGTGGGACTTGACGGCGCCACGCTCGATCTCATCGAGCCGTGGGCGGCCGACGGCACGCTGCCGCACCTGGCCGCGCTGCTGAAAGAGAGCGCCTGGGGCCGCCTGGCCTCGACGATGCCGCCGGCGACGCTGCCGAGCTGGACCAGCTTCATGACCGGCGTCAATCCCGGCCGTCACGGCGTTTACGACTTCACGCGCCGCCGCGCCGGCGATTACGCCGTGCAGTTCGTCAACGCCACCTATCGGAAGGCACCGACGATCTGGCAGATGCTCAGTCAGGCCGGACGGCGAATCTGCGTGCTGGGTCTGCCGGGGACGTACCCGCCAGAGGCGGTGAACGGGTACATGATCAGCGGCTTCGATACGCCGGTGACGACGCGCGCCGATGCCAGCTTCGTCTATCCGCCGGCGTTCGCCAGTGAGGTGGCCGCCGCCGGCGGCTTTCCGTTCGCCGACTTTCAGGAGTTCCACATCGGCCCCGGCTGGCATGCGCAGGCGTGCCGCAGCCTGTGTGACGGCATCGAGCACAAGGTGCGGCTGGCCGAGCGCCTACTCCGTCGCGAGCGCTGGGATTGCTTGCTGCTGCTGTTCGGCGAGTCGGACACGGCGGCGCACCACTTCTGGGCCCTACACGACCGCGCCTCGCCGCGCCGCGTGGCGCCGAGCGAGCCGTCCGAGTTGGGCAACCCGCTGCGCACGGTGTACGTCGCACTCGACGCCGCGTTGGGACGGCTGCGCGCCGCCGCTCCCGCGGCAGCGGTGTTGGTGGTGTCGGATCACGGCTTCGGCGGAGCCGGCGCGACCGGCGTGCGCCTGAACCGCTGGCTGGCCGAACAGGGGGAGTTGGCCTTCGCCGCGCACGCGTCGCCGACGCGCTGGGCGGGCGCGATGCGTGCGGCCGCGGTGCGCGCGATCCCGGAGGGCTGGCAGGCGCGTTGCTTCCGCCTGGCGGGGGGACGCGTGGCCAACCGGATCGAATCCGGGGTTCGATTCGGGGGCATCGATTGGCGACGGACTCGCGCCTTCTCCGAAGAGCTCAATTATTTTCCCTCGCTGTGGCTCAACGTCAGCGGGCGCGAGCGCTGCGGCACGGTGGCGGTGCGCGACTACGAGCGCGTGCGCGAGCACCTCGTCGACGGCTTGTTGAGCTGGCGCGATCCACTACATCAGGCGCCCGTGGTGCGGCGGGTCTGGCGCCGCGAGGAGTTGTACAGGGGGCCCTATGTGGGCCTGGCGCCCGATCTCGTCCTCGAGCTCAATACGCCGGGTGGCTATTCCTACCTCGGTCTGCCGAGCTACGGAACAGCCGGTCGAGCCATCGAAGCCCTCGATCCCGCCGCGCTCGGAGGCAAGCTCGCGGGCATGACTGGCAGTCACCGCGCCGATGGCTTGTTCGCCTTGCGCGCCGAGGGGGTGCGCCCGGGTGTGCTGACGGGCGCGCGCATCGTCGATCTCGCACCGACCATTCTGGCCCTGTGCGGCGTCGCCGGGGGCGAGGACTGGGACGGGCGTTGCCTGCCGGTCGTGCACCCGGCGGAAGCGGCTGACGCGCCGTGCCACCAGGCACCGGCGGAGATTGCCTATGGTCCGGCCGAGGCGCTCGAGCTCGAGCGCCGCCTGGCGCAGCTCGGATACCTGGCATGATCATGGCGCGACACCATCGCGTCGCGGTCGTCGCCGCCTGTCCCTTCCCGAGCTTGCGCGGCTCGCAAGTGCTGGTGCGCGAGGTCGCCGAAGGATTGGCGCGCGCCGGTCATGCGGTGCACATCGTCACCTATCCAGAGGCGCAACATGCCGTGCCGTTGGCACCGATGGTCGTGCACCGCGCCGCCAAGCTGCCGGGGTTCCGTCCACGGCAGCCCCTCGGCTGGCAGAAGCTGGTCGTCGACGTGCTGTTGTTGTGGCGAATCCTACGCGTCGTGCGGGCGCACGACATCGAGGTCGTCCACGCCCACAACCTCGAGGCAGCCTTGCTCGCCCTGGTCGTTCGTTGGCTCACCGGGGTGCCGTTCGTCTACCACGCTCACAACGCGCTGGCCGACGAGCTGCCGTATTACTGCGCGCGACCGCGCTTGCGCCGGGCTGGCCGTCACCTCGGCTTCGCCTTCGATCGATTGCTGGCCGCATCTGCCGACGCGGTGATCGCCGTGTCGGACCGATTGGCGGCGTATCTCGCGGCGCGCGGTGCGGCAACGCGTATCAGCACCGTTCCGCCGCCGCTGCCTCACCTGGAGCTCGGCGAGACACGCCGGCCGCTTCGGCCCCAGGCACGGCGGATCATGTACGCCGGTAACCTCGATCCCTACCAAGGACTCGACTGTCTGATCGAGGCCTTCCGGCGGGTACGTCTGAGCGAACCCGCCGCCCGCCTGCTCCTCGTCACGCACCGCGCGGCCCATCCGCGCACGGCGCGCCGCGCCCGGCAACTGGCTCGCGAGCCCGGGGTGAACGTCAGGTGCGTTCCGTCGTTCGCGGCGGCGGTGCGGGTGCTGGCCGGGGCGGACGTGTTGGTATGCCCGCGCGCCTCGTGGTCGGGTTTCCCGATCAAAGTCCTCACCTACATGGCCTTGGGCCGGCCGATCGTGCAAGCGCGCGGCAGCGCACATGCGGTCGAGGATGGGGTGACGGGCCTGCTGTTTGACGACGGACATCCCACGGCCCTCGCCGAAGCCATCGTGCGGCTGTTGCGCGACCCGGCCCGAGGTGCGGCGCTCGGTCGCCGCGCCCGGCGCTCGGCGCGGGCCCGGTTCGACGCCGAGTCTCAAACGCAGGCGCTCGAGCGGATCTATGCGACGTTATCCTCTTCCGGCCGCCGCCGGTCTGGTGTCGCGGGGCTGGAAACGCGCCCGGCGGTCGGTGTACGTGGCACGCTTGGAGTTCGATAGGGGGGAGCCGGGGATGTCGGCGAACGGTGAAGGCGCCGTGTACAGGCGGGCGCACGCGCCGGTTGCGGATCCGGCGCCGGCGGTCCCGGTGCCGGCCGCCGCCGCAGGGGAGCGCCTGCGCGTCGTGGTGGTGATGCCCGCCTACAATGCGGCGCGTACGTTGCGCATGACCTACGCGGAACTGCCGCGCGATGCCGTCGACCTGGTCATCCTGGTCGACGACGGCAGTACGGACGACACCGTCGCCATCGCCCGACAGCTGGCCCTGAAGGTATTCCTGCACGACCGCAATTACGGGTACGGCGCCAACCAGAAGACCTGCTACGCCGAGGCGCTGAAGGCGGGTGCCGAGATCGTCGTCATGGTGCACCCGGACTATCAGTACGATCCACGCCTGCTGCCGGAGATCATCGCGCCGATCCAGCAGGGCGAGGCCGACGTGGTGCTCGGCTCACGGCTCGCCGCTGGGACGGCCCAGACGCTCGCCGGCGGCATGCCGTGGTGGAAGTTTCTCGGCAACCGCCTGCTGACCTGGGCCGAGAACCGCGTCTTCGGCCTTCACCTCTCCGAGTACCACACGGGGTATCGCGCCTACCGCCGCGAGGTCCTTGAAGCCGTCAACCTGAGCCTCAACGCCGACCGCTTTATTTTCGACCAGGAGATCCTGGCCCAGATCGTCGCGGCCGGATTCCGCATCGCCGAGGTGGCGGTGCCGACCCGCTATTTCGCCGAAGCCTCGACGGCTAGCTTCGTCGCCAGCGTACGCTATGGTCTGGGCATTCTGCGCCTGATGGCGCGCTACCAGGCCCACCGCTGGGGGTGGATGCCCCAGCGTCAGTTCCAGAGCTTGCGCCACCGCTACCGTGCCGTCGAATGATTGGAATCCCGCCGCGCCTGAGGCCACCACGGCGACGCCGGACATGCCCTTCGTCTCGGTCGTGATCGTGCGCGGCGACGAAGAGGCGGCGAGCTGCGAAACGACGCTGCGTTCGGTCCTCGCACAGGACTATCCAGCGGCGCGCTTTGAAGTGCTCGTCATCGATCGAGGCGTCGCCGCGACCGCCGGCGTGGAAGCG
>CAYYWP010000097.1:0-8563 GCA_964475125.1 uncultured Binatia bacterium (SeqCode) | reverse complement strand
ACGGATCGGCCCTGGTGCGACGAGCGCGTGCGGCGGCTTGCCGATCCATTGGCGCAGCGCTCCGCCGGACTCAATCTCGGCATCCGCAGCGCACGGGGTGACCTCATCTGCCGAGTAGATGGTGGCATGACGATCGCCTCCGATTACCTTCGCATCGGGGTTGAGGCGCTGCGGCGAACCGGGACCGACGCCGTCGGCGGGGTCATGACCGCATGCGGTGGCGGCTGGTTCGGCGAGGCGGCCGCGGCGGCGGCGCGCTCGCGTCTCAGCCTCGAGCACGGCGCCGGCGTGGGGTCGGAAGAGCGCCTGGTGGCGGCTGTGGCCCCCGGTTTCTGGCCGCGTGCGACCTTCGAGCGCGTCGGGCTCTTCGATGAGGAGCTGGGCGACGGTCAGGACGTGGAGCTCACGTATCGCTTGCGCGCCGCGGGCGGACGAAGTCTGTTCGTCCCCACCATGTGCGCGTGGTACCAGGTGCACCAGAGCGTAGCGACGCTGGTGCGGGCCCACTACCAACGCGGCCAGTGGATGGTTCGCGTTCTGCAAAAACATCCGGCTCAATTGGGTCTCCGGGTGTGTGCCCTGCCAGGCTTGGTGGCCGTCGCCTTGGTGCTGCAACTGACCGCGCCGTTGTTTCCTGCCGCGGCGATCGCCTTGCGCCTGCTGGTCTGGACCTATCTGATCGCGGCGCTGATCGGTGCCGCGACGGTGTCGGGCAAGCGCGGGCCCACCGCGGTGGGGGCCACGGTGTTGGCCGTGGTCTGTACGCATGCGGCCGCCGGCATCGGATTTTGGAGCGGGCTGGTGAAGTACGCCGACCGCTGGCGTACGCCGGGACCGGCGGCCCCCAGATTGGCGCCGGTGATGCCGGCGGATCCGAGATGACTGGCATGCCGGAGATGCAGTACCTGGTCACGGGCGGGGCGGGATTCATCGGCTCGCATCTCGTCGAAGCCCTGGTTCGCGATGGCGACCGGGTCCGTGTCTTCGACGATTTTTCCAGCGGCACGATGGAGAACCTCGGTGCGGTCGGCGACCGGGTTGAGATCGTGCGCGGCGATATCCGCGACGGCGCGGCCGTGCGCGCCGCCATGCACGGGGTGACCTACGTGTTGCACCAGGCGGCGTTGCGCTCGGTGGAGCGGTCGGTGGATGACCCCGTGAGCAGCGATGCCGTCAACGTCCACGGCACGCTACAGGTCCTCGAGGCGGCGCGGGCCGCCGGCGTCAGGCGCGTCGTCTACGCCTCTTCGTCGTCGGTGTACGGCAATGCCGCCGTGCTGCCCAAGCGCGAGGAGGGCGCGGCGACGCCGATCTCGCCCTACGCGGTATCGAAGTTGGCGGCCGAGCATTACTGCCGTGTCTACAGCGAGCTGTACGGGCTGGAGACCGTCAGCTTGCGCTACTTCAACGTCTTCGGCCCGCGCCAGAGCCCGGAATCGAGATACGCAGCGGTGATCCCCTTGTTCATACGCGCCGCGTGGCAGGGAGAGCCCTTGGAAGTGCACGGGGATGGGGAGCAGTCGCGCGACTTCACCTACGTCGACAACGTCGTCCTCGCCAGCCGCCTGGCGTGCACCGTTCCGGGGGTGGCCGGCGAGGTGTTCAACGTCGCCTGCGGAGAACGGCACTCGCTGCTCGAAATCGTCGCCTTCCTGGAGGACTTCGTCGGCCACCCGCTGGCCCGGCGTCACGTCCCGGCGCGGCGCGGCGACGTGCGTCACACCGAGGCATCGATCGAGCGCATCGCCACGCGGCTGGGCTATCGCGCGACCGTCAGTTTCGCCGAGGGGATGCGGCGGACCTGCGCCTGGTTCGCGAGCCTAGGACAGGCATCGACGGGTGGACGCTGAGGCGTCTCTTGCGCCGGTTGCGACCGGCGCTGACGAGGCAGGATAAACGCGCTAGGGATGGCATGATGAGCAGGCCGGAGGGGGAGGGGCGGAACGTGCATCGCCCGGCGGTTGCGAGTGGCCGCGCCGCACTGCGGACGGTCGGGGTGACGGCGGGTCGTCACGGCGAGGGAACGACCCGGGTGGCCGTCGAATTGGCGCGAACCCTGGCGACGCCCGGTACACGCGTGCTCTTGGTCGAGGGCAACTTGCGCACGCCCTCGCTCACCGAGGTGTTGGGTCTCGCGGCCGGGCCGGGGCTCACGGAATTCCTCACCGGCGAGATCCGCACCGCGGCCCTGGTGCGTGCCTCGGGTATCGCCGGCGTGTTTTTCGTCGGCGCCGGCGTGCGTCCCGCGGCAGTTGACGCGCTGGCCATCGCCGGCGCGGTGGCGGAGCTGGCGCCGCAGTTCGATTACGTAGTGCTCGACCTGCCGCCGATCGACACCTACCCCGACACCTTCGGCCTGGTGCCGGTCCTGGACGGCGTCGTCTTCGTCGTCGACCCGGAGGTGACGCCGATCGATGATGCGGAACGATTCATGGCGCGGTGGCGAGAGACTGCTGGGACCGTGTTCGGCGTGGTGCTGAACGCCCGCGGCGCCCTGGGTTCAGCGCATCGAGCAGAAGGCGCGCAACGGCCGTCGGGTGCGGCCGCCGCTTAACAGGATGCTGCCCCCCTCCCCATCCTTCGACGAGCTCATCCTTCGATGGGCTCGGGAGAGCGGAACCCGCCTCCAATTTCATCGCTCTTGTCCGTTCGGCCTGAGCCCGTCGAAGGGTGAGCGGCGCGTTTCTCAGCCTCCTGCTAACCCCAACCCGAAGTTCTTTTCAAACCACGAAGGACACGAAGACCACGAAGGGCAAGGGTTTCGCGGGGTGCGGGGAGGGCAGAGCAACTGCCCGTTTGTAGAGCTGAAGGCCATCCTTTGGGCGCGGCTCTACGCCGTGACCTTCGTGGTCTTCGTGTCCTTCGTGGTAAGGGATTTTTTTCGGATCGGGGCTATGGGGCACCGGTGATGCGAATCCTGGGCGTCTCCTGTTTCTACCACGATGCCGCGGCGGCGTTGCTGGTCGACGGCCAGTTGATCGCCGCGGCGGAAGAGGAGCGCTTCTCGCGTCGCAAGCACGACGCGGAGTTTCCGCGCCGGGCGATCGATTTTTGTCTCGCCCAGGCGGGAATCGGGACCGCCGACCTCGATTACGTGGTGTTCTACGAGAAACCCTTCGTCAAGTTCGAGCGCATCCTGAGCACGGCGCTGCAAGTCGTGCCGCGCTCGTGGAAAGTCTTCGGCGACGCGATGACGACCTGGATGCTGGATAAGCTGTGGGTGAAACAGCGCATCCAGCAAGAGCTGGGCGTCGGGAGCGACCGGATTCTGTTCAGTGAGCACCACCTGTCGCATGCCGCCAGCGCCTTCCTCTGTTCGCCGTTCGAGGAGGCGGCGATCCTGACCGTCGACGGGGTCGGTGAGTGGGCCTGCGCGACCTTCGGGAGCGGGCGCGGCAACGGCATCAGGCTGCTGCGCGAGACCCGTTTCCCGCATTCGGTCGGCTTGCTGTACAGCGCCTTTACCGCCTTTCTCGGCTTCGAGGTCAACGAGGGCGAGTACAAAGTCATGGGGATGGCGCCCTACGGGGAGCCGAAGTACGTCGATAAGGTCCAGCGCCTCTACCGGCTCGGAACGGATGGCAGCTTGTGGCTGGATATGCGCTACTTCTGTTTCCACCACTCCAGCACGCGGGCGTTCAACCACCGCTTCGTCGAGCTGTTTGGCCCGCCACGCGATCCCGACTGGCTCTTCTTCACCGAGCGTTCCGGGTTTCCGGTCTACTTCGGCGATCCGCCGAGCGATGCCGGACGGCAGGCGGAACGCAATCAATATTACGCCGACGTCGCCGCCAGCGTGCAGCGCTGCACCGAGGAGATCGTGCTTGCGATGGCGCGCGCGCTGCACCGCGAGACGGGCCTCGACCGACTCTGTTTGGCCGGTGGGGTGGCGCTCAACAGCGTGGCCAACGGACGGCTACTGCGCGAGACCCCGTTTCGCGAGCTCTTCGTCCAGCCCGCGGCCGGCGACGGCGGCGGCGCCCTGGGCGCCGCCCTGTTCGCCCAGCACGTGGTGCTGGGTCAACCGCGCAGCTTCCGCCTCGAGCATGCGTACTGGGGCCAGGGGTTCTCGGAGGCCGAGGTCGGCGATTACCTGCGCACGGCCGGGATCGCGCACACGGCCTGTACGGATCAGGACGCGTTGCTCGATCGCGTCGTCGACTGCCTGCAGCAGGGCCAGGTCGTCGGCTGGTTTCAGGGCCGCTTCGAATGGGGGCCGCGAGCCCTCGGCGCCCGCAGCATCCTGGCCGACCCGGGACGCGCGGACATGAAGGATGTGGTGAACACCAAGATCAAGTTCCGCGAGCCCTTTCGCCCCTTCGCACCGTCGGTGGTAGTGGAGGCGGCTGACCGCTACTTTGCCCTCGATGAGCCGGCACGCCATTACCCCGCTCGCTTCATGCTGTACGTGGTGGATGTGAAGCCGGGACAAGAGGCGATCCTGCCGGCGGTGACGCACGTCGACCACACGGCCCGCTTGCAGACCGTGCACGCCGCCCAGAGCCCGCTCTATTATTGCCTCATCGAGCGCTTTGGCGAGGCGAGCGGCAATCCGGTGGTGCTGAACACATCGTTCAATTTGAAGGGCGAGCCGATCGTGACGACGCCGGCGCAAGCGTACAGTACGTTCATGCGCAGCGGCATGGACGCGCTGGTGCTGGGGAACGCGATCATCGCCAAAGGGTGAGCCTGGCGGAGGGAGTATGAGTTCCGGATTGAAGAGCCGCCTCGCCATCGCCGGCGAGCTGCTGTCGTTCCTGTGGCAGCAGAAGCTGTGGTGGCTGCTGCCGATGGTCATCGTCTTGCTGGTCTTCGGCGCGCTGCTGGTCACGGCGCAGAGCACGGCCTTGGGGCCGTTCATCTACACGCTGTTTTGAGCGGCGCGGGTAACGCCAGCCGCCGTGTTACCCGAGCCGGGAAGCCGCCGCACGGCACGGCGTGAATCGATGCCCTGTGTCGTTTGCGGGGGGCGACGAGCCGTGCCGCATTTCCCGGCGCGACGAGCCGTTGCCCCACCGCCGTCGACCACCTCGCCGTACCGGATTACGCGCAGTGACCGGCAGCTGATCGACGCGCTCGAGCGCTGCACTGAGTGCGGGATGGTGCGGTTGCCCGAGCGGCACATGGCCGCCGCGGCGTACGACGACAGCGCCGACCCCTACTATCTCGAGCAAGCGGCGGATCGGATCCGCAATGCGCATCGACTGCTGGCGCTGATTCCGTCCGGCGGCCGGTTGCTCGAGATCGGCTCCGCCTGCGGCCTTCTCCTCCTCGCGGCGCGCGAGCGCGGCTTCGACGCCCAGGGCGTCGAGCTCTCGACCTGGGCCGTGGAACAAGCGCGCGCCGCCTACGGCCTGGCGATACACTGCGGTCCGGTGGAGAGCGCCGGCTTGCCGGCGGGCAGTTTTGACGCCGTGGTCATGGCCGACGTCATCGAGCATCTCACCGACCTGCGTGCGACGATGCGCGAGATCCACCGCGTCCTGCGCCCGGGTGGCAAGCTGTTGCTGCTCACCCCCGACATCGGCAGCGTGATGGCCCGCCTGATGAGGCGGCGATGGTGGGGCTTGCTCGACGACCACTATCACTACTTCTCGCGCCCGACGCTGCGGCGCTTTCTGGAGTCGGAGGGGTTTGTCGTCGAGCAACTGGTCGCCTTCGGACGTCGGTTTCCGCTCCGGCACTGGGCGTACAAGTTGGGCGCATACGGCGAAGCCTGGCCGTCGCAGGCGAATCGACTGTTGCGGGCGGTGCGGCTGGACGGGATTTCGATCGCCGTCAATCTCGGCGACCAGATGGCCTGCGTAGCACGGGCCCGCTGAGTTGCGGGTCCGAAACCCGCGCGTCTCGGACGCATGCCGCGCGGGACGAATTGACAGCTGCCAGGGGCGCCGTTAGGGTTCGCGCTCGGCCGCCGCAGCGGGAAACAAGAACGTGAGCATTCTGGTCAATCGACACACCCGCGTGCTCACCCAGGGGATCACTGGGGCGACGGGGCAGTTTCATACCAAGGCGTGCAAAGAATACGGGACGCAGATGGTGGCCGGCGTGACCCCGGGCAAGGGCGGGTCGAGCTTCGAGGGGATCCCGATCTTCGACACCGTCGCACAGGCCGTCGCCGCGACAGGGGCCGATGCGTCGGTCATCTATGTGCCGCCGGCTGTCGCGGCCGATGCGATCATGGAGGCCGCCGACGCCGGGGTGGCGCTGGTCGTCTGCATCACCGAGGGCATTCCGGTACTCGATATGATGCGCGTCAAGCGCTACCTCGAAGGGAGGCCGACCCGGCTGATCGGTCCGAACTGTCCCGGCATCATCACCCCGGGGGAGTGCAAGATCGGCATCATGCCGGGATACATTCACCGCCCGGGGCGGATCGGCATCATCTCGCGCAGCGGCACGCTGACCTACGAAGCCGTGCATCAGGTGACCCAGGCAGGCTACGGGCAGTCGACCTGCATCGGCATCGGTGGCGATCCGATCAACGGGACGGATTTCGTCGATGTGCTGCAGCTCTTCCAGGCCGATCCGGACACCGATGCGGTCATCGTCATCGGCGAGATCGGCGGCAGTGCCGAGGAACTGGCAGCGGCCTTCGTGCGCGAGCACATGGACAAACCGGTGGTGGCCTTTGTCGCCGGGCGGACGGCACCGCCGGGACGTCGAATGGGGCATGCCGGCGCGATCATCGCCGGTGGCCGCGGCACGGCGGCGGACAAGGTGGCCGCATTCGAGGCGGCGGGGGTGCGCGTGGCGCGCAGTCCGGCGGACATGGGAGCGACGATGGTGACGGTGCTGAGAGAACGGGGCGCGGCATGAAGGAACGGACACTGGCGATCATCAAACCGGACGCCGTCGCCAAGGCGAAGATCGGCGAGATCCTGGCCCGGGCCGAGGGGCGCGGCCTGCGATTGATCGCAGGGCGGCTGATCCAACTGTCGCGCGCCGACGCGGGCCGCTTCTACGTCGTGCACAAAGAACGTCCGTTCTACGCCAGCCTGTGCGAGTTCATGTCGTCGGGTCCGGTCTTCGTCTGCGTGTTCGAGGGCAGTGGCGCCATCGGGGCGTGGCGCGATCTCATGGGCGCGACCGATCCGGCCAAGGCGGGCGCCGGCACGGTGCGCAAGGACTACGGCACCAACGTGGAGCGCAATGCCACGCATGGCTCAGATGGTCCCGACACCGCGCGCTGGGAAATCAGTTTCTTCTTCGGCGAGTGCGAGCTGCGCGAATCCTGAACCCCTGCCGCTGACGCCGCGCGCTCTGGGAGACTGGATCCGCACGCATCAGCAGCCGGCGTTCCGCGTCGAGCAGATCCTGCGCTGGGCCTATCGGGGCGGCGCCGGGTCGTTCGACGCCATGACCGATGTGGCGCGACCGTTGCGCGACGCGCTGGCGGCGAGCTTCGCGATGCCCGGATTGCCACTGCTGGAGACGGCGCGCGCGGCCGATGGCACGCGCAAGCTCCTGCTCGGCCTCGACCAGGGGCGCGCGATCGAGTCCGTGATCATTCCCGACCCGCCGCGCCTGACGGCCTGCATCTCCTCACAGGCCGGCTGCGCCATGGGCTGCGGCTTCTGCGCCACGGCGCAGCTCGGCCTGCAGCGCCAACTGACGGCCGCCGAGATCGCCGCCCAGATGCTCGCGGCGCGCGCCGCGCTGGCGCCGGGTGAGCGCCTGTCGAACGTCGTCTTCATGGGCATGGGCGAGCCGCTGGCCAACTACGACGCGGTCGTGGAAGCCATCGCCATCCTGACCGCGCCGTGGGGCTTCGGACTCTCGGGCCGCCGCGTCACGGTGTCGACCGTCGGGCTGCTGCCGCAGCTCGAACGCCTGGTGCGCGAGACGCCGGTGAACGTCGCCGTATCGCTCACGGCCACCACCGACGCGCTGCGCGACCGACTCATGCCGATCAACCGCCGCTACCCGCTGGCGGAGCTGATGCGCACCTGCCGCGCGCTGCCGATCGCCCAGCGCCGCCGCATTACCTTCGAGTACGTCCTCTTGGCCGGGGTCAACGATAGCGGTGCCGACGCGGCGCGCCTGGTGCGGCTGCTGCACGGGATTCGCGCCAAGGTCAACCTCATCCCCTTCAACCCGTTTCCGGGTGCGGCCTTCGCGCCGCCCGCGGCGGCGGTGGTCGAGCACTTCCAGCGCCAGCTCCTCGGCGCCGGAGTGAGTGCCAGCGTACGCGTCACGCGCGGCCGCGACATCCAGGCCGCCTGCGGCCAACTCGCCGCCGCCGCGCTTCGCTCCGATCGAGTCGGCGCCTAGGGGCACCGGAGATGCAGCCCGAGCCGTAGCCGCGGGACCTGTGCTCGGCGGCGACGCGGCGCGTCGCCGGGCGGCGGCGGGTGTGGCCCGACGTCACGCACGCTGGCGGGCTGGCTGCGGGGCTTCGCCGCCACACCCCCACCCCACCGGGCAGCGCGGCGCGCTGCCGGCGGCCACAGGTACCGCGGCTACGGCTCGGGCTGTGGCCCACTGGTCTTCTGCACCAAGCGATCCGCATCGAACCTTCCCTCCTGTCCCCGCCGGCGACGCGGCGCGTGCCGGGCGGCGG
>CAYYWP010000096.1:0-16641 GCA_964475125.1 uncultured Binatia bacterium (SeqCode) | reverse complement strand
GACGTAGTTTCAAGTGTTCCGAGACTCGGAACACTTGAAACTACGTCCCCTCCCCGCTCTGACCAGCGCCATTCTCGCCGACCTGGGCCTCGCCCGGACAGTCCGACAGGGCGGCGCGGCACTCTAGCGCCGACGACGCGCCGTGGGCGGCGGAATTCGACCTTGACTGCGTCCCTCGGCACGTCGTATCCGAGCTTCCAGGTGAGACCCCAGGTCGTGTGCGACGTCGCGCGCCATCCCGGGCAACCCCGGGGCCTGTTCGGATCGATTGCGGAGCGTCTGATACCTGGGGATTACGTCAAATCGCCAGCTTGGACGGGCTATCGGCACGGAAGATTCCTCTCCTGGCTCGTGGCGTCGATGCTAATCGGTGGCGCGACCGGCTCTCTCGCTGCCGATATGGGGTCGGCGGTACGGTGTCTCTCGCCGGCAAGAGCGATGCCGGAAACGATCATCCTCGCCCAGCAGGAGCAGCCTGACAGCGGACCGCGTGAACGAGTTCTAAAACTCTTCGATGCGGCTCGATACGCTGAGTTGGTGGGTTTCACGCAGGGTTTGGAGGAAGGCGGCAACACGAACGCCAACACGGTTGACATCGTCGCTTTGCGAGCCATCAGCTTACGGCGCCTCGGCCATACGCGGGAGGCGGTGCGTAACTTCGAGGCCGCCGTCGAGGTCGTACGCAGCTTCGACAACGTCAATGCGGGTGCGTTCGGGGAGCTCTTCTACGAGTTGGCCGAGCTCTACGGAGAACAGGGGGATTCCGAGCGGGCACTCGCGGTCGTCAATGAGGGCTTGCAGATCCGACCACAGAGTCCGACCCACCAAATTCTCGCCGGGTACTGGCACGAGAAACTCGGCAATTCCGACGCGGCGCGCGCCCAGTATCGCGAGGTCTTGGCGGCTCTCGCTCCGGGAACTGAAGGACGCGTCGTCGTCGAGGCGCGGCTGGCAGCGCTCAAGGGCGCGGACTCGTCACACCGTGTCCGCGTGGAACAGAAAGCCCAAGCTGTTCGTCTCTCTCCACCGATCCTGGTGGTCCCCATCAACGGGATCGACGAACGGCTCGACCTGCTCGACGTCTGTCTGCTGCTTGAAGCGGAGGTGCAGCTGCGCTGCACCGTGAATGCCATGGTCCGGGTCCCCGAGGAGAAACTGCTCGTGGGGGAGCGCCTGCAGTACAACGGCTATCATCTCCTCGAGCTCTTGCGCCAGGGACGCCCGCCGGGTCGCGAGGACGTCTTCGTGCTCGGGGTCACCAATCGCGACATGTACATGGGTGACGCCAGGTTTGTCTTCTCGATGCAGGATACCAAGGGACGGGTGGCAGTGGTGTCCTCGTATCGATTGCTGGAACGACTCCCCGCATATTGGGATGCGAGAGTGTTGGCGACGCGGCGCATGTTGGTTCAGATGCTCTCGGCGGTCGGCAGCGGTTTCGGATTGCAGCGCCCGTCGAGTGCCCACTGCCCGCTCGCCTATCCGAACAGTGTCGAGGAGTTCCTGATGAAGGGCACGCACCTGTGCGAATCGACGCGGGCGCAGTGGCGGCAGACGCTCGAGGCTATCGGCGGCCGCCAAGCTCGGTTCGACGATCAACGGTTGGCGACGCTCATCCGGTTGCAGCAGCGCTATCTCATCGAGTCCGGTCAGTCGCTTGAATACAACTTGAACTAGTCGCCGGCTGACCTGGACCACACCCCTGGCGGTAGGCGTCAAGGAGGGGACGTAGTTTCAAGTGTTCCGAGACTCGGGCGAAGGAGGGCGAAGGAGGGGACGTAGTTTCAAGAGTTTCAAGTGTTCCGAGACTCGGAACACTTGAAACTCTTGAAACTACGTCCCCTCCCCGTCCGTACGACGGCTTGCAATCATCCGGGTTTTGGCCGATTGTCCCGGCACGCAAGGGTTTTGCGAGCGCGAGATGACGGGTTGTCGCACGCACATCGCGGGGATTAGGGCGACTACGCGGGGGCGCCGGGTCGAAGGGTGGCTCGCCCTCGGCTTGTTGCTCTGCCTGGCGCCTGCGGCGTCAGCGGCGAACAAGCACCAGGAGGCCATTCATCGCGTCATCGGCCAGCAGCTCGACGCCTTCCGACACGATGACGGCGCGCGCGCCTTCGCCTTGGCATCGCCCGGCATCCAGGCGATGTTCGGCACCCCGGAGACCTTTCTGCGCGTCGTCGCCAAGGCCTATCCGCAGGTCTACAGGCCGCGCAGCGCCCAGTTCCTCGACCTCGGGTACGCCGGCGGTCGACTGGTCCAGAAGGTGCTCCTACAGGGCCGCGACGGCAAGTTCGTCTTCGCCCTCTACGACATGGTCGAAATCGACGGACGCTGGCGGGTCAACGGCTGCGTGTTGCGGGTTGCCCCCGGCGACAACGTCTGAGTGAGCGCGACGACACGCCGCGCCGCGGCGGGCTGAGATGAGCGAGCCGCGCCTGCGCCTGGCCGCAGTGCAAGCGGCACCGGTGTTCCTCGACCGCGCCCGCAGCATCGACAAGGCTTGCCAGCTCATCCGCGAGGCGGGCCGCCATGGCGCCGCCTTCGTCGGTTTCCCAGAGAACTTCATTCCCGGGTATCCGCTCTGGTACTTCTATCATCCGGCGGTCAGCAAGCGGAGTTACGACTTCGCCGTCGCGCTGTTCAACAACTCGATGGAGGTGCCGGGACCGGAGGTCGACGCGCTCTGCGCCGCCGCCGCCGCGGCGAACGTCTTCGTCGTCATCGGCATCACCGAGAAGCGCGCCGCCACCAGCGGCACGCTGTTCAACACCCAGCTCTTCATCGATCGGCGCGGCCAGATGGTCGGCAAGCATCAGAAGCTCGTGCCGACCGTCACCGAGCGGCTCGTGCACACCGGTGGGGCCGGCGACAGCCAGGGCGTCGTGATGTCCGAGTACGGCCCGGTCAGCGGCCTGGTGTGCGGCGAGAACTCCAACCCGATGGCGGTGGCCCTGCTCGCGGCGCAGTACACCCGCATCCACGTCGCCTGCTGGCCGAACCATTTCGTTCCGGCCGGGAAGCTCAGCGACGGCTACCTGCCGATGCCCGAAGCGAGCCTGCTGGTGGCCCGCAACCTGGCGTACATGTGCAAGTGCTATGTGCTCAGCCCCTGTGGTGTGGTCAGCGCCGAGATGGGCGAGCGCATCGCCACCAGCGACGCCGACCGCGCCTTCATGGCCGATCCGCAGCAGACCGGCGGCACCTCGATCATCGATCCGATGGCCAACGTCGTCGCCGGACCGCTGCCCGGCGACCGCGAGGGCATCGTCTACGCCGACGCAGACCTCGAGCACACGGTGCGCATGCGCCTGGTGCACGACTTCGGCGGTCACTACAACCGCGCCGACGTCTTCCGCCTGCTGGTCAATCCCGCCAACCCCGGCTTGATCGGCAGCATGGCGGCAGCCGAGACCGGCGCCGTGTCGAACCAATTCAGCGCACCGCACCCGTCAACGGCTCCGGACGTCTCCGCGCCCCGAGCGGTCGCCCTCGCGCCGCGGCGCTCGCCGGCGCGAGTCGCAAGGACGCGCTCCAAAGGCGGTCAGCGACGCCGCCGGAGCTAGCAGTCCGTCGAAACAGACCGCGCTCATGCTTCGACGGGCCCAGCAGGAGCGGGAAGTGCTTGTGCCGCAACGCGTTCCGCCCCCCCTTCGACGGGCTCGGGGCATATGCTGCGCCCGTCGAAGGATGAGCGCGGCCTGTTTCAAACGGACTGCTGAGCTCGATCTGACAAGAAACCTCAACGCAGAGACGCCGAGTACGCAGAGGGCTCGGAGGCAGCGTGCGTGAGCTCGAGCCCTGCCCCATTGTCATCGTCAATTGGGTTCGGAGTTCACTTTCGAGCTCCGCGTTCTCTGCAGGCTCCGCGGCTCTGCGTTGAAGTTCTCTTGTCCGATCAAGGCAAGAACCCACCACGGGGATTCTCGAGCCGTCGCGGGGCGCAACTGCGTGCACGGTCTTAGCGGCGGCACGCCTTGTGCGCCGCGCCCGCCAGCAAGTAGAGCAAGACATGGCATCCGTTCCGCAGCCGTTCGTTCAGATCGACGCCTTCACCACCGAGCCGTTCCGCGGCAACCCGGCGGCCGTCTGCGTGCTCGCCGCGCCGCGGCCCGAGGAGTGGCTGCAAGCGGTGGCGCGGGAGATGAACCTGTCGGAGACGGCCTTCCTCGAGCGCCGCGCCGGCGACGAGTTCGGGCTGCGCTGGTTCACGCCGGCGGTCGAGGTGCCGTTGTGCGGACACGCGACCCTGGCCAGCGCCCACGCACTGTTCGAGTCGGGCGACGCAGCGCCCGATGCCACGCTGCGCTTCCACACCCAGAGCGGCGCGCTGCTGGCACGGCGCCGAGAGGCGTGGATCGCCCTTGACTTCCCCGCTCACGCGCTCACCCCCGGACCGGAGCCAGCCGATGTGGCGGCGGCGCTCGGCGTGCCGGCGGCGTATTGCGGCGCCAGTCCGGTGTGCGACGTCTTCGAGATCGCCTCGGAGGCCGCGCTGCGCGAGCTGACACCCGACCTCGCCCAGATCGCGAACGCCAGCGCGCGGCCGGTGCTGGTCACCAGTCGCTCCGCCACGCGCGAGTACGACTTCGTCTCGCGCTTCTTCGCCCCCGCCCTGGGCATCCCGGAGGATCCCGTCACCGGCAGCGCCCACTGCTGCCTCGGTCCCTGGTGGGCCGCACGCCTCGGCAAGCGCGAGGTGGTCGGCTACCAAGCCTCGCCCCGCGGCGGCGTCGTGCGCGTCGAGGTATCGGGTGCCGGCGTCGCCCCCGGTCGCCTCAACCTGCTCGGCCAAGCCGTCACCGTGCTGCGCGGCGTGCTGACGTGCTGAAGAACGTGCTGACGTGCTGACGTGTTGACGTGTGGACGTGCTGACGTGTGGACGTGCTGAGGTGTTGCGAGATGGCGATCGAAGGGGCTAGACAATTTCGTCGGGTGCAGCACCGCTACGTCAGCACGTCAGTACGTCAACACGTCAGCACGCTCCGCAGGAGAACCCCATGCCCGCATCCATCCCCGCTTCGCACCGCGATCTGCTCGACAGCTCGGCGCTGGCGTACCTCGCCACGGTGATGAAGGACGGCGCGCCACAGGTGACGCCGGTGTGGTTCGATTTCGATGGCACGCACGTGCGCGTGAACTCGACGAAGGGGCGGTTGAAAGATTGCAACATGCGGCGCGACGCGCGCGTCGGCCTGTCGATCGTCGACCCCAAGAATCCCTATCGCTACGTGGAGATTCGCGGCCGCGTGGTCGAGATCACCGAGCGCGGCGCCGACGCCCACATCGATGCGCTGGCGAAGAAGTACGTGGGGGTCGACAAGTTCCCCTTCGGCCAACCGGGCGAGGTACGCGTCACCTACCGCATCGAACCGCTGCACTGCGCCGTCCTGTAGGGCGCGGGGTGGAACCCGCTCCGTACGGAGGGCGGCGCCGGCGTCAGGCGGTGAGGAAATCGATCACCGCGCGCGAGAACGCTTGCGGCTGTTCGACGTTGGAGAGATGCGCGGCATCGAGCTCGGCGTAGCGCGCACCCGGCACGGTGTCGGCCACGAAGCGCCCGTCGGCGGGCGGCGTCAGGGCGTCATGCGTGCCGCTGAGCACCAACGTCGGGCAGGCGATGCGGGCGATGACCTCGCGCTGATCCATATCCCGGATCGCGGCGCAATTGGCGCAATAGCCTTCGGGCGGCGCCGCGAGCAGCATCTGGCGGATGCGCGCCACGGCGGCGGGCTCGCGGGCGCGAAACCCCGGCGTGAACCAGCGCTCGGCCACCACATCGGCGATCGCCGCCATACCGCCCGCGCGCACGGTGTCGATGCGCGCGTTCCACAGCTCGGTGCGGCCGATCTTGGCCCCCGTGTTGGCCAGCACGAGGGTGCGCACGCGCCGCGGCGCGTGCACCCCCAGCCACATGCCGATCATGCCGCCCATCGACAGCCCGCAGAAGTCGAAACGCTCGATGGCATGCGCGTCGGCCAGCGCCAGGACGTCGCGGCCGAGTTGCTCGACGCGGTAGGGGCCCGCGGTGACACTCGACTCGCCGTGACCGCGCGTATCGTAGCGCAGGAGGCGAAACCGCCGGGCGAAGTCGGGCACCTGCGAGTCCCACATCTCGAGCTGCGTGCCGAGCGAATTCGACAGCACCAGCACCGGGGCGTCGGCGGGGCCGTCGAAGCGGTAGTGGAGCTGCGCGTCGGCAATGGTCAGCTTGGGCACCGGAAATCCTCGCTTCACGCCGCGCGCAGGCCGAGCAACTGCCGGGCTTCGCGCGCCGTCGCCGGGCGGCGCCGGTAGCGCTCGCAGACCTCAGTGACTCTGCCGACCAGCTCGGCGTTGCTCGTCGCCAGGCGGCTGTGGTCGAAGCGGATGTTGTCTTCCAGGCCGGTGCGGCAATGCCCGCCGAGCTCCAGGCACCACTGCGCCACCTCGAACTGGTGACGGCCGAGCCCCGCGGCGGTCCAGGTGGCGCCCGGCAGCACCTCGGTCATTTCCGACAACAGAAACTCGAGAATCGCGCGGCGCGCCGGCAGGGCGTTTTGGATACCGAACACGAACTGCACGTGCGGCGGCGACGTGAGCAGGCCTTTCTTGATCAAGGCGGCGGCGCTGTACAGCATGGCGAGATCGAAGATCTCGATCTCCGGCTTGATGTCGTATTCGAGCATGCGGGCGGCCAGGCCTTCGACGAAATCCGGTGGGTTCTCGTACACCGAGGTCGGAAAGTTCACCGAGCCGGTGGCCAGTGATGCCATGTCCGGCCGCAGGTGCAGCATCGCGCCGCGCTGAGCCGCCTCGCGGCCACGCCCGCCAGTGGAAAACTGCACGATCATCCCCGGGCAGTGCTTGCGCACCCCCGCTTGCACCTGCGCGAACAATTGCGGATCGGAGCCGGGAGACTCGTCGGCGTTGCGCACGTGGATGTGCACCAGGACTGCACCGGCCTCGAAGGCCTCGTGCGTCGATTCGATCTGTTCCGCCGGCGTGACGGGGATGGCCGGGGTATCTCGCTTGCGCGGCACGGAACCGGTGATCGCGACCGCGATGATGGCGGGTCGCACGCCGCTCACTTCAGACCGATGATCGTCCATGTGGCGTCTTTCCCGGTCATGCCCAGCAGCACCTTGCCCACGTCCTGGGTGATCTGATCCGACAGGTGCACGTGCTGCGTGGCGGCGTGGATATCGCGAAAGCAGCGTTGCAGCGTGCTGAACCGCAGCGACACACCGCCGGCGGCCTTGTGGGCGAAGGCGCACACCTCGGAGACGACTTCGTGCACGTAGGTCATGCCCAGCCGGAGCAGCGCGATCTGCTCCAGGTTGGCGGTCTGCTGGCGCGCACAGGTCTCGTCGACGTCGGCCCAGACGGCGTAGCAGAACTCGCGCACCGCTCGATACATCGCCTCGGCCCGGGCGTAGCGCTGCTGAAAGCTGGCCCCATCGCCGAGCAGGCCGAACGCGTTTCGCTTGGTCTGCGCCAGTTGCGCGATCTCGTCCAGCGCGTGACGCCCCACCCCGAGCGCGAAGCCGGTATGCCCCCACGCCGTGAACCCGGTGAGCCCGATCGTGTACGGATAACCGCCGCACACGGGCTCGCAGGCCTCGCCGAAGAACGTCGCTTCCCGCGGCACGAAGGCGTCGTGGATCGAGTAGTCGTAACTGCCCGTGCCGCTCAAACCGATGACGTGCCAGTTGTCCTCGACCTGGATGTCCTTTCGATCGAGGTGGCAGATCAGCACCTCGGGGATGCCGACCGAGCTCATCAGGGGCTTGTCACCGTCCATCACGAGACAGCCGCTGCGCACGAAGTCGGCATGGTGGATGCCGCTGGCGTAGCTCCAATGGCCGCTGATCCGGTAGCCGCCCGGGACCGGTCGCGCCCTGCCCTGCGGGGGCCCCTGCCCGGCCCCCAGGACGTCGCTGCCCTTCGCGAACAAGGCCTCTGCGCCCGCGCTGGGGAGAAAGGCGGCGCTATGACCGAGTATGAGCGCGCCGACCATCAGGCACCAGCCCGCCGAGCCATCCGCGAGGGAGATCTCTTCGACCAGCCGCATCGCTTCGACCCACGACAACTCCGCCCCGCCCAGCGCCCTGGGTGTCAGGATGCGGTAGAGGTCGGCCTCCTTGAAGGCCGCGACGACCCGGTCGGTCATGTGCCGCAGCCGCTCGGCCTCGTCGGCTTCCGCGGCGACGAGTGGCCCCAGGTCGCGGGCGATGCGCATGAAGTCCGCGAATCGCGGCGATCCCTGGTCACGCTCTGGTCGCATCGCGGACTCGCCTCGTGCCGCCGAGCCGGTCATCGACTGCTCGATGGTGGCGCGGGCTGCGCCGCTGGGGCAGCGGCGGGCGACGCCGGTTCCGGCTTTGGGCGCGTCAGACCCGCCCTGATCTCCTGGGAGGTGGTCCGCATCGCGTACTGGGAGTAGTCCGCCTTGAGCTCGATGGTGTGACCGTCGGGATCGAGGACGTAGATGGATGTGCCGAATCCCGTCGCGCCATAGAGCTCGATCGGACCAAAGGTGATCGGCACATCGTGTGCCTTGCAGTAGTTGACCATCTCCTCGACATCTCCGCGCACGTGCAGACACAGATGCCCGAGCCCACGTTCATCCTTGTCGGCGAGCTTCTTCCCGGCCGGCAGGACGATGAGATCGATCAAGTTCCGGCCGCAGCGAACCTGATAGATCTGCCGGTCTTCGATGATCCTCTCGACCGCCAGGCCGAGAATCTGGGTGTAGAAATGCAGTGTCCGCTCTCGATCGGTCACCTGGAGGACGACGTGGTCGATGCCATGAAATTGGATGGGACAGTCGGGTTTCATAATCTCTCCGTGCGGTGCGCCGATGGACCAGGCGGATCCCGGCTGGGAAAACTCCTACCACGAAGGACGCGAAGACTACGAAAGATCAGGACCTCCCATCGCGGACGAGCCCGACGCGGCAGCTCACCCGTTCGGATTGTCGACGAGCTCCCCACACCCTTCACCACCTCGATCGCCGTTCTCTTCGTGTCCTTCGTGGCGCAGGTCTTTTCTGATCAAGGTTCACAGTCTAGGCCGGCCTTCCCAACGTTTCGCGGTGCAGCCGCTCGCGTGTCAACGGCACGCAGAGGACGACCGTGAGCGCGGCGCTCGCGGCGATCACCCACAGGGGGGCGGTGAACGACCCGCTCAGGTCGCGCACCACGCCCAGGCACCACGGGGCGAGCGCCGAGATCGCGTAGCCGAACCCGAGCATCATGCCGGCGACGGCCGCGACCTCGGCGGGGCGGTGGCCGACGTCGATCGGCAGCGTCATGACGAGCGGGAAAAGCCCCCCCACGGTGACGCCGATCAGCGCTGCCCAGACCCACGCCTCGGCGGGGCGCAGCACGAAGCCCAGACAACCGACCAGAATGCAGGTCCCCAGCACGACGAGGTAGAGACGGCGCGAACCGTAGTGATCGGCGACCCAGGGAATCAGCAACACGGTCGGCAACGCCGTCAGATGAAGCGTCGCCAGCAAGCGCCCGGCTTTGCCCTCGTCCCAGCCGAGCTCGACGTAACTGTCGGGCAGCCAGGCGTTGAGGCCATAGAACATGAAGCTGCAGAGACCGAAAATCAGAACCAGCAGCCAGGTGATCCCATGACGCCACGGCAGATCGATGCGGCGGTCATCGGTGCGATGCCGCGACGGGCCCCCCTGAGTGACCCGCCACCAGGCCAGCACGAGCAGGCCGGTGAAGGCCGAGAACCACGCCAGCGAGCCGCGCCAGCCGCCGCTGGCGTCGGCCAACGGCACCGCGACGGCCGACGACACGGCAGAGCCGAGGTTGATGCCGGCCACATAGATGCCGGTGGCAAAGGCCGGGCGGTGCGCGAAACGCTCCTTGACCGCCACCGGCATCACCGCCTGGGCGACGCCGAGGCCGATGCCGACGCCGACGGTGAGCGCGATCACCAGTGCGGCGCCCGGGACGACGACGCGCGCGATCCCGAAGGCGGCGATCATGGCCAGACTGACGGTGATCACGGTCCGCGCCCCGTAGCGCCGCGACAGCATCGGCGCCGGGAAGGCGAACACGCTCATGCAGATGAGCGGGATCGTGCCGAGCAAGCCGGCGATCGCATGCGAGACGCCGAGGTCGTGCTGAATCTCCGGCATCAGCGGGCCGATGCCGATGATCTGCGGCCGCAACGCCAGGCCGACGAAGAACAAGCCGGCCAGCATCCCGAGCCGCTCGCGCCTGTGTCCGCCCTCGACCATCCGGATGTCCCTAGCGGATCGCCGGGCGGTTGGCGAACCACCTGTCGGCGCGACGTCGCAGCCGGTTGAAACATGCGTTCCGCTCGTCCTTCGACGGGCTCAGGACAGGTCCTTCGACGGGCTCAGGACAGGTCCTTCGACAGGCTCAGGACAGGTCCTTCGACAGGCTCAGGACAGGTCCTTCGACGGGCTCAGGACAGGTCCTTCGATGGGCTCAGGGCATGCCCTTCGACACGCTCAGGACAGGTCCTGAGCCCCGAGCCCGTCGAACGATTGAAGGACGAGCGCGGTCTCTTTCAACGGCCTGGTCGGGGCGCACGCCGTGCGCCCCCGTGATTACCCGCGTTGACGGCCGGGAGCGATCGCGTTAGGCGACGGCAGCACCGGGGGCGCCCGCCCGAGGCGGAGTCACGTCGGGCCTATAAAAGGAAGGAGTCGCGATGCCACAGGCGAAGCTGGTTGGGACGAGTGTGCGGCGGATCGAGGATCCCCGCTTTCTGCGCGGCAATTCGACATACATCGAGGGGATGCAGATGCCGCGCATGCTGCACGTCGCGTACGTGCGCAGCCCGCACGCGCATGCCCGCATCAAGGCGATCGATGTGAAGCAGGCGCTGGCCCTGCCGGGCGTCCACCGCGTCTTCACCGGCGCCGAGCTGCAGAACGTGCTGAAGCCGCTCGGCCTGCCATTCCGTCCCGAGGTCATGCCGCCCGAGGTCTACAAGTGCCCGAAGTGGCCGTGCCTGGCCGTCGGCAAGGTGCGCTACGTCGGCGAGGCCGTCGCGGCGGTCATCGCCGACAGCCGCTACCTGGCCGAAGATGGGGCCGACCTGGTGGAAGTGGACTACGAGCCACTGCCCGCAGCCGTGGACCCCGAGCAGGCCATCGCCCCGGGCGCGCCGATCATCCACGACGACCTCGGCACCAACAAGACGCTCGACGTGACGGGCAGCGGCGGCGACCCCGACACCGCCTTCCGCAACGCCAAGCTGGTGGTGAAGGAGCGCTTTCGCACCAACCGGCACCACGCCATCCCGATGGAGGGACGCGCGACGTTGGCGGCGATCGATAGCGAGGGGCACATCACGCTGTGGACCTCGACGCAGATGCCGCATTACGTGCGCACCCGCGTGGCCGACTTGATGGGCTACCCGGAACAGAAGATCCGCGTCATCGCCCCCGACGTCGGCGGCGGCTTCGGGCTCAAGAACTACGTCATCGCCGAGGAGGTGCTGGCCTGCCACTTCGCGCGCGCGCTCGGCGTCCCGGTCAAGTGGGTCGAGGATCGGCGCGAGCATCTGCTGAACGGGTACCATTCGCGCGATTGCATCGCCGACGTCGAGATGGCCTTCGCCGCCGACGGCACGCTGCTCGGCGCCCGCATCGACGTCGTCGGCGACAACGGTGCCTACAGCACCGATCCCTGGCCCTCGACCTTCGAGCCGCTGCAGATCGCGCTGGCGCTGCCCGGCCCCTACAAGCTGCGCCACTACGCCTGGCACGTGCGCGCGGCGTGCACCAACAAGGCGGCCATCGGCACCTACCGCGGCGTCGGCCTGCCTGGCGCGGCCTGGATCCACGAACAGATGTTCGACCTGGCGGCGCGTGGCCTCGGCCTCGATCGGGCGGAGGTGCGGCGCAGGAACCTGATCGCGTCGGAGGAGTTCCCGTACAAGACCGTCAACGGGCTCGAGTACGACAGCGGCAGCTACATCGCCGTCATGGACAAGGCGCTGAAGACCGCCGACTACGCCGGCTTTCGCCAGCGCCAGGAGGAGGCGCGCCGCCAAGGGCGCTACCTCGGCATCGGCATCGGCAACTACGTCGAGATGACCACCTTCGGCACGCGCTTTCTCGCCCCGATGGGCGTCGAGCACGGCGCCTACGAGGGCGCCAGCGTGCGCTTCGACCCCAACGGCGGCGTCGAGCTGTGCGTCGGCACCTTCTCGCACGGCCAGGGTCACCACACCACCTACGCGCAGATGGTCGCCGACGAGGTGGGGTGTGACGTCAACGACATCCGCTTCGTGCAGGGCGACACGCAGGGCACCGCCTACGGATGGGGCACCTGGGGGAGCCGCAGCGTCGTCTCCGGCGGCGGTGCGGTGATCACCGCGGCGCGCCAGGTGCGGCAGAAGATGCTGCGCGTCGCCGCCCATCTGCTCGAGGCGAGCGCCGCCGACCTCGAGGTCGAGCCCGGGCGCATCAGCGTGCGCGGCGTGCCGAGCCGCTTCGTCACCGTGCGCGACGTGGCCCGGGCGGCGATCTTCTCACCGCAGAAGATGCCGCCCGGCGAATTGCCGGGTCTCGAGGCGGTGTCGTACTACGATCCGCCCCCGGCGACGTTCTCGAACGCGACGCACGTCGCCGAGGTCGAGGTGGACGTCAAGACCGGCGATGTCACCGTCCACCGCTTCGTCGTCGTCGAGGACTGCGGCAACTTGATCAATCCGAAGATCGTCGCCGGCCAGATCGTCGGCGGCGTGGCGGCGGGCTTCGGCACCGCCATGCTCGAGCACCTCGTCTACGACGAGACCGGGCAGCTCGTCACCACCTCGTTCATGGATTACCTCGCCCCCAGCGCCTCGACCGTTCCGCATGTCGAGCTGGATCACATCCAGACACCCAGCCCGTGGTCGCTGCACGGCGCCAAGGGCACCGGAGAAGGCGGCGCCATCGGCGCCCCGGCGGCGATGGCCAGCGCGATCGCTGACGCGCTGGCGCAGTTCGGCGCCAAGTGCACGCAGATGCCGTTCTCCCCCGAGCGGGTGTGGCGCCTCGCCAATCCGTGACAGGGTAGCCGTCTTACCGCCCGCGACGAGCCGGGCATCCGTCGACGCAGCCGACAGGCGCATCGCCGCGGCGTTTCTGCTAGATGCGCGCCATGCGTACTCTCTCGTCTGATCTCGCCTGGTCGCTCCTCTTCACCCTGGCGTTTCTCCATCCGGCGGCGGCGCGAACCCTGACCGTACCGGATGCCTTCACCCCCGTGCTGCTCGACTTCGTCGGCGACGACACGGCCCCGGTGAAGGGCAGCGACGGCCGCTGGCACGTCGTCTACGAGCTCTGGCTCACCAACGCCAGGCCAGTGCCGGCGGTGGTGGAGCGCATCGAGGTGCTCGATTACGACCACCAGAACCGGGTGTTGGCGACGCTCGCCGGCGAGTCCCTGCGCGCCGCGCTGCACGAGCTCTCCGGCCGCCCGAGTGCCGATGCGTCACTGGCGCCCAACGCGAGTAAGCTGGCCTTCGTCGAGCTGGTTTTCGACCAACGCGGCGCGGTGCCCGACGCCATCGTGCATCGCCTGAGCGGCCGCGGCGGCACCAATCCCGCCGCGGCCGCGCCGGCTCCGATGCAGTACCTCGCCGCGCCCTGGGACCTCTCCGAGCGCACGCCGCCGGTGCTCGGCGCGCCGCTGGCCGGCGACGGCTGGGTGGTGGCGAACGGCTGCTGCGCGGCGCGCGGCGCCCACCGCGGCGCCGTCCTGCCGATCGACGGCCGCCTGCGCGACGCGCAGCGCTTCGCCATCGACTGGATGCGCGTCGATGCGCAGGGCCGCTTCGTGCGCGGCGACCCGGCGCGGGTGGAAAACCACCTCGCCTACGATCAGCCGATTCTCGCCGTCGCCGACGGCACCGTGGTGGAGGTGCTCGACGGGCTCGATGATCAAGCACCAGGCGCGCTGCCCGACCCGGCGACCATGACGGTCGCGAACGTCGATGGCAACCACGTCATCCTCGACATCGGCGGCGGTTCGTACGTCTTCTACGCCCACCTGAAGAAGGGCTCGCTGCGCGTCAAGCCGGGCGATCGGGTCCGCGCCGGCCAGGAGCTCGCCCGCCTCGGCAACACCGGCAACACCTCGGCACCGCATCTGCACCTGCACGTCATGACCGCACCCTCGGCGCTCTTCGGCGACGGCGTCCCCTACGTGTTCGCCCGCTTCACGCTCGCCGGCATGCTCGATCGCGAGCGCTGGTACGCCGCCGACAGCGGCTTGGGCGAGGCCTACCGCATCCTGCCCGCCGACGGCGGCGACGGCCCGAGAGAGCAGGCGCTGCCGCTCGATCTGCGCATCGTCGACTTCCCCGCCGCCGCGGCGCCATGATCCTCGACCGCTTTCGCCTCACCGACAAGGTGGCGATCGTCACCGGCGCGGGGGCCGGCATCGGGCGGGCCAGCGCCCTGGCCCTCGCCGAGATGGGCGCCCACGTGGTCGTGGCGGCGCGCACGCGCGCCAGGCTGGAGGAGGTCGCGGCGCGGGCGCGCGGCTTCGGACACCGCGCCCTCGCCGTGCCCTGCGACGTCAGGGAGCCGGCGCAGCTCGAAGCGGTCGTGGCGGCGGCGCGGGCGGAGTTCGGCCGCATCGACGTGCTGATCAACAACGCCGGCGGCACCGGACCGACGCCGGCGTTGGAGCTCAGCCTGGCCGACTTCGAAGCCGCCTTTCACTTCAATGTCGGCGCCGCCTTCCTGCTGACGCGCCTGTGCGTCCCGCACATGGTCAACGCCGGCGGCGGCGCCGTGGTCAACATCTCGAGCGCGCTCTCGCACTTGGTCGACAGCAGCTTCGTCGCCTACGGCACCGCCAAGGCGGCGCTGTCGCACATGACCCGCCTGCTCGCGCACGAGTTCGCCCCGCACGTGCGCGTCAATGCGCTCGCCGTCGGCGCCACCGAGACCGAGTCGCTGGGACCGTTCCTCGACGCCGCCGCAGGCGTGCGCGAACAGATGACGGCGTTGACGCCGATGGCCCGGCTCGGCACGGCGGAGGACATCGCCCTGGCGGTCCTCTACCTGGCCTCGCCGGCGTCGAGCTGGGTGACCGGCAAGATCCTCGAGATCGACGGCGGCACCATCGCCTCCAACTGGCCGTTCAAGATGCCGACCGGCCTGTGAGCTGCGCCGCGGGCGACCCGATGCGCGCTGCGGAACGCTCACGGCGCTTCAGCCGCCTTCAGTCGCTGGCGCTCGTCGCCCTCGCCTACTGCGCCGCCCTCGCCGTCGCGCTGTCGATCGCCATAGGCGCGGGCCCGGCATCGTTCAGCGCGCTCTTCGCCGCCGACGTCGCCGCGACATTGGTGATCTTCGCCTTCAGCATCCGGCTCGACAACGGCAGCGTCTACGACCCCTACTGGAGCGTCGCGCCGCCGCTGATCGCTTGGTACTGGCTGGCCAATGCGAGCGGCGCGCCGGCGCTGCGGCAGGGCGTGGTGACGATCGCCGTCTGCGTCTGGGCCGTGCGTCTCACCGGCAACTGGGTGCGCGGCTGGCCGGGCCTGCACCACGAGGACTGGCGCTACGTCGAGCTGTACGCGAAGGCGCCGAAGTGGCTGATCAGCCTGACTGGCATCCACCTGTTCCCGACGCTGCAGGTCTTCCTCGGCTGTCTGCCGCTGGCGCCGGCGCTGGCACGCGGCGGCGCGCCGGTCGGCTGGCTCGACGCCCTGGCGCTGCTGGTCACGGTGGGAGCGATCGTCATCGAGCTGGTGGCCGATGAACAGTTGCGCCGGTTTCGCCGCCGCGCCGCGCCAGGCGAGATCATGGCAGCGGGGTTGTGGTCGTGGTCGCGCCACCCGAACTACTTCGGCGAGCTGTCGTTCTGGTGGGGCCTCTACCTCTTCGGCCTCGCCGCCGACGCCGCCTCGTGGTGGACCATCGTCGGGCCGCTGGCGATGACCGCGATGTTCTATTTCGCCAGCATCCCCATGCTCGACCGCCGCAGCCTGGCGCGCCGCCCGGGGTACGCCGAGCACATGCGGCGCGTCAACGCTCTCGTTCCCTGGCCGCGGCGAAGGGCCTGAGGAAGGTTGTTAGGTTGTTAGGGTTCTGAACACGGTCCTGCCGTTCCAGTCCTCGCCGGCCGGTGTCCCGCGCGGCCGCGTATCGGTCTCCAGCCACGGCGTCTGGCTGTAGATGCAGGCCGCCAGCATGTTGATCCACTGCTGGCGATACCCGGGCTCGCCGTCGGGGACGCAGCTCACCAGGTCGCCGACGGTCTCGCCGACCAGGCGAAAGACGGCTTCGGGGCTGTCGAGCGGTATGCTGCCGACCAGAAGCACCTTGCCGGTTACTCGACCCATCGCCGACCTCCTCGATTTTCTATCGGGTGCAGAATTGAGCCGGACGAGTACGCGATGTCAACCTGGATCACTGAGGATGCGGTGCGAACCAGCGTACGCCAGCCAAGCAGAGCTCCACCGGGCGACGCGCCGCGGCGGCTCGCCCCGCGGTAGGGCACCGCGCCAGCCAAGCAGAGCTCCACCGGAGCAAGCCGTAGCCGCGGGACCTGCGCCCGCCGGCAGCGCAGCGCGCTGCCCGGGGGGGAGGGGCGCGGCGTTCACATTCGGGCCGCTGGGATTTCGGCACCGCCGGTGGCTTCGCGCCACACCCCTCGC
>CAYYWP010000095.1:0-16765 GCA_964475125.1 uncultured Binatia bacterium (SeqCode) | reverse complement strand
GACGGGCTCAGGACATGCCCTGAGCCCGTCGAAGGGTGAGCGGCGGGTCTTTCAGCAACCTGTCCGACCCTCGTGCTCCGCGTTCTCTGTGGCCTCCGCGCCTGCATTGAATTTCATCAAGGTTAGTTATGTCATCGCGTTCGGTGCTGAAGCAAGGAAACTTGCATGGCGCACGGCGGCGTGACAACGCCGTCGCATGACCGCGCCGCCGGCCGTCCCGTTTCGCGCCGCGCTGCGCTTCTGGGTGAAGCTCGGGTTCATTTCGTTCGGCGGCCCGGCCGGACAGATCGCCATCATGCACCGCGAGCTGGTCGAGCGCCGCGGCTGGATCAGCGAGGCGCGCTTCCTGCACGCGCTCAACTACTGCATGCTGCTGCCGGGGCCGGAAGCGCAGCAGCTCGCGACCTACATCGGCTGGTTGCTGCACGGCACCGCCGGCGGGCTGGTCGCCGGCGCGGCCTTCGTGGCGCCGTCGATCGCACTGCTCCTCGGCCTCTCGTACGGCTACGCCGCCTACGGAAGCGTGGCGGTGGTCAGCGGCGTGCTGGCCGGCTTCAAGCCGGTGGTGGTGGCGATCGTGGCGGAGGCGGTCCTGCGCATCGGCCGGCGCGCCTGCACGCGTTGGCTGCACTACGCCATCGCCGCCGCGGCATGGGGGGGTATCGCCTGGCTGCACGTGCCGTTCCCGCTCATCGTCGTGTTTGCCGCGCTGCTCGGTCTGCTGAGCCCTCCGTCGCCGGAGCCAGCAGGGGCGACGGCAGCTCGACGCGACGATGTCGCAGTGCCGACGACTCGACCGCCGTCGCCGGCGGCCGCCTGGCGCACGCTGGCCATCGGCGCCGTGCTCTGGGCCACCCCGCTGGTGCTGGTGGTCAGCCGCTTCGGCTGGGACAGCCTGTACGCCCGACTGTACCGTTTCTTCACCCTGGCGGCCTTCGTCACTTTCGGCGGCGCCTACGCGGTGCTCGCCTACGCGACCCAGATGGCGACGCATTCGGGCTGGCTGACCCCGGCGCAGGTGGTGGACGGCCTGGCGCTCGCCGAGACGACGCCCGGTCCCCTGATCATGGTGCTGCAGTTCATCGGCTTCCTGGTCGGCTGGAATCAGCCGCAGGGGGTGAGCCCGCTCGCCAGCGCGGTGATCGCGGCCCTGCTCACGACCTACGCGACGTTCCTGCCCAGTTTCCTCTTCATCTTCATCGGTGCCCCCTACGTCGAAGTGCTGCGCAACTCGCGCCCACTCGGCGCGGCGCTGTCGGGGGTCACCGCGGCGGTGACCGGTGTGGTGCTGAGCCTGGCGGTGTCCTTCGGCCTCGCCGTGCTGTGGCCGCGCGGCTTCGCCGCCGGCATCGATTGGTTCGCCTCGGCGCTCGGCGTCGCGGCATTCGTCGCCCTGCAGCGCCTGCGCGTCGGCGTCGCCTGGGTGATCCTCGCCGGCGGCCTGCTCGGGGCACTGCGGCCATGAGGCGTCTGCAAGGCGGTAAGGGGAAGGTTGGCGCAGGTTGGTACGCTGTTAGGCTGTTAGGGTGATGAGGGGATCGGAGGCGTGAAGGCGAAAACGGGCTCGGAATCCCTTACCGCCTAACAGCGTAGCGACTAACCCCAATCCGAAGAACGTTTCACCACGAAGAACACGAAGATCACGAAGATCACGGCGCAGGGGCCGTGGCGCTTGGATCGTTCTCAACCCCTCAGTTGTGAGCTTCTCTCCCTTCCTCGTACGGCCGAGAGACGCTTGCCATTCGTCCTCTTCGTGACCTTCGTGGTTTCAAAGCATTTCGGATTAGGGGCCAACAGCCTTCAGCACGCAGCCGATCACTCGACGAGTGCCGCCGCTCGCTCGGCGGCGAGCGCGTCGATGCTGTCGAGGCGCGCGATGACGGCGCGGATCTCGGCCGCGAAGGCGCGCCGGCGCTCGACGAGATCGACCCCGGGGTTGAGCAACCCGCGGTTGTCGGCCAACCGCAGGGCGGTGGCGAACAACACCTTCGAGATCGACTCGGCGCGCTGGATGCGGCGCTGCAGGCGATACTGCTCGCCGAGCGCCAGACAGGTGGCGAGGAAGGTCGTCTCGTGCACGATCTGGGCCGCTTCCTGACGCTCGAGGGCATCGCCGACCACCCGGTAGGCCTCGAGGAACGGGCGCAGGACCCGATGCGCGTTGAACGGCTTGAAGGACCGCACGATGGCGCCGACGGCATCGGCGCCGCCGCCGAGCGCCGGCTCCCATCCCGGGGCATGAAGCGTCACCTCCTCGCGCACCTCGGCGCGGAAGGTGTCCTTGTCGGGGAAGAAGAACTCGAACTTGAGCAGGTCGCGCAAGGCCAGCGCCTCGGCCCAGAAGGCGGCGGGCGCATCGGAGGGGGCGACGGCGGCGGCCCGCAACAGCGCCAGTTCGGCGATCGACGGGGTGACGAAGAAGTGAAGGATGGTGTTGCGATAATAGGCCGCGGTGAGGTGCTGGTGAGGCGCGACGCGGTAGACGACGTCGAGCCCGCCGACGAAGGTGGAGACGACGCGGCTCTCGACCAATTGATCGAGCGCGCGCTGAACGCCCGCGGCGGTGTCGAGCTCGATCGCCGCGGTGGTCGGCAGCCCGCGGCGCCGCACATAGGCGGTCAGATTGGTCAGGCTCTTGACCAGCTCGTCGACGGTCGCGGCGCGGTCGCCGAGACCGAGCAACGCCATCGCCATCAGCGACGTGGGGGTGATGGGGGTGACCCGGTTGAGGCGTACGGCGACGTCGAAGGCGATCTTCTGCACCGCCAGGTTGCGCTCGTCGGGATTGGGCTCGGCCGCCGGCGTCGGCGGCCCGATGGTCCTGGCCAGCGACAGCGGCTCGCCGAAGCGCAGGTGGATGCCGCCGTAATCGCGGTGCAGGCGGCGGAACATGCGCAGCAGCCAGCCGAAGCTCTCGCGCTGTTTGGCGCCGCCGCGCTGCTCGGCGACGTAGTCGGCGACGTCCTGGATCTGGTCGTAGACGATCGCCACCGGGATCAGCAGCACGTCGTCGCTCTTGCCGCGCCGATAGGCGTCGACGACGTTGGCGAAGAGGCCGAAGCGCGGCGGCAGGAGCTTGCCGGAGCGCGAGCGGCCGCCCTCCAGGTACCATTCGAGCGCGAAGCGCTTCTCGATCAGATAGTCGATGTAGTGCTGGAGGACGAACTTGTAGACCGGATCGTTCTTGAAGGTGCGGCGGATGAAAAACACCCCGGCGCGCCGGAACAGCGGCCCGACGGGAAAGAAGTTCATGTTGATGCCGCCGGCGGTGTGGGTGGGCGGATGGCCGTGTTCCTGGAGGACGTACTGCAACACCAGGTGATCGAGATTCGATTTGTGCGTCGGCAGGAAGACCAGCGGCGCGCGCTGGCCGAGGGCACAGAGCCGTTCGAGCTCGGCGCCGTCGTAGCGCAGCTCGGAGTAGCCGCGCCGGTAGAGGAAGCGGATCAGGTGCGTGGTCAGGTCGATGACGTGCGGGCTGTGCGTGGCGGCGATCTCGCGCAGATCGCGCGCCGCCTCGCCCTGCACGGCGGCGGCCGGGCGGCCGAGCTCGGCGGCCAGATGGGCGATGCCGGCGCGAAACGCCGGGCGGGCGACGATCTCTTCGCAGACGAAGCGCGGGACTTTGTAGTGCGTGCCGCGCAGCCGCCGTTCGGCGCGCTCCAAGGTCAGCGCCGCCTGGCGGGTGACGAACTCGGCGAAGCCGACCGTGTGGCTCGGATCCAGGCCGCCGGCCTGCAGCCAGCGCCGACGTAGCTCGGATACCGAGGCCGGATCGCCGTTGACGACGCAGTGTCGCTCGGGATGGCGGCGCGCCGTCCAGGCCTGGCGCAGCGCGCCGGGGTCGCGCGGATCACCCACGGTCAGCAGCCCGCGCAGGCGCATGCCGCGCGCCGGGCCGAACCAGGCGACCCGCAGCGGGGCGAGGAGCGGATCGTTTCCCGCCGCCAGCAAGGCCTCCAGGCGCGAGTCGATACGCCGCCGCCGGCCGCGCGAGGGCGGGATGGGGATCGCCTCGGGTCGCGGCGCCTCGGCCGGGCGCTGGCGGTCGATCCAGCCCTGCAGCAGGCGGCGTTCGAAGGCCGTGGCGGCGTCGAGCAGGAACACGATGTTCCGCCCGTCCGCGTCTGGCCAGGCACCCGCCGTCGCCGGCGGCGCGACGGGGGCGCTCCCCGCATGGAGGCGCGACACGTAGCGGTGTCTAACGCCGGCCCGCCGAGTGGCGCAACCCCCGCGCGCGGCGCCACCCTCGAGGCCGTTTGGTCAGCGGCCGGCGTCTGATGTAGGGCGAAGCCATGCCTCCCTACGCCTCATTGACGGGTGCGGTCGACAAGGGACCCGCGGGCGTGGAGATCGGCGCGTTCTTCGACCTCGACCGCACCTTGATCGCCGGCTTTTCCGCCACCGCGTTCGTGCGCGAGTTGGTGCGCAGCGGGCGAGTCGATTGGCCGGGCCTGGCGCAGGGCATGGCCGCGGCGGCGCGGTTTCGCCTCGGCGACGTCGGCTTCTCCGGCTTCGTGGCCGAGACTGTGGCGAGCCTCAAGGGCATGGCCGAGCGCGAGCTGGTCGAGATGGGCGAGCGCCTGTTCGCCACCCGGCTGGCGGCGGCGATCTACCCCGAGTCACGCGCGCTGGTACGCGCCCATCAGCATAAACACCACACCGTCGCGGTCGTTTCCTCGGCGCTGCGCTACCAGGTCGAGCCGATCGCCCGCGATCTCGGCATCGAGCACGTCATGTGCACGCGCCTGGAGATCGCCGACGGCGCGCTGACCGGCCGCGTCGTGCAACCGTCCTGCTACGGCGCCGGCAAGGCGCGCGCGGTGCGCGAGTTCGCTGCCGGGCACGGCATCGACCTCGGGCGCAGCTTTTTCTACACCGACAGCGACGAGGACCTGCCGCTGTTGACGCTGGTCGGCCGGCCGCGCCCGCTCAATCCGACCCGGACGTTGAGCGCGATCGCCGCCAAGCGCGGTTGGCCGGTGCGGCGCTTCACCAGCCGCGGCACACCGCCGCCGAGCGAGATCGCGCGCACCGGGCTCGCGCTCGCGAGCATCGTGCCGTCGCTGCTGCTGAGCGTGCCGGCGGCCTGGCTCGGCGGCGGCTGGCGCTACGGGCTCAACCTGGCGCTCAGCACCTGGGGCGACCTCGGCACGGCGCTCGCCGGCATCACCCTGCAGGTGCAGGGCGAGCAGTATCTCTGGTCGCATCGCCCCGCCGTGTTCATCTTCAACCATCAGAGCGCGGTGGAAACCCTGCTGCTCTGCAAGCTGCTGCGCCGCGATTTCGTCGGCATCGCCAAACAGGAAGTGCAGAGCAATCTGCTGCTCGGTCCGTTGTTCACCGCCGCCGGCGCCATCTTCATCGACCGCGCTCACCACGCCCAGGCGGTGCAGGCCCTCGAGCCCGCCGTCAACGCCCTGCGCCGCGGGCTGTCGATCGCCATCGCGCCGGAAGGTACGCGCAGCCCCAGCCCCCACCTCGGGCGCTTCAAGAAAGGCGCCTTCCATCTCGCTATGGCCGCCAAGTGTCCGATCGTGCCGATCGTGTTCAAGAACAGCCTCGACGTACTGCCCAAGCACGGCTTCATCCTGCGCCCGGCCACGGTCGAAGTGGTCGTGCACAAGCCCATTCCGACGGCGTCGTGGAAGCGCAAGGACCTCGACCAGCACATCGCCGACGTCTACCGCCTGTTCGAAGACACGCTGGCGGAGTAGCGGTCGGTTAGTGACACGGGCTCCTGCCGACCGAGCACTCCCGTCGGTGGGGCGGCTAGCCTCTGGCGCGGCAGCTTTGTAGTGCCTCCCCGACTGCGCCCACCAACTCGGCGATCCCGACGATGCCGTTGCGGTCCCAGTCGAGGCTCTGGCAGGCGGGCAACGGGAGACTCCCCAGCACGACGTTGACCGACGTGATCAGCTCGCTCACCGAGACTCTTCGATCTCCGTCGCAATCACCCTGGCACGGAAGCAGAGCCGGTGTTCGCGTGGCTGCCCCGGGCGGTGGCGGCGAAGGGGGCGGAAGGGTCGAGTTGTAGCGAATGATTCCCACCAGTGCCGGATTGAGTTCGCTGCAATGCTGTTCAAACTCCGCCGCGAAGCGCTCGACGACACCGTCCGGTCCCAGGACCGACTCGCGTACGATGAAGCGCCCAACGAGGTGAGAACAGCCATTGCCGCGGCCTCCAATGCTCATCCCCGGGCGAAGCGGTCCCTGAAACGGCCAGCCGGCAGCGTCTTCGTACACGCCCACCGCTGGCGGGCCACCGCCTGGGGCGGCGAACGAGAAGTTCCAGTAGTCGTCCCCCTCATAGAAGACGGTTAGCCCGCGTTCGTCGTACTCGGCGCGGAAGCGTCCGTTCGCCAGCGTCAACTCGTAGTGCTGGCAATCGCCGACGAATTCGAACGGATCGCTGTCGAGGACGGCGACGCTCGATCGATCATCGGTGTGCGGGGTTGGGGTGGCGACAGGTGTCGGGAGTCGCGACACGTAGTGGAGCGAACCCGTGACAACATGATAATAAGGGCGGCAATCGACTTCGAAGTCTGTATCGAGGCGCAACAGCTCTCCGTTGTCGCCCAGCGCCGCAGCGCGGATTTCGAAGCGCCCGCCAGGGCAGTACACGGAGGCGCCGCCCGGTGGCGTAAACGACGCAGAGATCCCCGGACCAGGTCCCAAGTATGGACCGACGTCCTCGTAAACCCCGGGAGCGATGTCGCTACACTGCGGCACCGCCAGCTCCACACCCAGGATGCTGCGCCCGTCCAAGCCGAAAAACACGATCTGTGCCCTACCGAGGATATGGCGAGTAACGAAAACGCCCTGACGCTCATCGAACGTCTCGCCATCGAGCCGCAGGAAGCTGTCGTGTGGTCCTGGGGTCGGAGTCGGTGTCGGCCACGGCGCCAACGGGATTGCTGATCTGACGCGCAGACTTCCGGTAAGGGACGGAACGCTTTGATCGCACCGCTGTACGAAGTCCACCGCCAGCCGCTCCACCTCTCCGTCGGGGCCGAATTCCGCCTCTAGGACGTCGAAGCGTCCCACCGATCCGCAGCCGCGCCCAGGTGACGACACCGCGATGTGAGGTCGCCATGGATTTCCCGACGGTGCCCCCCGTGCCAGCTCGTACGCCCCAGGTACGAGATCCTTGCCGTCCGGAGCGCTGAAGGAGAAGCGCCAGCGGTTCTCGATTCCGCCGTAGAACCGCAGGCTCACCCCCCCGCGTTCGTGTGTGGCGGTCAGGACACCATCGCCGTTGGTGAGAACGTAGCGTTGCCCGAAGCCGATGTAGTCGCCGGGCTCGCTGTCGATCTGCGCGATGAAGTCCCACCGCAGAGGCGTCGGTGTCGCCGGGGGTGCGGTCGGGGTCGGCGCGTCGAAGGGAACGGACGAGTTGAAGCGAATCGCACCGCGCAGCGCCGGTTCTTCATGGTTACAGTGCTGCTCGAAGTTGACTGCGAAGCTGTTGACGGTGCCGTCTGGACTCACGTCGGACTCGAAGACCACAAAGGTTCCGTCCAGCTCGTCGCAACCGTATCCGAATCCGACTACCACCGCGAGGCCCGGGCGCGTCGGAGATTGCTGCATACATAGCTGAGCCCGCTCGTAGGTGCCCGCTGTGGGCGCGACGCCTCCGGGCGCGGCAAAACACATGTGTACCCCTTCGCCGTTCCGTCCCTGATACCGCACCTCGAGCACGCCGAAGGCCCAGTCGGCGGTGAACACGCCGGATCGATCATCGATGTCTAGCGCGGTGCGTCCCGTCCGTGCCAGCGTGGTCTCGCCCGGGTCGGCCTTCAGTCGCGCCGCGGTGATCGCAAATGTCGGGGCGGCGCCTGCGGCCATGATGCCCGACGCCACCGTCGTCGCGATGCTCACAACGCCAAGCCGAGTGACACGACTGAGCGCCATGTTAGGTCGTTGATACGCTCAGGGCCCAAATAACTCAAGGGCTTTGAGCGCTCATGTTCAAGACGAGTTTCTATGGTGCCCGCTTCGCTCTGACTGATCAGAGTCCGTCCGTGTACGACTCCCTCGACACCCTGCAATTACCCTTGATTTTCCGTCTAGGAATCGGCAGGGACTGGAGGTGCGATGCGTTTCCGCGTTGCACTGCTTGTCGCGGCCCTGTTTGGCGTGTTGTTGTTGGCGCCGGTGGCGATCACGCAGCCGGAAGCGGACTGCGACGGCAACAACGTGCCGGACGCGGAGGAAACCCGCCCCGCGCTGTTTGACAGTCCCCGCACGATCGCGGCGATCGCCGACCCGTTGCCACCGGCGCTCGGCGACTTCGACGGAGATGGCGACTTGGATCTCGTCGTGACCACCCCCGATGCGGTGTCAGTGACCCTGCTCCGTAACCTGGGCGGCGGCTATGTCGACGCCTCCGAGCTCGCTATCACCCCACCAGTGCACCAGTTTCGCCCGCTCGATCTCGAGGGCGATGGGGACCTCGATCTCGTCGGCGTCAGTACGAGCCCGGCGCGCCTCGTGTTTCTCACCAACCAGGGCGACATGTCGTTCGTCGCGTCGTTCACGACCCGGATCGACCCATCCGAATATGTGTTGCCCGGCGATGTGGATGGCGACGGCGATCCCGATCTGGTGCTCAAGACGATTTCCTTCGGAGTGGTGATCTTTGAGAACCAAGGCGCCGGCCAGTTCACCCGCGCGGGCACGGTCGCCGGCCTCGAATCGGCCGGTTCGATAGCGTTGGCTGACGCGAACGGGGATGGTGATCTCGACATCCTCGCCATCGATACCGAGGCGCTTCTCCTGTTCGCGAACGACGGCAGTGGGGCGTTCACCCCCAGCGGTACGTTTACGGCCAGCCTCCCACCGATCTTCTTGGCGGTTGGGGACCTCGACGGTGACGCCGACGTCGATGCAGCGATCACTACGCTCGTCGACGAAACCGTCGTGTTGCGGAACGACGGGCATGGAGCGTTCGCGGAAGACGGGGGAGTCCGTGGGGCGCGCTACTCTGTGCCGTTGATTACCGACCTCGATAACGATCAGCGCGGTGATGTGGTGTTGTTCAACGGTCAGATCGACCCGTTAGTGGTCCTTCACGCCAACGAACACGGCGGGTTCGATTTCCCCCGGTTCTATGATGCCGTCGCCGACTACGCCTCTCCCGGAGACACAGACGGGGATGGCCTTGTCGATCTCGTTCTCGTGGACTGTCGGCATAACCGCCTGCGGCTGGCGCGCGGGGACGGGGCAGGAGGGTTGATCGCGCCGAGGGACTTCAAGGTGGGGCGCCTGTTTGGTGAGGCTGTCGTGACCGATCTTGCCGCCGCGGATCTCGACGGAGACGGCCGACCAGACCTGGTAGGGGCGAGTGGGGATCTCTCGATTCTGATGAACCTTGGAGACGGCGACTTCGCGCCGGTCGAGCGCATCACGGCGAGCATACCGCTCGGCGTTCTCGGCACGGGCGATGTGGACGGTGACGGTGACGTCGATGTCGTGGCGGGCGATACCGATTCGGGTCGCTTGGTGGTGTTCGAAAACGACCGAGGTTCCCTCCACGAGGTACGCACCTTGGCGGTGTTGCCACCGCTGACCCAACTGCTGCTCGTGGACGTCGATGGCGATGACATCGTCGACCTTGTCGCCCACAGCCAGTTGGCCGTGTTGCGCAATCGTGGCGATGGGGCGTTTGAGTCGCCCGCGTATTATGGTGAGGGGATCACGCCGCGCTTTGTCGTCGCAGCCGACTTCGATAGCGATCGCGACATCGACTTGGCGGCGGGTACGTTGACGTACGAGGGCGGCTTCCGCCTCTTGATCAACGACGGAGCGGGACGCTTCACCGTCCGCGACGAGACCTTGATTACCGGTGGCAGGAATGCCAGCGGTTTGATCGCGCTCGACGTGAACGGCGACCGTCATCTGGATCGCGTCTTCGTCGATGACCAGAGCACGATCTGGGCGCTGAAGAATCGGGGCAACGCGACGTTCTTGCAGCCGGTTACTTCACCTGGCCCGGGTCGCGGACAGCCCGCGACAGCGGATCTCGATGCCGACGGCGACCTCGATCTGTTGGTTCCCATACAGGGCGTGTCGTTCGTGGCAAACCGTGGGGATGGTCACTTCGACGCACGCGACACGTACGTAGATGACGAGCGCGATTTCGCGCGGATGATGGTGGTCGCGGAGCTGGACGGGGAAGAGCCTGTCGACGTGGCGGTGATCTTCTACGGAGGCGGGCGACCGGGGCATGTGGTCGTTCTGCGGGGCAACGGCGAGGGGCTCGCAACTCCAGATTGCGATGGTAACGGCAGGCCCGATGTGTGTGACCTGGCGGACGGCGACTGCGACAACGATGGGCAGCCGGATCGCTGCGGGCGCGACGGCGATGGCGACGGTGTTCCCGACGCTTGCGACGAGTGCCCGGAGTATGACGACCGCAGCGACGCCGATGGCGACGGCACGGCGGACTGCCATGACGGCTGTCCAACTGATCCGGCCAAGCTCGAGCCGGGGCCGTGTGGCTGCCACGTGGTTGAGGCTGACGCCGACACTGACGGGGTGGCGGACTGTGCCGATAACTGTCGCGGTCTGTCCAACGGTGACCAGATAGATCGGGACGGCGATGCGAGTGGCGATGAGTGTGACCTTTGCCCAACAGATCCTTTGCGCATAGTTCCTGAGCCGTGCGGATGTGGTGGCTCGCTGTTCGACTCGGACCTCGACGGCACCGTGGATTGCGCAGATCGATGCCCTCGAGATCCGTTCAAGGTCCTGCCTGAGCCCTGCGGTTGTGGCGTACGCGAGGTGGTCGGAGACGCGGACGGCGACCGAGTGTCCGATTGCAGCGACAACTGCCCCGCAGTACCAAACATCCTGCAGACGGACAGCGACGCCGATGGCATCGGCGATGGGTGCGATCCGCTGTCGGCAGCGGCGTGTTTCGGCGACTGTGACGGTGACGGGCGCATCGCCGCTCGTGAGGTAGCGAACGCGGTCTCGCTGATCTTTGGCAGCGTTCCCATCGAAAGCTGTCTGCCGTTCGATACCGATGGCGATGGTCGGGCGCAGGCGAATGACCTGGTGAGAATCCAGACGCGTGCGCTCAGCTGCCCGTTTGCCCCGATCTCTGCTCAACTGAACGTGACGCACGTAAACTTCGGCGATCACCCGAGCGTCTGTACCTTTGCCTCGGGCGGGTTTGCAGTCGCCTTCGCTCTCGGGCGCGACATCACCGTTCAACGCTTCGATGCCGAGGGGCGGCGCTCGACAAGTTCTACGGTCAGCACCGGGGTGACGCAGGGAGCCCGGCCTGCTGTCGCGTGCATGAACGACGGGCGTTTGATGGTCGTATGGGAGACCGGTAGTGAGGCCTTTGGCACCGACATCGTCGGTCGGGCCTACGATGCGTCGGCACGGCCACTGGGTCCGCCAACAGTTCTCAATACCTTCTTTCGGCGCGAGCAACAGGGACCGCGCGTGGCGACGAACGGCACCGACCGATACGTGGTGGCGTGGAGTGGAGCCGAAGATCCGGGTCCCTATCCATCGGTGTTCGATGTTTTCGCACGCCGGTTCGACGGCTCGGGACACCCACTCGGTCCGGAGGTGCGCGCCAACGAGCTGACGACCGGCCACCAAGGGTTGGCTGCCGTCGCAGTCGCGCCTGACGGAGGTTACGCGGTCGCGTTCGATAGTACGACGACGAGACTGTATCAACCTCAAGTGATGCTGCGCGTGTTCGATGCGAACGGTGACACGCACACGAATGAGATTCGACTGAACGGGACTGGCAGCTATGGCTATGTTCGGGGCTTGGGTGTCGGCGCCGACGGCCGATACCGTCTGCTGTGGCAGGAGATCGTCGATCTGGACTGGGCATACCGGCTGCGCGCCGTGAGCGCGAGCGGCGGTTTGGTTGGCCGTGCCCGTCGACTGGAAGGCATTCCCGAAGCGGCGCTCCCCATCTTCGCCGTGGACCGCCGTGGCAGTGTGGCATCCGTGTGGACGTCACGACGGACGGTTGGTGAAGAGGGTGCCGACCTAGTGGCGGCGCTCTACGACGCCCAGCTCCACTTCGTCGGCTCCCCATTCGTGGTCAACGACAGGCCGCGCGGTGACGTGGCGCAGCCCGACGTAGCCTTTGGAGACCACGGCGTCGTGGTGGCGTGGCTGGTGTATGCCGATCGATTCGGGGTCTGGGGGATCTGGGTAAAGCGTTTCGACGCCAACGGCGTTGAGCTCCCGACCCACTAATTCGCCTCCGTCCGGGAGAACCCCGGCATTGAACGGCGGTTGTTACGACGACTTGTCGTGGCGAGAGGTCGGGCGCATACTCGGGCGCATCAAGAGCGGCGGATCGCCGCAAGAGCCAAAGGAGGGCTGGATGAACGGGAAGCTGTTTGGAGCGCTGGTGGTCAGCGCGGTCGTCGGGTTGGCCGGTGGGGTCGCGATGGCCGATCACCACGAGGGCGGCGGAGCGGAAAAGGGTTGCTATCGCAAGAGCTGTGGCGAGAGCGTCAAGGGTCACAAGGGCATGTGCGGCGGCACCAAGGTGGACGGTGTGACCAGTGAGAAGGCGTGTACGGACGCCGGCGGCGCCTGGACGACGGCCAGTGCCGCGGAGGCGTTCAAGAAGAAGATGCAGTAACGCCGCCAGGCGTCTCAGCGGTCGCCGCGGCACCGCGGTGGAGCCCGGCGCTCCACCCTCGGGCCGCGGCGACGCAAACTCTGGGTCTCTCGGACAGTGGAGGCACCGCCCTTCGGGCTCGGTTTTCGGCCGCGCTATTTCGGCGACTTGGTCGAGGGTCGGCCGCCGGTCGATTGGCTCGAGCTGGTGTCCGAGAACTTCATGGGCATCGGCGGGCGCACGCGCCAGATGCTCGGGCGCTTGCGCGCCGACTATCCCATCGCCCTGCATGGCGTGAGCTTGTCGATCGCCGGCACGGGCCCGCTCGACGCGACCTATCTGTCCTTGCTGGCGGCGCTGGTCGAGGCCGTCGAGCCGGTGGCGGTCGGCGATCATCTGGCCTGGACGTCGTGGCGCGGGCGCGAATCGCACGACCTCTTGCCGGTCGCCTACACGCGCGCAGTGCTCGACCACGTCGCGGCGCGGGTGATGCGGGTACAGGAGCGCCTGCGCCACCGCCTGGTGATCGAGAACCCGACCGTCTACGTCGCCTTCGCCGGCGACGAGATGGAGGAAGCGGACTTTCTCGCCGAGCTCTGCGCCCGCACCGGCTGCGCCGTGCTGCTCGACGTCAACAATCTGTACGTGAACGCGTGCAACCTCGGTCGCGATCCGGAGCGCTACCTGACGCGCTTGGCGCCGGACTCGGTCGCCTACTTCCACGTCGCCGGCCACGCCGTGCTGCCCGACGTGCGCATCGATACGCACGACGAGCCGGTCCCCGACCCCGTCTGGGCGCTGTACCAGCGCGCTTGTGCGCGGTTTCCGCGCGCCGGGACGATTCTCGAGCGCGATGCCAAGTTTCCCACCTTCGACGATCTGCTCGCCGAGTTGGAACAGGCGCGCGGGGTGAGCGACGGGAACTGGCCTTCGCCCCTTCCGCTCGCCCTTCGACGGGCTCAGGGTGAGCGGAAGGGGCAAAGGCCAGTTCCCGTCGCTCGATCGGCTAGCGGCTCGGGATCGTCGCCGAGCGGGCAGGCGGCCGATCATTGGTCTGCGCTGCAATCGCAGTTCTTCACCTACATGACCGGTGACGCCGGCGATCCAGCCCCGCCGCTGCGTAGCGCACCCGGCGGAGTGAGCGCCCAGCGCGGACTGACTCTCTACCGCGAGGCGTTTACCGCTCGTCTCTGCCGCGGCTTGGGCGAGAACTTCCCGGCCCTGGCGCGGGTGCTCGGCCCGCGCGCCTTCGAGGCGCTGATCGCAGCCTACGTCGCCGCGCATCCGCCGTGCGGGTACGCCTTCAACGCCATCGGCGCCGCGTTGCCGCGGTTCATTCCGACGTACCGCTTCGCCGATGACTTCGGCGTGCCGGTCGCTGTGTTGGCCGAACTGGCGGCACTCGAGCAGGCGGAGCTCGAGGTAGGGGATGAGCCAGATGACGGCGCAGCGCTCGCCGCCTCGGCGCTGGCGGAGATTGCTGCCGACGACTGGCCGAGGGCGCGCCTGCGCTGCACGGGCGCGGTGCGCTTGCTGCGCTGCGGGTTTGACGTCCTGCCGGTCATCGAAGCCGTGGCGGCAGGCAAAGACCCCGTGCGCCCAGCCGCAGGCGCCTGCGGCGTGCTGATCGCCCGGCCTCGAGCCGACGTGATTCGGCGGCGCCTGACGGAGGATGAAGCCGGCGTGATCAACCGCCTCCTCGCCGGCGAGCGCATCGGTGACGTCTGTGCCGGCGCCGGCGAGGCGGTCGGGGCGCAGGCCGTCGCTCTGCTGGTTACGCTCGGTCTGGTGCGCGCGATCGAGACGTGACGGTCCGCGGAGCACATCGTGCGACACGCTGCGAGCTGTAGCCGCTGCACCTGTGGCCGCCGGCGACGCGGCGCGTCGCCGGGTGGCGGGTGGTGTGGCGGGAGGTAGCTACCGGTCCTTGGTCCACTGTGGTCGGCGCGTGGTTGCCGCGCCCCGCCCCACCGGGCAGCGCTCCGCGCTGCCGGCGGGCACAGGTCCCGCGGCTACGGCTCGCGCGCCAGCGCTGGTTGTGCTTCGCTCAAATGTAGCGACTCGACGCGGATAGCCGGCGGAGCGCTGGCGGCGATCTGGTCGACGAGTAGGGCGAAGCGCAGTGTGCCGAGCTTCTCTGCGCTGGCCACGGCGAGGCGGACTCGCCCATCGGCGGTGGCGTGCGCGTCGAACAGGATGCCATTGCCTGTACCGAGTAGCCGCGCGCCCTGCCAGCGGAGCCTCGATGGCTCTATGCGCAGGATAAGTTCGGTCGCTTGAGCCGTCCCGGCGTGCACTTGCAGCGGCACGCGCAGGCCACCGCGCGTGCGCCGCGCGCGGCCGACGACCACCTGGTCTGACACCACCGCGCGGCGCCGCGACGCCGCACCGGCACCGGGCGTCCAATTGCCCGTGCAGTCACCGAAGACGGCGGCACGGAAGTCCTGGTTGATTGCCGGTCCGCTCAGCGGCGTGAAGGCGATCGCGCCGGGTTGGCACACGCCGCCGCTGAGCGAAGGCTGGGTAACGCGCTGGTTCGGCGCCGCGGCTGGGGCTGGGAGGAACAGCCAGTCGGAGCCGCACGCTTCGGCGACCGGCAGGCGCGGGCGCATGCCGACCGCCAGCTGCAGGATCTGCACGGCGTCGAGCGTGCTCAGACTGCCGTTGCCGGTGGTATCGCAGGCCAGCGCGGCGGCCGGCTCGAGCGAGCGCAGGTTTGCCACGGCCTGCAGCACATACGCGGCGTCGAGGGCGCTCACCGCGCCGTTGAGGGACCCGGCGGCCTGCGGGCGCAGTTGCAGGTCGGCACCAATCGGTCCGCTAAGCGTGAACGCACCGTCCGCGTTGGTGGTGGTGCCGCCGATGCCGACTCCCCGCACCGGGAGGTCACCGCGGTAGTAGCGCACGGCTCCGGCGACGCTCGCCGAGGCGACCGCCGTGGCGGTGCGCGTCGCCGTCGCGGCCGGCTGGTTGGCCGTCGCGGTAGCGGTCGCGGTGCGCGTGGCCGTGGACGACGCAGTCGGCGTCGGCGGCAGCGGCGTGCGCGTCGGCGTCGGACTGGCGTTGCTGCCCTGCACGGCGAAGCGGCGCGCGACGCGTGCGACGTTGCCCTGATGGTCTTCGACGCTGACCAGCAGGTTGGCGGTGCCGAGGCTGGCGATCGGTGGATTGAGCGCAATGGCGTAGATTCCGTCGCCGACCGACTGGGCCAGGTCGCGCAGCTCGCTTCCCGCCGGCCGCCCGTTGACGGAGAAGTCGGCGCTGACCGCAAGCGATGACCAGTCGACCCCGCTGTGCGCATCGGCGGCGCCGAAGCGGATCAGCGCCAGCGGCCCTGCGTTGGCGCCCGGGCGCGGCAGGCTGACGTTCAGGCTCGGGCGCAGGTCGTCGAGAAACCAGCCGTAGGCGGTCGTGCCGTTGCTGCCCCAATTGATCGGGCAGCCGAGATCGATCCAGCGCGCGAACAGGATTTTTTCATCCTCGCTGAGCGGCGGCACGCCGCTGCCCGGCGGCGGCATGACGCTACCGGTGAAATCGAGGTCCGCGGCGTTGACGGCGGCGCCCGATGGCAGCGTGGCGGGATTCCCCGGCACGGATTCGGTTGGATGATCGGCGTTCGTCCAGCCGTCGAGGCGCTGGCCGTAGAGCTTCCACATCAGCAGACTGCGGCGGCTCTGGAACATGCGCACGTAGCGGCTGGCGTTGGTCTGCCGCCAGCCGTACGAGACCAGAGACGGATAGCCCCAGCGGCCGCTCTGGTCATCGGCCAGACGCGCGTAGTCGCCCGGCACGCGGCCGTCGGGGCTGGTGGTGTCGTCGAGCACCAGTGCACCGGGTGGGGTGGGATTGTTCTTCGTATGACAAGGCACGCAACTGCGTTGCAGGATGGGGCGGATGTCGCGCAGGAACTCGACCGTGACCAGCGGCGCCGCCACCGTGCGCAGGCTCGGATTGCCCTGCGCGTCCCTGCTCAGCAGCGGAGTGGTCTTGCTGAGGTCGGCGACCTGATAGCCGGGTTGGGCGGCAGCGGTGCCGGCGAACGGGAGGGGAAGCTGGCTATGGGCATGGCAGCCGCCGCAGTCGTTGCGCACTTCGCCGGGGCGGAGCTGGTGCCAGGTCTGCGCCATGTTGAGTACCATGCCGTTGCGGTCGAGCGTC
>CAYYWP010000094.1:7287-16813 GCA_964475125.1 uncultured Binatia bacterium (SeqCode) | reverse complement strand
GGTCGCCGCCGGCGCGGTGCTGCTCGGCGGCATCCGCTGGATCGGCCGCGCCGCCAGCCTGCTGGTGCCGGTGATGATCGTCGGCTACGTCGCCGCGTCGCTGCTGGCGCTGGCCATCCACGCCGATCGCATCCTGCCGGCCCTGGATCTGGTCCTCACCCACGCCTTCACGCCGACCGCCGCCGGCGGCGGCTTCGCCGGCGCCGCGGTGCTGCTGACCATCCGCATGGGCGTGGCGCGCGGCGTGTTCTCGAACGAATCCGGCCTCGGCAGCTCGCCCATCGCCGCCGCCGCGGCCAAGACGCGCCACCCGGTGGCGCAGGCCATGGTGTCGATGACTCAGACGTTCATCGACACCATCATCGTCTGCTCGATGACCGGCCTGGTGATCCTCGTCTCCGGCGCCTGGGACAGCGGCGCGACCGGCGGTGAGCTGACCACGCAAGCCTTCGCGCGCGTCCTGCCCGGCAATGTCGGCGATCTCGTCGTCGCCATCTCCCTCGTGCTCTTCGCCTACACCACGCTGCTCGGTTGGAGCTACTACGGTGAAAAGGCCATCGAGTACCTGATCGGCGAAGGCGCCATCACCTGGTATCGCATCGTCTGGTGCGTGCTCATCGCCGTCGGCGCGGTGGCCCACCTCGACCTGGTATGGGCATTCGCCGACGTGATGAACGGCCTCATGGCCCTGCCCAACCTGATCGGCTTGATCGGCCTCTCCGGGGTGGTGGCGGCCGAGACGCGGAAGTACTTCGCCGACGTCGCAACTAAACGCCGCGGCGCCTGAGGCTCACCCCGAGACGCCGAAAAAGTCGCGCACGCGCCGCAAGAAGACGTCGAGCTGGTCGTGATGCACCCAATGGCCGGCCTGCTCGATGTTGAAGAAGGTGTAGTGCTTGAACGCCTTGGCACGGCCGTCGAGCTCGGGATCGCTGGCCCAGGACTCGGTGCCGCGCAGGAGCAGGACCGGACACGTGATCTGGGTCCAGATATCGCGCGCGTCGGCCAGGTTGAAGAGGTACGGCGAGCTGGCGCGCACGTAGTTGTCGAACTTCCACAGATAGGTACCGTCCTCGTCGCGATACGATCCGTGCAGCGTCAGGTGGTGAGCCTGCTCGGGGCTGAGGTGCGGGTTGGCATCGCGCATGCGCGCCACCGCCTCATCGAGCGACGTGTAGCGGCGCGGATGGCGTTGCGCCAGCGCCTTCATCTCGCCGATCCAGGTGCGCATGCGGACGTGTGCCGGGGGCGGCTCGCTGAGCATCGCCGGCGGCGGTCCGAGCCCTTCGATGGCGACGACCTTGGTCACCCGCTCCGGGAACGTCCCGCTGTACTGCAAGGCGATCGCGCCGCCCAGCGAGTGGCCGATGATCGCAATGCGGTCGATGTTCAAGGCGCTGAGCAACTGCACGACGTCGAGCGTGAAGTCGACCATGGCATAGGCGCCGCCGAGCGCCCATTGCGAGTCGCCATGGCCGCGCAGATCGGGCGCGATGACGTGGAAGTGGCGGCGCAAGTCCTGCGCCACCCAGTCCCAGTTACGCGCGTGGTCGCGGCCGCCGTGGATCAGCAGCAGCGGCGGCTGGTCGGCGTTGCCCCAGTCGACGTAGTGCAGCTTGAGGCGCTGGGAGTAGAAATAGTGGGAAGTCGGTCCGAGGAGAGTCGCCATCGCATCCCGGTCGTCGCCGTGAGCGCCCAGCTAGCAGCTCACCCCGGGTACCGCCAAGTGTGGACGCCGTCCCTTGCACGCGTCGCGCCGTTGTGGCGTGACTGAGCGTCGAGCTCGGAGCCTGCCTATGCCATCGACCGCGACGCCGACGCGCTGCCCGTGGAGCGCCACGACTGCCGACTACATCCGCTACCACGACGAGGAATGGGGCGTTCCGGTGCACGACGACCGCCTGCTCTTCGAACACTTGGTGCTCGACGGCGCGCAGGCCGGCCTCAGCTGGCTGACGATCTTGCGCAAGCGCGCGGCCTATCGGAAGGCCTTCGCCAACTTCGACATCGCCACCGTCGCGGGCTTCGGCGCCCGCGATCAGCGCCGCCTGCTCGCCGACGCCGGCATCGTGCGCAATCGACTGAAGATCGACGCCGCGATTGCCAACGCGCGCGCCGCGCTGGCCATCCAGGCCGAGCACGGCAGTCTCGAGCGCTTTCTCTGGTCGTTCGTCGACCATCGCCCGCTCCAGAACCGCTGGCGCCAGCAGAAGCAGGTCCCGGCCGAGACCGAGGCGTCGCGCGCCATGAGCGCGGCCCTGCGCCAGTACGGCATGCGCTTCGTCGGCCCGACGATCTGCTACGCTTTCATGCAGGCCTCCGGACTGATCAACGATCACCTCGTCGACTGCCATCGCTATCGGGCGGTAGCCCGGCTGCGCTAGTTCGTGCGCGACGAGCCGTAGCCGCGGGACCTGTGCCCGCCGGCAGCGCAGCGCGCTGCCCGGTGGGGTGGCGCGCGGCAACCGTAACTCGGGCGCGGTAGCGCAGCACGGCAGTTGCCGTGCGCCGCACCCCTCGCCACCCGGCGACGCGCGGCGTCGCCGGCGGGCACAGGTCCCGCGGCTACAGCTCGTCGCGCGGGCTCAGTGACAGGCCGAGTGCGGTGCTCGGGGTCAGCGGAGGAGGTAGCGATCGAGATAGGCGATGATCGCCGCGGCGCGGGCCGGCGCACCGACATAGCCGATGTAGCCGTCGGGGCGGACCACGACCGCGGTCGACGGGCGCACGCGATAACGGCGGTGCAGCGCCCCGCTCACGTCGCGCAGGACACCAGCGGCGCGGCCGATGACGAAGTGGCGCACGGTGCTCGGAAACGCCGCCTCGACCGTGCTGCCGATCGAAGCCAGCTCCGCTCCGGTATCGGCGCCGAGGAGCAATACCAGGTGTGTTCCGGTGCTGTGCAGCAGCGCCGCCACGGAGGTCGCGGCGCCGTTGGCGCCGACCAGGAGCGCGTCCGGGGCGCGATCGCCGGCGACGACGCCGCCGAGCCGCGCCGCCAGGCGTTGCAGCGGGGCGCGCTCGTCGCGCGTCAGCGGGCCGCGGCGATAGGTGATCAGGGTTTCGCTCAGCGCGTTCACCGCCAGACCGCGTACCGCTGGCAGCGAATATGCCGCAGCCAGGATGGCGTCGCGCAAGGCTTGCGCCAGCGGGTGACGCAACGTCCCCAGGCGAGTGACGGCACTGGTCGCGCGGACGATCAACGCGCCGACGGGGCGCCGCTCGGCATCGTACGAATCGAGCACGCTGGCACGGGCCTGACCGCGCTGCACGAGCGCGAGCTTCCACCCCAGATTGAAGGCGTCCTGCATGCCGGTGTTCATGCCCTGGCCGCCCGCCGGGCTGTGAATGTGCGCCGCGTCCCCCGCCAGGAAGACCCGACCGCGTCGGTAGCTGGACACCTGCCGCTCGTTGATGCGGAAGCCCGAGAGCCACACCGGATCGTACGCCCGGAGTCCTTTCGGGCCGCGCTGGTCGAGCAGCGCCTGCACATCCTGCAGGGTCGGATCGCGCGGGTGCTCACCCCGCGCCGGTCCCAGGTCGCCGACGATGCGAACGCGATCCGGAAGCAGCGGAAAGCAGGCCAGGGCGCCGGCGGCGTGCAGGAAGATGCGCACTTCGTCGCGTGGCAGGTCGCCATCGAGGCGAACGTCGGCGAGGAACCAGTCGTTGTCGTTGGTGTCGCCGGCAAAGTCGACTCCGAGCCCGTGGCGCACGGTGCTATGCGCCCCGTCGCAGCCGATCAACCAGGCCGTTTCCACCTCGAGCGGCGCCCCGTCGCCGCGCCGCAGCTGCGCGTGCACACCGCCCGTCCCCGCCGTGAAGTCCAGCAACTCGAGGCCGCGATCCAGGCGCGCGCCGGCTCTGATCACCCGCTGCTCCAGCAGGCGTTCCGTGTCGCGCTGTGCGATCATGAGTCCGAAGGCGTGCTGGCTGCGAGCGCGCGCGAAGTCGAGCCAGGCGAGCTGGCGGCCGCCACTGAACAGCCGACTGCCGCGCGCCCGCAACCCGGCGCTCAAGAAGGGCTCGATGTCCTCCGCCATGGCCAGCAGCTCGAGGGTGCGCGGCCAGATGACCAGGGCCTTGGACGTCTCCGTCCGTCCGGCGGCGCGATCGATCGCCCAGCAGTCCACACCGCGCCGCGCCAACTCGGCTGCCAGCGTCAAGCCCACGGGTCCCGCCCCGACGATCAGCGCCTCGACCTTCTCGCTCTGCATGCGCGCGCAGGGTGACATGGCGACGGCCGTGTCTCCAGCGCGAAGATGAATCCCAGGAGATTCCTCGCCGCGGCCCGCCGGCCCGTCACAGGGCGTTGCCAGCGACCTCTCGGTTTCTCTCCCCGCCCCGAAGTTGCTAGCTCCTGCGGCCATGATCCGCCGCGTGCGCGCCGTGCTGTTCGACGTCGGCAACACCTTGCACCATATCGACCACGGGTGGATCGCCGCCTGTCTGGCACGCCACGGGCATCCCGCCACCGCGCACCAGGTCGCGGTATCGGAATACCGCGCCAAGGCCGCCATCGATGCCCTGTTTCGCCGCCGCGCGGCGGGCACCGACGCGTCGCGACAGGTGCCCTACGTCGAGATCATCCTGGCAACGCTCGACGTCCCAGCGGCGCTGCGCGAGGCGGTGGCCGCCGACATCGTCGCGGAGAACCGGCGCGCGGCACTCTGGCGGGTCATGCACGACGATACCCCGGACGTGCTCGCCGCCCTGCGCGCGCGCGGCTTGGCGCTGGCCGTGGTGTCGAACGCCGACGGCCGCGTCGCCGGCGCGCTGGCCGCCAGCGGCATCGCCGATCACTTCACGGCCATCATCGACTCGCACCTCGTCGGCGTGGAAAAACCCGACCCGCGCATCTTTCAGCTCGCGCTGCAGGCCTGCGACGTCGCCGCAGCGGAGGCCGTCCACGTCGGCGACATTTACGAGCTCGATGTCCGTGGCGCCCGCAACGCCGGCGCCGAGGGCATCCTCATCGATCCCCTGATGCTCTACGGCGATGTCGACTGCCGGCGCATCACGCGCCTGGTCGAGCTGCTCGAGCTGTTGGGGTAGCGCGCGCAGCGCGCCGCGCGCGCGGCACGGCTTGGGTTACGCTGGGAGCCCATACCGACCCTGCCGTATTGCCACACCCCTCCCCTCCCGGCAGCGCGCTGCGCTGCCGGCGGGCACAGGTCCCGCGGCTACGGCTTGAAGGTCCCCGCGGTGCTGGATCGATTGCGGTGCGAATAACAGCGGTGCCGGGACGTCCGTGCCTCGGGTGTTCACTCAACTCACGGGAGGTCGCCTCATACATCGACGAAGGCAGGCTGGGTTCACGCTCATCGAGATCATGGTGGTCGTCTTCATCATCGGGCTATTGGTGGCCATTGTCGCCCCACAGCTGATGAGCCACCCCAACCGGGCGATGGTGAAAACGGCGAAAATGCAGATCAAGTCGTTCGACCAGGCGGTGCGAACCTTTCGCCTCGACAACGGCCGCTACCCGACCAGCGCGGAGGGCCTCGCCGCCCTCAGACCGCCGCCGCCCGCGGACTTGCCGCGATACGATCCGGAAGGGTACATCGACGGCCTTCCCGTCGACCCCTGGGGTCGTCCGTACGATTATCGGAGCGACGGGCGGAATTTCGAGATCGTCTCCTTCGGCGGCGACGGCGTTCCAGGCGGCGAAGGATACGACGCCGACCTCAGTAGCCAGCGCCTCTACTAGCCTTGATCTGACAGACACCTCAACGCAGAGACCCGGAGTCCGAGAGGACCCAGAGGCAACGTGCATGAGCTCGAGCGCTGACTCATCGTCATCGTCAATTGGGTTTGGGGTTCACTCTCTAGACCCTCGTGCTCCGCGTTCTCTGCGGACTCCGCGGCTGTGCGTTGACTTTCTTTTGCCCGATCAAGGTTAGCGGTGTACGGGAGTGTGGTCGGCATGGACTTGCTCGCCCTCACCTGGGAAAGACTCGCCCGCTGGAACCCGACGTATGCCATCTTGACTCATCCCCAGAGGCGCGAGTCGGGATGGAATCTCGATGAGTTCTTCCTCACCGGGGAACAGGAAATCGCCGCACTCATGACGTACGTCGAGCGCCTCGCCCACCGGCGCCACTTCCGCCGCGCGCTCGACTTCGGTTGCGGCCTGGGGCGCCTGACGCGCCCCCTGGCTGCGTACGCCGACAGCGTGGTCGGCATCGACATATCGCCGACCATGGTGCGGCGCGCCAGCGAGCTCGGGCCTCCGCCGCACGTCACGTTCGTGCACCGTGAGCGCGGCGACTTGCGCGTCTTCGCCGATGCCTCATTCGACCTGATCTGCTCACGCTTGGTCCTGCAACACATGAGGCCGCGCCGCGCCAAGCGCTACCTGGTCGAGTTGATGCGCGTCCTCGAGCCCGGCGGCGCCCTGTTCTTCCAGCTGCCGGCACGACCGCGCGGCGCCCTTTCCGCCTGTAGGCACTGGCGGCATCGTACCTATCAGCGCATCTTCATCCTGCTGTCGGTGTTGAGTGGGCGACCGCAAATGGAGATGCATGGCATCGCCACCGACCAGGTCCGATCCCTGCTGTCGTGCGCCGGTGCCACAGCCATCGACGTCCGCGACGAGGGACCCGAGGGGCATCTGAACAGCTTTGCCTACACGGTCGTCAAGCGCGGCGCGTCGGCGCGGCGCGACCGCGCCGGCTCCGGATAGTGCGCGTCGATTCCCGAGGCGAGGCGTCAGTCTCAATCCGAACAATCGAGCTCACGCACGCCGCCACCGTACCGCTGACCCGGTGTCCCTGCGTTGAGGTGTCGGGTCGAGGCTAGTCCACGGCCAGTTCGGCGGCCGCGTAGGCGGCCCCCAGTTGCGAGGTCTTGGGATTGAGCAACACGTACACCGGCATGTGCTCGAGCAGCGCGCGGTGCGGTTCCTTGGCGACCAGGGCGGCCATGAAGCGGCCGTCGCGCATCTTCGGCAACAGCTTGGTGACGATGCCGCCGCCGACATAGAGCCCGCCGACTGCCATAGCGGCGAGCGCGAGGTTACCCGTCTGCGCCCCATAGAGACTGACGAACCACTCCACCGCCTCGACACAGGTCGGACAACCGCCGGCGACGCCGAGCTCGCCGATGACCGCCGCCGGATCCTCGCCTTGCAGGCGCGCCCGCGTGGCCGCAGACACGGGGCGGCCCAGTCCTTCGTCGAGAAAGCGAAAGAGGTTGTGCATGCCCGGCCCGGAGAGGACGCGCTCCCAGGAGACGCGGCCATGGCGCTGGCGCAGGAAGCGCGTCAACCCATCGTCGCGCTCGTCGCGCGGGGCGAAATCCGCGTGTCCGCCTTCGGTCGCCGAAGGGTGATAATGCCTGCCGTCCCAAAACAGCAGCGCCTGCCCCAGCCCGGTCCCCGCTGCGATGATCGCCCGATTGCCCGCCTCGGGATGCCCGGGGTTGAGCACCAGCATATCGTCGTCATCGACGAACAGCGCGCCGAAGGCCGTGGTCTCGAGATCGTTCATGAGGCGCACGCTCGGACAGCCGATCGCCCGGCCGAGCGCCGGTGCCTCGACCCGCCACGGCAGGTTGGTGACCTGGACCACGCCGTCGATCACCGGACCGGCGATGCCGAAGGCGGCGGCGGCGATGCGCTCGTGGTCGTCGGGCAGGAACGCCTCGACCACCGCCTCGAGGTCGGCGTAGTCGCGGCTGACGAACGACGCTTCACGCACCAGGGCGAGCTTGCCGGCGCCGGCGAGCGCATAGATCGCCAGGTTCGTCTTCGTGCCGCCGATGTCGCCCGCCAACACACAAGTCGCCATTTCGCCCTCGCGCCCTCCGATCCACCGGCCACTGGTCACCGGCCACCGGTCACGCCCTTGATCGTGCTCAGCACGGCCCGCCGCTGCGCGCCGCGTCGACCAGACTGCGCCAGTGCGTCCCCGTGCCGCTCATCAGGCGGGCAGCTTCTTCGGGCCCGTCGCTGAACGGGTAGTAGTTGGGAAAGGTCGGCGCCGGCAGGCCGGCCCACCCGTCGAGAAGGGAGGAGACGAAGCGCCAGGCGTATTCGACCTCGTCCGAGCGCGTGAAGAGCGAGGCGTCGCCGCGCAAGGCGTCGAGGAGCAGCCGCTCGTACGCCTCCGGCGAGCGCTGTTGGAAGGCGCGGTCGTAGAGGAAGTCCATCGTCACCTCCTCGAGCCGCATCTGCATGCCCGGACGTTTGCAGGCGAAGGACAGACTGATGCCCTCATCCGGTTGAATGCGCAGCACTAGGTAGTTCGAGCGCGGCTGGGGCGGGGCCAGACCCTCGCGTTCGGCGATCTCGCGGAACAGCAGCATCGGCGGCCGTTTGAAGCGCAGGGCGATCTCCGAGACCTGCGCCGACAGGCGCTTGCCGGAGCGCAGCAGGAACGGCACGCCGGCCCAACGCCAGGTCTCGATCTTGGTGCGCAGCGCCACATAGGTCGGGGTGAGCGATCCCGCATCGACCCCGTTTTCCTGCCGGTAGCCTTTGACGATGGCGCCGTTGCGCTCGCCGACGCCGTACTGCCCGCGCACCGTCGCCGCCGCCACCTCGGCGACCGACAGCGGCACCAGCGCGCGCAGCACCTTCACCTTCTCGTCGCGCACGGCGCGCGCGTCGATCGCCGCCGGCGGCTCCATGGCGATCAGGCAGAGGAGCTGCATCATGTGGTTCTGCACCATGTCGCGCAGCACGCCGGCCGTCTCGTAGTAGGCACCGCGGTTGCCTTCCATGCCGAGCGTCTCGGCGACCGTGATCTGCACGCTGTCGATGTAGCGCTGGTTGAACAGCGGCTCGAAGATCGAGTTGCCGAAGCGGAAGCTGAGGATGTTCTGCACCGTCTCTTTGCCGAGGTAGTGATCGATGCGGTAGATCTGGCTCTCGTCGAGCACGGCGCGAATCGCCGCCGTCAACTCGATCGCGCTCTGCAGGTCGTGGCCGAACGGCTTCTCGATGATCACCCGCGACCACTGCGGCGCGTCGGGATCATAGATGAGCCCAGCGGCGGCGAGCTGTTTGACGATGATCGGAAAGAATGTCGGCGCCACCGAGAGGTAGAAAAGTCGATTGCCGGGCAGCTGGCGGGCGCGCTCGAGGCTCTCGATCTTCTCGCGCAACCCCGCAAAGGCGGCGGGATCGTCCGCGTCGCCGGGATGATAGTGCAGCGCCTGCACCAGGGGATCGTCTGCCGATACCTCGGCGCCGACCCGCTCGGACAGCGCTGCGCGCATGGCCTCGCGGTACTGCGCATCGGATTGCGGGGTGCGCGACATGCCGATCAGGGCGTAGCGCGGCGGCAGGCAACCGGCCTGCTGCAAGTGGTAGAGCGCCGGGATGAGCTTGCGCTTGGCCAGGTCGCCGGAGGCGCCGAAGATCACCACCGTCATCGGCTCCTCGGCGCGCGCCAGCGTCGGCGCCGCATCCGCCGCCGCGCGGGTCACTCGAACCGACACGCCACCGGGCGTCGGAGCATCCATCCGCCAGCCTCCTTCTGCGCCACGCCGGCGCGTGACTGCGACCTACGCCCGCGTCGGC
>CAYYWP010000094.1:0-7277 GCA_964475125.1 uncultured Binatia bacterium (SeqCode) | reverse complement strand
GCAAGCATGAGATGCGCAAGCCGCTTGACCGGATTCACCGCGCCCGCCAGTGTCGCTCGATGCGCGCCGCGGCGACCGGGCCTGCGCTCCCCGTGGCGCTCACCGCCGCCGCCGCGTACGCCGCCTTCACCCTGCTGGCTCTCGCCCTGCACGGCTGGAACCCATTCTGGTTCGTCTGGATCGGCGAGCGCTGGGCGCACGGCGTCGCCGGCACGCACAGCGGTTACGACGGACAGATGTACTACTACATCGCGCGCGACGGCTGGGCGGCCATTCCCTACTTGGACGCCCCTGCGTATCGCTTCGGGCGCATGCTGTATCCCGCCCTGGCGCAGGTCCTCGCGCTTGGCCAGGCGCCGGCGTTGCCGTGGACGCTCCTCGCCGTCTCCTACGCGGCCATCGTCGCCGGCACGGCGGTGTGCGCCGGCTGGCTGGCGGCGGCGGGCATCAGCCCATGGTGGGGCCTCGCCTTTCCGTTTTATGCTGGCACGTTTCTCGCCTACTCGCGCGACCTCACCGAGCCGCTCGCCTATGCCCTGGCGGCGGCCGGCATCGTCGCCTGGCTGCGCGGACAACGCCTGGCCGCCTGGGCCTGTTTCGCGCTCGCCGGACTGGGCCGCGAGACCGCGTTGCTCTGCGCCTTCGCCCTCGCCGCGGCCGAGATCGTCGCGCGGCGCCCCTGGCGCGCCGCCGCGCTGGCGGCCACCGCCCTGCCGCAGCTCGCCTGGCAGTTCGCGGTCGCGCATCGCGTTCCCGGCGAAGCGTACGCCGGGGCGCACAAACTCGCCCTGGCTCCTCTGAGCGGGGCATGGTCACTCATCGACCTCGAGCCCGGGCGCGCCTCCGCCCTGCTGTTCGTGGGCCTGCCCGCCCTCGCCCTTACGCCTGGCGCCTTGGCCTGGCTGTGGCGCCAACCCAGCGCGCCGCTCGCCTGGCTGGTCGCCACGCACTGCCTGCTCACGCTCTCCCTGCCGGGAGACTCCTACCTCCACATCATGGCGGTCGGGCGCCAGTCACTCGGCCTCTTGCTGTCGCTCCTCATCGCCTTCCCGCTCCTCTCCCCCGGCTTTCGCGCCGCCGTCACGGCTTGTGCCACCCTGCCAACGCTCGTCTGGCTCGCCCCGGTGCTGTGGTGGGCACCGTGGACGGCGCGCCTGTAGCGTCCATGCTCCGGTGAGGTCGGCCGGCGCTCGGGCTTGAGTCCTCTAGGCACTTCGACTAACAGCCGCGCCATGAGCGCAGAGGCCGCGCCGACGCGCGTCAGCACTGGCTGGTCGCTGCCAAGCGGTTGGCCGTTCACGCTCTGGGCGACCGTCGCGACCGGCACGCTCTGCAGCTTCATGTTCACGCTCACCGCCGGGGGCGCCGAGGGCTGGAGCGCCGTGATCCGGACCAGCGCCAAGACCTCGCTGCTGTTCTTCTCAACCCCCTTCATCGCCTCGTCGCTGCGCGCCGTGTGGCGGACTCGCGGCACCGCCTGGCTGCTCGCCAACCGGCGCTACATCGGCGTGTCGTTCGCCGCCTCGCATGCGATCCACCTGCTCGCCATCGTCCAGGTCGCCCGCCTCAACCCGGAGTTCCGCTTCGATCCGACCACCGTCGTCATCGGCGGGATCGGCTACCTCTTCCTGGCGCTGATGACCGCGACGTCGTTCGACCGCTCCGCCGCCTGGCTCGGCGCCCGACGCTGGAAGGCGATGCACAAGACGGGGATGTACTACCTGTGGTTCGTCTTCTTCATGACCTACGCACAGCTCGCAGCCGCTCACCCGGCGCGATACGCGCCCATGGTGATGCTGCTCGTGGCCGCTCTCGCCCTGCGCTGCGCGGTGGCCTACCGGCAGCGCCGGGCCAAATCCTGACCTGAAAAAAAACGGGTCAACCACGAAGGACACGAAGACCACGACCTGCGCTTCGTGGCCTTCGTGGTTTGATTCGAACCGCCCTTATCGCTCACGCAGGTTCGCGCCCGCCGCGTAGGCGACGCGGGCCGCCGTGGTCAGCAGCTCGGCGCGCGACAAGACCAGCGTGTAGCGGGCGTTGGCGAGATCGCGCTCGGCGGTCAGCAGCTCGACGATGTCGCTCAGGCCGACCCCGTAGGTCTTGAAGGTCCCGTCGTAGGCATCCTGCGACGCCGCGAGTAGCGCCTCGGCGAAGTCCAGCTTGCGCACCGCGGCGCGGTAGTCGTGATAGGCGCGCCACACCTCAGCGATGGCGCCGAGCTGCGTGGCGGCGAGCTCGGCCTGCGCCTTGGCGCTGACCGCCTCGGCTTCGCGCAGGGCGTTCACGCGTTCGAAGCCGGTGAAGAGATCCCAGTTGAACGCGAACAGCGTCTGGTAGGCGGGCTCGTTGGCGCTCAGACCCGATCGGCTGCCAGCCGAGAAATCCCACACTTCCTGCCCGTAAGCGCCGCGGAATCCCAGGCTCGGGAGGAAATCGACCTTGGCCTTGGCCACCGCGGCCTCGGCGGCGCGCGTCTCGGCCAGGCGCGCCGACAGATCCGGGCGCTGCTGCAAGGCGGCGTCGATGAGCGTGTCGACAGCGCCGTCGAGCCCCGCCGGGCGCGTCAATTCGGTCAGGCTCTCGATGTGGAGCGGCCGGTTGGCCGGCAGCCCGAGGGTGAGCGCGAGATCGGCCTCGGCATTCTTCACTTCGACGTGAGCGTTCTCGAGGTCGTACTTGCCGCGCGCCTCCACCTGGCGCGCCAGCAACACCTCCGGGCGGGTCGCCAAGCCGACCGCCAGGCGCTGCTCGGCGGCGGCCAGCACGGTGCGGGCGAGCTCGAGATTGCGCTCGGCGGCGCGTTCCAAACCGTGTGCGGCGTCGAGCCGATAGTAGGCGCGCTGCACATCGAAGACGATGTCCTGCAGGCGGCGGTTGAAGCTGAAGTTGGCGGCGATCAGACGCTGGCGCGCCAGCTCCGCCGACTGGGCGCGGCGGCCGAAGTCGAGCAGCGTGTAAGTCAGGGCGATCTGTGGATGCGCGGCGCGCAAGTGCACGGTCAGCGGGCCCGTACCCGTCGCTTCTTGAAAGCGACTCGCCGGGGTCATGTTCGAGGCGACGCTGACGGTTGGAAAGAACGGCGCCAGCGAGCGGCCGTAGGCGGCGGCGGCCTGCCGCGCTGCCTCCCACGCGGCCCGCGTATCGGGATTGTCGCGCAGCGCCACATCGATCAGCGCCGCCAGGTCGTGCTCCTCCTGCTCGCTCGGCAGTGTGCGCTCTGCGCTCCGCCAGGCGTCGGGCGGCGCCCGCAGGGCCTCCGCCGCTTCACCCGGCACCCAGGCGCGCGGGCGCGCCGGCGGCGCCAGCGCTTCCGGCGCCATGGCCGGACGGAGATCCGGCGGCGGCCTCCACAACTGACACCCCCACGCGCTCAGCGCGCAGAGCAACGCGCCGCCCGCCGCGGCGCGGGCTTTACTCCGACCGACCGATGGTGTCTCTACTGTCGCCATGCTCGACCGAACGCGCGAGGCCCTGCGCCCGCCGCGGCGGCGCCGTGCATATACGAAGTGCACGCCACGGCCAATCGCACCGCTGGCGGCGGTGTCACTGCCTACCTACGATCCGGTGTTCGACCTCGAAGGTGCCTTCTTCCCCGCCTGGATGCTCTGCCTGCTGGTCGGCATCCTGGCTACGGTTGGTCTACGCCCTTTGCTGGCGCGCTGCGGCCTCGAGCCCCATCTGGGCCCCTTGCCGCTCATCTATACCTGCCTCGCCCTCCTGCTGACCATGACCACCTGGCTCTTGTTCTTCCGCGTCTGACCCCGGCATGGCCGACGACCGCAACAGCATCGCGCTGCGGCTGGCCGGACGCGTCCTCGGCATCGCCATCGTCGCGGCAACGGTGGCGCTGGGAGCGTACGTCTACCGCGCCCTCTACGTCCATCCGCGCACCGACGACGCCTTCGTGCGCGCCAACACCATCGGCATCGCCCCGCACGTCAGCGGTCCCATCGTCGAGCTGCCGATCGTCGACAATCAGCGCGTCACGCCGGGTGACCTGCTCTTCGTCGTCGACCCGCGCCCCTATCAGGCCGTGCTCGACCAGGCCCAGGCCCAGCTCGAGCTGACCAACCTGGAGATCAAGGGCTACGAGCGCGCCGTCGATGGGGCGGCCGCCGTCGTGGTCGAACGCGAGGCCGAGGCGGCCTATGCCGAGGATTACCTGCGCCGGGTCGAGCCGTTGCTGAGTGGGCAGTTTGTCACCCGCGACCAGGTCGAAGAAGCCCGCACCAAGGCGCGGGCGGCGCGCGCCGCCGTCGATCGCGCCCGCTCGGAGCTCGGCCGGCAGCGCGACTTGCTCGGCCAGCTCGGCGACGTCAACGCCCGCCGCCAGGCCGCGCAGGCGGCGGTCTACGATGCCGAGTTGAACGTGCAGTACTGCTCCGTGCGCGCCCCCTTCGATGCCTACGTCACCAACCTCAACATCGCCGTCGGCCAGTACGCCAACAAGGGCCAGGAGGTCTTCGCCCTGGTCGACGACCGCGAATGGTACGTGATGGCGAACTTTCGCGAGTCGTTCCTGCGCTACATCCGACCGGGCATGCCGGTCGACGTGTACCTGATCAGCTACCCGGCGCGGCGGTTTCGCGGCCGCGTGCAAGGCATCGGCTGGGCCCTCTATCAACACAACGGCGCCAGCGTCGGCGTCCTCCCGGCCGTCGAGCCGACGCTCAATTGGGTCCGCCTGGCGCAACGCTTTCCGGTGCGCATCGTGCTCGAGGAGCACGATCCCGCTCATCCGTTTCGCATGGGCCAGACGGCCGTGGTGACGGTGCGAGGCGAGGGATAATGACTCGCGGCGGCTGTGCGCCCGCCGGCCGGCGTGTCGCACCGACGCCCGGCGCGGGGCTCCCGCGCTGATGCGGCGCGCCGCGCCGTTGCTGCCCGCCTGGCTGCGCCACGAGCTGGCGCCGAGGCGCGGCCGCTGGCGGGCCGCGCTCGCCCTCAGCGCCAGTGCCACGACGGCGCTGATCGCGGCCCTGACGCTGCAGTTCGCCACCTTTCCGGCCCCGCTGATGGCCTTCAAGAGCCTGCTGCCGAGCGTGGTCTGCACCTGGCGCTTGCTCGTCATTCGCCTCGCCGTGATCGCCGCCGGCGGCACCCTGGGGTTCGCCTGCGCCGGGTTCGCCGTGCAGGTGCCCTGGTTGCTCATCCCCGGCTTCTTCGTCGCCACGACCGCCATCACCTACCTGGTTCCGATCCGGCAGAATCCGGTCGCCGGCTACTGTTTGGCGCTCACCCTGGCGGCGGTGACGTACATGGGCGTGCTGCGGCCGCAGACGCTGGGTCTCACGGCGCTCAACATTTCCGTCGGCTTCGCCATCGGCGTGGTCGTCGCCACCCTCTTCGCGCGCGTGCGCGCCGTGCCGACCGCCCGCGATCGGTTGACCGCGGCGCTGAGCGAGTCGTTCCTGACCATCCGGCAGCGCCTGCGCGCCGCCGGGGCGCGCTTTCGAGCCGGCCCGAGCGCACCGATCGGCGACGACGTGCAACCCCTTTCGGGCCTGGCTCAGCACCTGCAGCTGCTCAGCCTGGTGCGGATGGAGCATCTCGATCTCGAGCTCGAGCGCGCCTGCGTGGCGCTGATCACCGCCGGCGAGCGCGCCGCCACCTTCGCCGGAATCGCCGACACCGCGGCGCGGCGCGACGTGGGTCACACCATGCGCGGTCTGCTCGACGCCGAGATCGGCGCCCTGCTCGGCGCCATCGACGGGGCACTCGAGCGCTTCGCCCGGGCCGCGCGCGATCCAGAGCACGTCATCGTTCACGCCGATCCGCAACTCGACCACGCGTGGCCCGACTTCGACACCCTCGTCGCCGATCTCGGCAGGCGCGAGAAGGCCCTCGCCGCGCAAGGCGCCGTCACCGGAGTCGCCCTGGAGGAGTCGTCCAACCTGCACAGTTTCGCGCAAGCGCTGATCGGCCTGACCGACGTGCTCCATCGCCCACCCGAGGCACTCGAGCACTTCCCGCCCGAGGGCGGCGCGCGGCCAGCGGCGAGCGTGTTTCCGCCCTTCGATCGCTTCGCGGCGCAGTTCGCCATGAAGATCGGTCTCGCCTGCACGCTGGCGCTGATCGTCGGCATCGTCTCCCACGAACCGGAGATGGAAACCGTCGTGCTCAATCCGCTCATTCTCATCCAGGGCAGTTACGGCGCCACCGTTCGCAAGGCCGGGCTGCGCCTCGCCGGCGTGGCCATCGGCGGGCTGCTGGCCATCCTGACGGTGATCACGGTCATGCCCAACGCCGGCGACATGACCACCTGGATCGTCGTCTTCTTCGCCGTCCTGCTGCCGTGGGCCTACGTCGCCCTCGGCTCCCCGAAGCTCTCCTACTTCGGTGTCCAGGTCGCGGCCACGTACATGATCATCATGGTCGCCAACGGACCGGTGGTCGATGTGCAGGTCGCGCTGTGGCGCTTCTTCGGCACTCTGGTCGGTGCGGCGCTACTCCTCGGCGTCTTCCAGGTCGTGGCGCCCGATTACGCCGGCCGCCAGATCGTCAGCCGCTTCGCCGAGCTCTTGCGCAACCTCTTACTCGCCCTGCCGGTGCCCGGGCGCCCGCTGCCGGCGGCGTCGCGTACCCGCGCCCTACACGACCGCATCACCGCCGGGCTCGCCGACATGCTCCGCCTCGCCGACGAAGCGCGCATCGAGGGACCCGCCAGCGGGGTCGACCCGGAGGCCACGGTCGAAGCCGCCGGCCTCCTGCGCCGCATCACCTACCGCTTCGCCCTGCTCCGCCACGCCCGGCGCAGCAGCCCGCGGCCCCTCTTGAGCCCCGCCGTCGAGGCCGCGCTGGCGGTCATCGAAGTCGGCCTGCGCGAGCGTCTCGAGCGCCTCGTCAGCATCCTCGAGGCGCGCCATCACCGCGCCCGCACCGGCAGCCGCCGTCACCGCGCCGCCGAGAACGCCACGCGCCTGGCCGCGGCGCGATCGCCGGCCGCGATCGATTCGGCGTGGCAGACCTTCCGGCAAGGAGTCGAAGACGCGCGCCGCGCCGAGATGTTCGGCTGGTCGCAGCCCGCCATCCAAGCCCTGCTCGCCGAGGTCTCCCATTGGCAGCGCATCATCGAGCTGCTGCCCAAGCTCGAATCCGAGCTGCTGCGCGCCATCCTGCCGGAGCCCGTCGGCGACGCGAGGTCGCTCCCGGCGGAAGCACAGATGAACACAGAACCACCCCCCACTCCACCGATGAACACAGAGCGACCTGAGGCGATCTAGTGTCCTGTACCACTAACATCGGTAGTGCCGGCGTCTTGGAGCGCGCCGCTC